>JACPRD010000206.1 GCA_016190145.1 Planctomycetota bacterium | reverse complement strand
CGTTCGGGCCGATGACCGGGCCGGTGGCGACGGTGAACAACCCGTACAGCAGCCCGACGGACTACACGGCCTCCAAGGCGTGCGCGGTTTCGTTCGTCGCAGGGTTCAACATGGCTTCGCTCTACCCGAACCAGAGCCACCGCAGGGCGTGGCACGACGCCGCGGGCGGCTGGGGAGCCGCAGGCGGTGGTCCGAGACACCCGGAGTACAACTACTCGATGCCGACGTGCTTCGCCGACGGCGCCTCGATGACCTCCAACCTCCTCAACTCGAATCCCGCCGACGTGGGCTACATGAGCGCCTACGCCTCCAGTTTCAAGCCCTACCAGATCGAGCCGACGGCGGCCGACATCGGCTGGTCGTGGGGCGGCGCCGGCGGCGGGACGGGCGCGAACTTCTGGGACAACGGCTGCGATCTCCAGAACTTCGGAATCTACATCAACAACGTCCGCAGGGGGCGCTACCACACTTACTGGCCTGACGAAGTTCCGAGCCCCGATTGCACGATCGAAATGACCGTCAAGCCCGAGATCGACCTCTGGAACTGGGCGACACGGAGCAAACAGCACACCGTGTCGGGCGGCTGGGGCAGCCCGTACACCATCCACCCCTGCAGCCGCCAGTACATCTTCGAGTGGGGCACAGGAGTGACCACCAGCAACTACGGCATGAACTACCGCGTCTCCTGCTACATCCAGCTCAGCCGCGTGTACCTGGAGTTTTACTGCGCCCAGGACGGCAAGTTCTACATCATGTACGCCAACCACCAGTGGAAACCGCACACCTGGCACCATGTGGAAGCCAACTGGGTCGCCGCCCAGAACGTCCTGATCGGCGGGGCCCCGGTGCTCGTGCCTCACAATGCCATGCTCTTCGTGGACGGCGTCCCCGCCGCCGGGATTCTCACGGGCGACCCCCTCGGGCCCGACGTCAATACCAAACTGGGCCAGCCGGTCTACCCCTGCAAGGCCATGGTCCTCCCGTTCCTGGTCCACCCGACCGCGCCCAACAACGACGTCGGCCAGGGCCCCCGTTTCGACGTCGGATGCGGTTTCCACTCCGACGGCAGCTACGGGCACAGCACGCCGCGCTGGCACGGCCTGATCGACAACGTCGTCATGCACCACTGGAGAAGTCACGATGCGGCGTTTACCCCCCGAAATCGCTACCACAGCGTGTCGTACTACGACGGCTCCACGTACAAGAGCGGCACGGGGTACAAGCTGGAGAAGGCGGGCGTCTACAAGAAACGTCTGACCTATCTCGAGACGGAGTGCTCGACGAAGGACGTGACCGTCGGGACCCTGACCTGCACGCACTACCATCCGTTCCACGTACACCTGTACGGGCACGACGGAAGCGCTCCGACGACGTCGTTCGGGCACATCACGCCGGCGCTGCGGATCAAGTCGGGCGGGTCCTACGTCGACGCGTACTACTACGACGGTTGCGCGGGTCTTCCGATCAAATCCAAGATCACGCCGGGATCGGAGCTTTCCTACATGGGCTGGTTTGAGATCGCTTCGCTGGTTCCGGTGACGATGTCGCCGATCCTGTGCGACATCACGCTGACCTATTTCACGGAGCCCGTGACATACTTCAGGGTCTCGAGCGCTGAGGCGAAGAAATAGGCTCCTCCACCAGGCCGGGGGCGGGCGCGCCGGACCGTCGGAACGGCGCCCCGTCCTCAGGCCTCTGAAGACGGCGGCACTTTCGAGATTCCCATGATCTCGGAGAGCTGCGACATCGCCGCCTGGAGATTCAGCAGGTCGGAGGTGTTCAGCCGGTCCAGCCCGAGCGGAAGCCGCGCCCGCGGCGGCACCGGTGCCTTTCTCACCAGCTCGCGCCCGTGCGGCGTGATCGACAGGTGGACCACGCGCCGGTCCTCCTCGCTCCGCTCACGGTCGACGAGGCCCGCTTTCTCCAGCCGGTCGGCGATCACGCTCACGGTGCTGATGTGAAGGTACATCCGCGTCGCGAGTTCGCCGACAGTCAGCCGGCCTTCCTCCACCAGGGTCCGGAGCGCCCAGACCTGGGGGCCGGAAACGCCGAAATCGCGGAGGCCGCGGCTGGTGAACTGGTAGGTGACCTTTACGATCCTCTGCACCGCCTGGATGATTTCCCCGATCGCCTCGCGGCGGCCGTCGGTTCGCGAGCCGGATTCCCGCCGTTTCACGCGCGTGCCTCCCCCCCGGAAATCGAAATTCCTGGTTCCTTTGGCCTCCAAACTAGTCGGTCGCAGCCGCCGGCGCAAGGCGGATCGGACCCGTCGACTTGCCACCTCCTCCGTCTGGCAGTAAGATCACGCCCCCTCCGCCCCTCCTGAGGAGCCCGTGACGCTGCTCGCATCCGTCGGCACCATTCACATGCCCCCGTGGACCGTGGCCCCGTTCGTCGGGCTCCTCCTCGCCATCGCGCTCCTTCCTCTCGTCGCGGAACACTGGTGGCATCGCAACCGGAACAAGGCCCTGGTCGGCGCTCTCTTCGGTATCCCCGCCGCCGCCTACGTGGGGTTTGTCGACCCGGTCTCGCTCGGACACACCGCCCTTGAGTACCTCGCGTTCGTCTCGCTCCTCGGCTCCCTCTTCGCCATCACCGGCGGGATCCGCATCCGTGGAACGCCCGCCGGCACGCCGATCTCGAATTCCGCCCTCCTCGCCACCGGCGCCGTCCTCGCGAATCTCATCGGGACCACGGGCGCCGCCATGCTCCTCCTGAGGCCGTTTCTCGCCGCCAACCGCCGGCGGCAGAAGCGGACGCACCTCGTGATCTTCTTCATATTCGTCGTCGCCAACATCGGTGGATGCCTCACGCCGCTCGGCGACCCGCCGCTGTTCCTCGGCTTTCTCAAGGGCGTGCCGTTCCAGTGGACGCTCACCCTGTGGAAAGAGTGGGCGGTCGCCCTCGGCGCCGTGCTTCTCATATTCAGCATTCTGGATCAGATTGTCTTCAACCGGGAGGGCACCCTCGCTCATCCGGACATCCTCGCGGACACGCAGGCCCACGGGAGATTCGGGATCGACGGCTCGTTCAATTTCCTGCTGCTCCTCGGCGTCATCGGCGTCGTCCTTGCCGGCGGACTCTACGTCCACCCCCGGCACGGCGAGATGGCCGCCCAGATCTTCCAGTGCCTCGGCCTGATCGCCCTCTCCGGTATCTCCCTCAGGCTCACGCGCCAGGAACTCCGCCGGGCCAACGAATTCTCGTGGCACCCCTTCGTCGAAGTCGTCGTCCTCTTCGCCGGCATCTTCGCGGCGATGATCCCCGCCCTCGCGGTGCTCCGCGAGAAAGGTCCGGAGATGGGACTCCGCGAACCCTGGCACTTCTTCTGGGCGACCGGCAGCCTCTCCGCCTTCCTCGACAACGCGCCCACGTATCTCGCGTTCCTCGCCACCTCCCAGTTCCTCCCGGACGAAATCGTCGGCACCACCCGGCACACACTTGCCGCCATCTCCTGCGGCGCCGTCTTCTTCGGCGCCATGACCTACATCGGCAACGGCCCCAACTTCATGGTCAAGGCCGTCGCTGAACACGCGGGCGTGAAAATGCCCAGCTTCTTCGGCTACATGGCCTGGTCCGCCGCCGTCCTGCTCCCTCTCTTCGCACTGCTGACCTTGCTCTTCTTCCGCTAGACTGCTCTCTATGGGGGAAGGGGGCCATCCGCCCGCATCGGATCCCCGGAAACCGGGGGAGCAATCCACGGAAGCGTGGCTTGCGGGTCCGTCTTCGTCGCGCGACGAGGTCTCTTCGACGGAACCCGGCGGCCCCTCGGCCGGAGCCACGGACACCTGGAGTCCGAAGGCCCCAGGCCGCGGCCCGGACCTGGGCCGGATCGGCCGATTCGAGCTCAGGCGCGTCGTCGGCCGCGGAGGCATGGGGATCGTGTACGAGGCCTGGGATCCCGACTACAAGCGGCGCGTGGCCGTCAAGACGCTGAATTCCGGAGAGGTTCCTCCCGACGGAACCGCGGTGGAGAGATTCGTGCGCGAAGCGCGCTCCGCGGCCCGTCTCCGGCATCCTTCGATCGTCTCCGTGCTCGACGTCGGCGAAGACGCGGGCCGGCATTATCTGGTGATGGACCTGGTCGACGGGCGCAGTTTCGACCGCTGCCTCCGCGGAGCCGAATCGTGGGCGGAGTTCTCGCTTCGCAAGAGAGTGGAACTGCTCGCCCAGATCGCGGAGGCTCTGGGCGAGGCACACGCCAAGGGCGTGATTCACCGGGACATCAAGCCGTCGAACATCCTGGTGACGTCCGAGGGGCGGGCGCTCCTGACCGATTTCGGGCTCGCCGGAGAGGTCGATCCTTCGGATCTGGAGCGGCTGACGCTGGCGGGCGTGGTGCTGGGCACGCCGCAGTTCGTTTCGCCCGAGCAGGCGTCCGGCGGATCCCGCAAGGCCGTGCCCGCGAGCGACGTGTACAGTTTCGGCGTCGTTCTCTACCGCGCCATCTCGGGAAAACTGCCGTTCGAGGGACACGGTTCCCAGGTAATCGACCTCGCGCTCACGACGGAGGCGGCGCCGCCTTCGGCGGAGAATCCGAGCGTGACTCCCGATCTGGAAGCGATCTGCCTGAGGTGCCTGAGCAAGGAACCGGCGAAGCGATATGCGGACGGTGCGGAGCTGGCCGCGGACCTGAAGCGGTTTCTCGAGGGGCGGGCCGTGCACGCGCGTCCCCGCTTCCCCGTGGCGCGGCCCCGGGGGGCGATCCCGATCGCGGCGGGCGTCGCGGCCGTGCTCCTCCTCGGGATCGGCGTCGCGTGGTTGCTTGCGCGCATCGCGGCGGCCGGCGATCGCGCGGAGCGGGCGGCTCCGGGCCGGCAGGAGTCTCTCGTGTTCCGGAACGCTCCGGACGCGACGGCCGCGGACGCGGGCGGCGGCGCCGAGGCGCAATTGAAGGCCGCGCGCGACCAGGCGGAGGCGGAGCGCCTGGTCGCCGCCGCCGACGCGTCCCTGGCCGCCGCGGGGCCGCTTCTTGCGGGACGATGGAACTACGCGGACGGCGCCTCGCAGGTCCAGGCCGCCCTGGACGGCGCCGCGCGCGCGATCCAGCGCGCACCGGCCTGGGCGCCGGCCCGGCTCGCGAGAGCCCGCGCCCTCGCCGCGACGGGCGACTTCACGGCTGCGGTCGCGGAATTCCGGGAGGCCGTTCGCCGCGACCCGGCGATGGACGAGGCGCATGCGCTGCTCGCCCGCTTCCTCCTGACCCAGGCGATCCTGGAGCTCGCGGCCGAGGAGATGCAGGACGCCCGCGCGGACACTCCCCGCGCGCAGGCCCTTCGCCGCGAAGCCGCCGGACACTTCGCCGCGATCAGGGCGCCGGGAGGCGCGTGGCGCACACCCGGCGAAGCCCGGCTCGACGAGGCGCTGGCAGCCTGGGCCGGCGGAGACGTCGCCACGGCGGTTCGCGTCTGCGAGGAGGAGATCGCCGCTTCACCGGGAAGCGGCCGTGCGGCGGGCTTCCACCTGATCCTGTCCCGGGTCGATGCGGGCGCCGCGCGCGCGCGGCACATCGACAGCGCGATCCGCCTGAATCCCGGCAATGTGGCGGCTTACTTCGCGCGCGGTCTGCGCCGGCTCATGTCACCGAGCCCGGACCCGGCGCTCGAGGACTTCGGCGCCGCTCTCCTCGCGGCCCCGCGGTTCGCCGAGGCGCACTGCGGCCGGGGGTGCGCGCTCGGGATTCTCGGTCGCGCCGGCGACGCAGGGGTGGCATTCGAGGCGGCGCTCGCGATCGACCCCGGCCTGGAGCTGGCCTTTTCGCAGCGGGCGGTCGTGTACCGCAGGACCGGTCGGCCCGCCGATGCTCTCGCCGACCTCGACCGCGCCGTGGCTCTTCGGAACGACCGCGCCTGGGTTTTCATGGATCGCGGCCGTCTCCGCGCCCAGAATGGCGACGCCGTCGGCGGCCTGGCGGACTTCGACCGTGCGCTCGCGCTGATTCCCGAACGCGCCCTGGCGTGGTACGAGCGCGGCCAGGCCCGGCAGGCCCTGGGCCAGCGGGATCAGGCCGTGGAGGACTTCGACCAGGCCCTGACCCTGGAGCCCGGCCTCGCCGTCGCCTGGTACGGCCGCGGCGTCGCTCACCTCGAGCGCGGCGACCTCACCGATGCCCACGCGGATCTCAGCAAAGTCATCGAACTCGCCCCCACCGGCAGCTTCGCCTGGGAAACCCGCGGCATCTGCCGCCTCCGCCAGGGGCGCCCCCGCGAGGCGCTGGCGGACTTCGACGAAGCGGTCCGCCAGTGCACCACGACCCCGGGAATCCTCGTGAACCGCGGGTCCGCGTACCTCGCCCTCGCCGACCCCGAGCACGCGGAAACCGAGTTCCGCGCCGCGCTCCGCATCGGCCCCGACGACGCCGAAGCCTGGCTCGGCCTCGCCCAGGCCCTCTCCCTCCGCGGCCAGGCGCCCGAGGCCCTCTCCGCCGCGGAAAAAGCGCTCGCCAAGGCCCCCGCGAAATGGATCCGCCGCGCGGAAGCGGAGAAATTCCTCGACGGCCTCCGGTTGAAGCAGCCCCCGCGCCGATAAAGACCGGACGGCTTCCTCTGCCGATTCTCCCGGGGGCATCGTGCCGAAATCGCTGTCGACCGCACTCAAGGCCGCCGCCCAGCTGTTCTTCCTCGGCGTCGTCGGCCTCACCCTCTACTCGTGCGTCCAGCGCCCCGCCGCGCAGAGCCAGGCCACCCTGGAGGGCCTCCAGGGCCAGCCCCTCGTCCGCGTGGCGCTCGGGAAGTACTTTCCGGCGGAAGGGAACTCGGCGGTGATCGCGGTGGAAGGGGAGTACCGCGTGGCCTCCTCGAGGTCGGGCGGAGTTCTTCACCACGGATCCACGCTGCCGGCTTCGGTAGCGATGCCCGGGCGCAAGGGCGGCCTGCTGATCGGGGCGCAGTCCTTCTCCGAACGGGACCTGCGGGTCCTGCCGGCGTTCGACGGCTCGCTCAAGGTCGGCGACCGCTACTACCGCGGCGCCCTCCGCGTCGTCGCGACCGACGAGGACCGCCTCCTCCTCGTGAACGAAGTCCCCATGGAGGAGTACATTGCCGGCGTTCTCGGCGCCGAAATGCCCCTCGATTACCCGCGCGCCGCGCTCGAAGCCCAGGCCGTCGCCGCCCGCACCTACGCGCTCTACGAAATCCGGCAGGCCGAAAAGGACGGGCGCAGCGAGCTGTGGCACGTCCTCGACGATACGCGTTCGCAGGTCTACGCCGGCACGCTCCGCGACACCGAGAAGGCCCGCGCGGTCGTCGCCTCCACGCGCGGCGTCGTCCTCCTTTCCGGCGGCCGCCTCTTCTGCACCTACTTTCATTCGACCTGCGGCGGCTCCACCGAGGCCGCCGATCTTTTCTTCCCCGTCCCGCACATGGCGCCGCTCTCCGGCCGGCCCTGCGAGTACTGTTCCGGCAGCCGCTGGAGCGCCTGGCAGGCGGAAATCTCCAAGCAGGATCTCTGCACCCGCCTCGGCGTCAAGGACGTCTCAGGTCTCGCGATCGTCGAGAAAACCCCGGGCATCCATGCCCTCAAGATCCAGGCCGGCGGAAAATCCTGGAACGGCCTCGACTTCCGCCTCGCCGTCGGCCCGGACCGCCTCTTCTCGACCGCCTTCGACGTCGAAGACCGCGGCGCGACCTACCTGTTCCGCGGCCGCGGCTACGGCCACGGCGTCGGACTCTGCCAGGTCGGAAGCCGCGGCATGGCCGAACTCGGCTATGAAGCCAGCGACATCCTGAACTACTATTACCCGAGCGCGGAAATCCTCCGGGTCTATTGACCGTGCCTCGTTCCGATTGTCGGAACGAGTAACGAGTAACGAGGAACGGCCTTGCCGTGCGCTCGCCGACCCGCGATCATCCCCCCTTATGCTGCCCGGCGACCTCTTCTCCACCTCCCATAAAGACCCCCTCAGCCGCGCCCGCGCCGGCATCCTCCACCTCCCCCACGGCGATGTTCCCACCCCCGCCTTCATGCCCGTCGGCACCCACGCGACCGTCAAAGGCCTCACCACCGCCCAGGTCTCTGAAACCGGCGCCCGTATCCTCCTCTGCAACGCCTTCCACCTCTTCCTCCGCCCCGGCGAAGCCCTGGTCCGCGAACTCGGCGGCCTCCACAAGTTCATGAACTGGAAACGCCCCATCCTCACCGACTCCGGCGGCTACCAGGTCTTCTCCCTCGGAAAACTCTTCCAGGTCGACGACCACGGCGTGGAATTCCAGTCGCCGATCGACGGGAAGCGGCTCTCGCTGACGCCCGAGCGGGTGGTGGCGATCCAGGAGGCTCTGGGGGTGGACATCATGATGCCGCTCGACCAGCCGGTGGGATGGCCGTGCGAGGAGGAGACGGCGGCGGCGGCGATGAAGCGGTCGACGGCGTGGCTGCGGCGTTCGGTGGCGGCGAAGGCGACGCGGCAGGTGCTGTTCGGGATCTGTCACGGCAGCGTGTTTCACGACGTGCGGCGCGAGGGGACGGCGGAGGTGCTGGAGACGGGCGTTCCGGGGCTGGCGATCGGCGGGCTCGCGGTGGGTGAGGGGCAGGATCTGCTGCTCAAGGGACTCGACTACGCCCTTCGCGGCGTCCCGCCCCAGTACCCGGTCTACCTGATGGGCGTGGGCACGCCCGCGGACCTCGTGGAGGCGATCGACCGCGGCGTCGACCTGTTCGACTGCGTGCTGCCCACGCGCAACGGCCGCACCGGCTGGGCCTGGACGTCCGAGGGCGTCCTGCGGATCCGGAACGCCTCTTTCCATGAGGACCCGCGCCCGCTGGACCCGCGTTGCGACGGGCCGTGCTGCCAGGTCTCGCGCGCCTACCTGCGCCACCTGTTCGTCGCGGGCGAGATGCTCGGCCCGATCCTGCTCTCCTTCCATAACCTGCGCTACTACCAGCGGCTTGTGGAGGGCGCGCGCGAGGCGATCATGGAGAAGCGGTGGTCGTCGTTCAAGCTGGAGGTTCTGAATCGTGTGAAGCGGATCGTGGGGCAGCCGTCGGAATTCTGAACTACTAGCTTCGAAAATCGTCGCGCGGCGCGACGATTTGGCGGCGGTGGACGGTCGCGATTGGCCACGAAAAGGCCCAAAAGGCACATAGAGGAGACCGTCGAACAGGGGGGACTCGCCCGACGGATGCCGTCGGAGCACGAAGCTCAACTCCTCGGATACTTGAGGGCTTCGAGAATCCGACCAGGATTGCTGGTGAATTTCGGCGCCTCGAAGTACCAAGTCACAAAGGAAATTCTGTGACCTTTTGTCCACAATCGATCACAAACCTGTTTTTCGAAGCAGTTTCTCGAGCTCTTCCGAGGGAATCGGCTGCGGACAAGGAGGTAATGGGCGTATCCGTTTTCACCCTCGTTCATCAGTGACCTCGCCTGTCGTATCGATGTTCAATCGTCCTAGTAACCCTTCCGGGCGTACAGCGCAGATCACCCATGGAATAAAGGAGGATACGAACGGCGTGGTCGCGGATAGAAAGGGGTGAAAAGGGATAGGGCGTCCCGCTCCCAATGCGCGCGAATTTGGTTGCGGCCGGCGGCCGCGCTATGAGCGTGAGCAGGAACCTCCCTGCGGCGCGCAGCGCAGGTCCGATCCTACCCCACCGACTTCTTCTGCAGATAGTCGAGGTTCTTCTTCAGCTTCGCCGCTTCCTCAGATTGCGGGAACAGCTCGATCAGTTCGAACGCGCGCTGGTGGGCGAGTTTCCAGTTCTCGAGCTCGATCAGGGTTTTGACGCTCGACATCATTTCCTTCGCGCTGGGGTACGGCTTGTCGGCGGGTGACTTCGTGTCGCGCATGAGCTCCGCGCGTTCCGGCTCCATCGCGGGCGGCGGGGCGGGGGAGTGGCCCATTTCCCGCAGGATGACGGAAATGCCATAGAGACACGCGCCGGTTCCGATGCCGAGCATCAGGAACCCGATCAGCGCGAACTCCCGGTCGTGGCGCGTGGCTCCGAACGCGTAGAGGAACACGGGCCCGAGGATGGAGACGAGGAAGAACACGCCCGCGACGATCGCGAAAAACACGGTGGCTTCGTTTCTGCGCATGGCGCCCTCCGGGGCGCCGGGGGCGCCGCGGCGCGCGGCGCCGCGCAGCCCGAGGCCGCCCGTGTCCTGCCCCCCCGCCCTACGGGTTCTCGAGCTCCGGCGGCTTGACTTCGATGTACAGCTTGCAGTTGTCCTTCTTGTACTGCGCGATCGTCTCGAGCAGGAACGTCCGGCGCTTCTCCACCACCATCCGGTTCTCGATCGACTGGCGCCTCAGCCCGAAATTCGATCCGTTGGCCGGCTTGCGCTCGACGCGCTGCACCACGTAGGTCCCGCTGTTCCCATACACGACCTTCACGTCCCCGTCCGTGGCCAGCGTGAAGAGCTCCGTGAGGAATGGCCGGGTGTCGGGCACGTCCGGGATGCTGTCTTCCCGCGTGACCAGGTTCGTCTCCTTGATCTCGATCTTGCGTTCCGCCGCCAGTGCCTTGAACGTCTCGAACTTGAGCGCCGAATTCTGCTCGGCCGTCAGCGTCCCGCCCACCTTGATCTTCTCGGCGTAGGCGTCGTTGTACCGCTTCACGAAGGCCTCGTTCAACGCCTCCGCCGCCTTTTTCGCCCAGGTGCCCGCGCTCTGTCGCGCCAGCCTGTCGATCGCCTTTTTCCGGACGGCGTCGGTCGACAGGTACGACTCGGCCGGGCGCTTCTCCACGAGCCGCGCCCAGACGTGGCCCTTGTCCGTGCGGAGAAGGGCGGCCTTCGCGTCCCTGGGCTCGCCCTCGATGAGGGCGGACCAGGGCAGGTTGTCCTCGTCCGGCCGGCCGAGCTGGTCGTCGACGGTCTTCGTGTTCTCCCCGTCGTACCAGGCCGTGGTTCCGGCCTCGATCTTGAATTCGGCGGACAGCGCGCCGAATTCCGGACGGGCATTGCCGGCCATGCTCATCTTGAAGATCCGGTCCTTCACCGCGGCGCTGATTTCGTAGGCTTTTTCGCGCGCTTTCTCCAGCTTGAACCTGTCCACCACGTCCGCCCGGCACTCGGTGAGCGGCCGGTACGGATCGGAAGGCGGCGTCGCCTCCGGCGTGTCGGGCCCGGCCGGTCCCGGAGGCGTTCCCGCGTCCGGCGTCCCGTCGTGGTCGTGTCCCTCGTGCTCGTCAGGCTCCATGCCGTCCGGCGGCAGCTCGGGGCCGTACACAGGCCGCCGGAACTGCTCTTTGTTCTTTTCGTAGAACGCCGTCACCTCGGCGTCCGTCGGCTCCGCCACGCCCTTCTTCAGTTCGTCGTACCGGGCGATCATGAACTCCACACGGGCCGATTCCTCGCGCCGGAATCCGAACGAGCTCGCGGAATCGCGCATGTAGGAGGCCAGCTCGCGAAGCGAGATCTTCTTCCGCGCCTGCGCGCGGAATTCCTCCGTGTTCGAATTGAAGAAGGCGAACTTCGCCCTCGACCGCTCGCCCGATTTCACGTACTCGTCCAGCACGTCCTGCGTCGCGACCGAAACGCCCTCGGAGAGCAGGTCGATGTACTTCCCGCAGAGCAGCAGCTCCTCCACGGACTTCTCGTACTCCTCTTCCTTCAACCCCAGGAACTCGCACATCTTGTGGTACCGGTCAAAGTCGAACCCGCCGGCGCGCCCGAACGTCTCCTTGATGTGGTGGCTTACTTCTTCCTGCGTCACGCGGAGCCCCGCTTCCTTCCCCGCCGTCATCAGCACCATCGCGTCCAGCGCCACACGCCGCTGCGCCGTATGGTCCCCGCCGCGGCCCTGCATCAGGCCCATGTACAGGGTGATCATCTCCTGCCCCTCGTACAGCGCCCGCATCCCGTACTGCTGGAAGAACTGCTGGAACTGCCCGCTCCGGTCCCACCGGTACACGAAATTGTCGAATTCCGCGCGCGTCACCTTCGTCGTCGCCGTCTCGAGCGCGAGGTCGCCCTTCTTCGCGCCGTCTCCTTCCATGACGTCGGAAACCTCGCCGCCGACGCCGGTGAATACGAACGCGACCACGATGATCCCGAGGATCACGATGAAGATGTACCGTTCGTACTGCTTCGCGTGCTTGTGGTACCAGCGGAACATGGCTTCGCCTCATCCTGCGAAAGCGGCAGAGCATCCCGAAGGCCGCTCTGCCGGATTCGACGCCTCGAAGAGGCCGCGCGTTCGCGGCCGGACGCTAAGCTTTCGCGGGAGCGGGACCCGGAGTCGCAGGCTCCGGTGTCTTCGCCGGCACCCCCGCCCCTCCCGCCACCGTCTCCTTCTCCCACGCCTTCTCCTTCACCTTCGTCCCCTTGCCCACCCTCCCGCGCAGGTAGTACAGCTTCGCCCGGCGGACACGCCCGTGCTTCTTCACCACGACGTCGACGATTTTCGGGGAATGAAGCGGAAAGACGCGCTCGACTCCCTCTCCCTGCACGATCCGGCGCACCGTGAATGCCGAGCGGGTGCCGCTTCCCTTGCGGGAGATCACCGTGCCCGTGTACACCTGCACGCGTTCCTTGTCGCCTTCGATGATCTTGACGTGGACGTCGACCGTGTCGCCGATGTCGAAGGCGGGGATGGTCTTGCGGAAGTTTTCCTTTTCAATCAGCGCGATGATCGGGTTCATGGCTCCACCTATTTGGTTCGTCGCATGCCCCCGGGGAAGGCGCTCTGGGGGGCTACAGCGGGAGGGGTATTCTAGGTTCGGACGGGGGGATGTCAAGGGGAGGGTGGGTGTGCGGAGGCGGGAGGAAGCCATAAGCCATACGCCATAAGCCATAAGCGGCGCGCTTCGCGCGCCACCTGATGCGGGGGGGACTTCAGACTTCCCGCACTATCGTGAGCCCAGGGATCTCTGAAGTCCACCTCGCCCGAGATGGCGCGCGAAGCGCGCCGCTTATAGCTTATGGCCTATGGCTTATGGCTGCCCTAATTCGCCAAGCCGATCAGGCTGATGAACGTCTTAATGTCCTCGTCCTCGTACGTGAACGACAGCCCCGCGAAAAACTCGGCGTCGTGGCCGATCCGCGAAGCCCCCGCCTGCACGTGAAACCAGCGCCAGATCTTCGTGTCGAGGTAGCCGCGGATCATCACGCTTCCCACCCGCTCGTCCAGCTTGTCCGGATCGTCGTACGCCCCGCGCACCTCGGCGATCGCCGTCACGTCGTGGTCGATCCAGGGAATCGTCAGCCGGTAGCTCAGCCGCCCGCCGAAAGTGCCCTCGAGCAGCCCCCCAGCCAGGCCCAGCCGATTGTCCATGAACTCGAACCCGAGAAGCGCCGTGGCCTTGAAGAACGTCTTCCCCTCGTCGTCTTTGACCTTTTCGGGGAACGTCCAGCGCGAGTCCTTGCTCGCCGGCCACATCACTCCGCCGATTTCGAAGTAGCGGTCGGGCTTCGGATACAGCCGGAGGTTCGCGTACGGCGCCGCCATCGCCGTCTCGCCGTAGTAGTTCGACCCGAACGTCACGTACGTCTTCGTCCGCGATACCGCCCCCAGCGTCTTGTCCATCGACTCCAGCGTCGACGCCGCCCGGTCGTACAGCACATCCTCGTTCACCAGCTTCCCGATCGAACCCTCGCCGCGTTCGATCTTCTGGGCGATGTTCTTGAGCGACGTCGCCAGATCCTTTACCTCGGCGATCGTCTCCGCCATCTTCTCCGCCATCTCCTCGTCGTTCAGGAGCCGCCCCGCCGGTCCCTGCCCGTTCTCCACCTTGTCCGTGATCCGCTTGACCGAGGCCACCGCCTCCTTCATCTCCGCCACCAGGTCCCGCGCTTCCTCGTACAGCCTCTCGTCGTTCAACATCTTCCCGACCGTGCCCTCCCCGCGCTCCGCCTTCGCCAGGATCTCCCGGATCGACGTCGTCGTCGCGCGCAGGTCGTCGTAGACCTCGTTCGACATCAGCAGCTTCGCCAGCGTCCCCTCGCCCTTGTCCAGCTGGTCCTGCACCTTCTGGATCAGCGCCCCGGCCTTCTTCATCTCGGCGACCGCCTCCTTCGCCTCCCGGACCGCCGCCGTCACCTCCTCGTACAGGGCCTCGTCCTTCAGCAGCCGACCCATCGTCCCCTTGCCCTGGTTCAGCGAGTCCGAAATCTCGCGCAGGTTCTGCACGAACGCACGCACCGCCTCCCGGTTCTCCTTCACCACCTCCCCGATCGCGTCGAACGCCCCCGCCGCCGGTTCACCCTTCAGCCAATCCTTGTCCTCCACCGCCTCCAGCGCCTTCCCCTGCTTGATCGCCACGTGCCGGCCGCCCACCAGGCTCGACATCGATACCGCCACCGTGCAGTCCTTCGTCAGCTTCACGTTCTTCTTCAGCCGGATCACCACGTCCACCCCGCCCTGCGGACCCAGCTTGAGACCCGTGACCCGCCCCACCTCCATCCCCTCCACCCGCACCGGGTCGCCTTCCTTCAGGCCGCTGACCTCGGGGAAATGAATGAAGACGTCGAAGGTCTTCTCGAACGGATTGAAGTGACCGATGGAGACGGTCGCCGCGCCCAGGATGATGAACGCCACGAAGAAGACGATGCCGACCTTGAAGTATTTGACGGGGTCGCCCATAGGTGCCCGGCACTCTAGCCGCTCCCGCCACCCCCTTCAAGATCGCTGTTTCCCGCGCTTGCCCCCCTGCCCCTTCCTGTAAAATGTCCCGGACCTCCCGGAGACTCCCGATGCGACGCGCCAACGTCCTGCTCGTTCTCCTCACGATCGCCGCTTCCGCACTCGCCGACGTCCTCCACATGAAGAACGGGACGCAGCTCGAGGGGAAGATCCTGAGCGAGGAGGGGGACGTCGTCCCCTTCAAGCTGAACGCGGGGGGGCAGATCGAAGTCAAGCGTTCGGACATCGAGTGGTTCGAGTGGACGGACAAGGCGGCGCTGAAAGCGGAGCTGGAGAAGCGGCGGAAGCCGGGGACGGCGGAGGCGCTGGCGGCGGCGGGAAGGTGGGCGCTGGAGCACGGGATGAAGCAGGAGGCGGAGTTCGCCTTCCTGGACGCGCTCAAGAAGGATCCGCAGAACGCGGCGGCGAACGAGGCGCTGGGGCGGAAGCAGTGGCTGGGGAAGTGGGTGACGGAGGACGAGTACATGGAGAAGACCGGCCACGTGAAGGCGGGGGGCCGGTGGGTGACGGCGGACGAGAAGGCGAAGATGGACGCGGGGTGGGAGTGGGTGGACGGGAAGCTGGTGTCGGCGGAGGATGCGAAGCGGGGGCGGGGGCTGGTGGAGTTCGAGGGCAAGTGGATCACGAAGAAGGAGTACGAGGCAATTCTGAAAAAGCGCGGGCCGGTCGGGGGCGGCGGGGAGAAGCCGCCGGTCGAGGCCGGGGCGGTGGACAAGAAGCGGTTTCACAACCTGAAGGAGGACGCGCAGATCCTGAAGGTCTGGGCGGGCTGGCGGTGCTACAGCGGGGAGCGCTACCGGCTGATCACGAACTGCGACGACAAGGACCCGGAGTTCGACCGGAAGTACGTGGAGTCGATGGACGCGTTCTGGCCGACGTACTGCGACACGTTCGACAAGAAGGCGGAGCAGAAGAAGCTGTTCAACATCGTGGTGCACCCGAACCAGAAGGCGTTCGACGAGTGGTGCGGGAAGAACGCGCCGGGGGGAGTCGGGGCGTTCGGAACGTACCTGCACGGGATGCAGTTCTCGCCGGCGGTGCTCTGGCACCGGGACGACCTGCGGACGACGCTCTACACGGGGCGGCACGAGTGCGGGCACCAGTTCGTGGCGAACTTCGTGCGCGGGGATGGCGGCCCGTGGTTCCAGGAGGGGATCGCGGCGATGTTCGAGCCGGACATCCCGTACCACCACTACCCGTACCGGTGGGACTTCATCCGCGGGCAGGTCATCGACGGAAAGAACGACATCACGATCGAAGACCTGATCAAGAAAAGCGGTTCGCTCGACGGCAACCAGAACTACTCGCGCGGCGCGGCCACGCACCTGTTCTTCTTCACGTACAAGGACGGGGTCTACCGGAAGCAGTACCAGCAATTCATCACGAAGGGCTCGATCAGCAGCCCGAAGGCGCTGGCCGAGGCGATGGGCAAGCCGCTGGCGGATCTGGAGAAGGAGTACCGCGAGTGGGTGCGGGAGTGCGACAAGATCCGGGAGAAGGAAGGGTTCGCGCCGATTCCGCCAGGGCCAAAATGACGCGGGCGCTCGCACTTCTGGTCCTCGCCGCGGGCGCCGCCGGCGCCGATACGGTCTGGCTGCGCGACGGCACGAGCGTGACGGGGAAGATTCTCTCCGAGTCGGCGGACGAGATCGCGATCAAGGTGGCGGGCGGCGCTCAGAAGGCCGTGAAGGTCGCCGATGCGCTGCTCGTCGAATTCGCCGACAGGCACGCCGCGAAGGCGGGGTTCGACCGGCTGCGGCGGCCGGGGACGGCCGATGCGCTCGTCGAGGCGGCCCGCTACGCGTACCGGCACGGCCTGGTCGCGGAGGGCGACAGCGCTCTCGGCGCCGCGCTCGAACTCGATCCCAGGCACGCCGGCGCGAAGGCCGCGCAGGAGGAGGCGGCCCGGACCCACCTGCTCAACCCGAAGGACGACGCCGCGATCCTCAAGAAGTACGGCGAAGGCTGGCGCCTCCACGTCGGCCGCCGCTACCGCCTCGTCACCAACGTCGACGCGAAACCCGAGGACTTCGACCACAAGCTCGTCGCCATGATCGACGGGTTCTGGGACTTCTATTGCGATACGTTCGGCGTCAGACCCGATCAGAAACAGCTCCACAACATCGTCTGCTACGCCACCCGCCAGCAGTTCGACGACGCGCCGGGCGCCATGAAAGGCGCCTACGGCGTCTACCAGCACGGAGACCCCTTCCGCCCCGCCGTCCTCTGGTACATGGAAGCCCTCCGCGGCTCCTCCTTCACCACCCGCCACGAGTGCGGCCACCAGTTCGTCGCCCACTACGTCCGCCCCGATGGCGAGCCCTGGTTTGGCGAGGGAATCGCCACCATCTTCGAGTGCCAGGGCGATGTCCCGTTCCAGGACCACCTCTACCGCTGGCAGGTCGTCCACGAAACGGTGCTCGACAAGGGCGCCTTCACCGTCGCCAACCTCCTGAAGAACAGCGGCGCGGCCGGGCGCGACCAGATCTACTGCCTGGGCGCCGCGGTGCACCTTTTCTTCCTGACGGGGAAGGACAGGGCGTACCGCGAGGCGTACCAGAAGTTCCTGGCGAAGGGGAACACGAAGGACCCCGAGGCGCTGGCGAAGGCGGTGGGGCGTCCCATGGCGGATCTCGAGGCGGAGTTCGTCGAGTGGGTGCAGGCGCTCGATGCGCAGCGGAAGATTTTCCCGCCGGCGAAGTAACCGCGCGGATCAGGCGGGCTCCTGGCCCTTCTTCTCCCCCTCCTCTTCCTTCTTCTGCCTCTCCTCCTGCTTCTTCGCGTCCACCGCCTTCGGCGGCGGCGTCGGAAGTCCGGGCCCGTCGGACGCCGGGGAGGGCGCGGCCGCCGGCTCCGTCCCGGCGCCCGCCTGCGGGGCTGGAGCCGAAGCGGGCTTCTCCGGCGCCCCGCCCTTGCGCGTGCCGCCACCCGCCTGCGACGAAGGCGGATTGTCCGCCATCTTCCGGAATCGCTTCGTCTCGCCGCTCTTCTCCGTCATCGGCCCGGCGATCTCGCCGTGCACGAACTGGTGCACAACCACGTCCTGCGTCTCGTCGAGGTCCTGCGGCGTCCCCGTGAAGTAGATGCGCCCGTCGAACAGGAGCCCGATCCGGTCCGCGATCTTGCGGGCGCTTGCCATGTCGTGCGTCACCACCACCTGCGTCACCTTGAGCTTCTTCTTCATGCTGATGATCAGGTCGTCGATGGCGGCCGTCCCGATCGGGTCGAGGCCGCTCGTGGGCTCGTCGTACAGCACGAGTTCCGGGTTCCGCACGATGGCGCGCGCGAGGCCCACGCGCTTGCGCATGCCGCCCGAGAGCTCGCCCGGCATCTTCTCCTCGACCTTGTCCAGATCCACCAGGTCGAGCTTCTCACGGACCGTCCGGTTGATCGCATCCTCGTCCATCTTCGCGCTCTCGTGCTCGCGAAGGGGAAGGGAGACGTTCTCGCCGACGCTCATGGAAGCGAGGAGGGCGCCGCTCTGGAACAGGTACCCGATGCGGTTCCGGACGGCCTCGGCGTCGCGCCGCGTGGCGCGGGCCATGTCGGTCCCGAAGACGAAGCAGCCGCCGGAATCGGGGCGCATGAGCCCGACGATGTGCTTCAGCGTGACGGATTTTCCGGACCCCGACCGGCCGATGATCACGAACGTCTCGCCCTTGCGCACCTGCAGATTGAGCCTGTTGAGGATCTGCTTCCCCCCCAGGTTCTTGTTCAGGTCGGTGATGTTGATGACGATGTCAGGCATCAGTAGAACATCCAGGTCAGGATGTAGTCGAATATCAGAATGAAGACGAAGCACACGACGACCGTGCGCATCGTCGCCCTTCCGACGCCCTCGGCGCCGCCCCGGGCACGCAGGCCCTGGGAGCAGCCCACGGTCGCGATCGTCACCCCGAACACCGCGGACTTCGCCAGGCCCGAGTAGATGTCCTTCAGATCCAGCGCTTCACGCGCATTGTGGAAGTACGCATTGTACGAGAGGCCGAGCAGCCGCTCCCCGACGAAGGCGCCGCCGAGGATGCCGACGAGGTCGACGTAGATCGTGAGGAGCGGTGCGACGAGCGCCAGGGCGACGATGCGCGGCATGACGAGGAAGTAAACGGGGTTGATCGACATGACCTCGAGCGCCTCGATCTCCTCGGAAACCGCCATCGTCCCGACCTCCGCCGCCATCGTCGATCCGATCAGGCCCGCCAGGATGAACCCCGTCATCACCGGCCCCATCTCGCGCACCATCGACGCCGGCACGACGAAACCGATCAGCTCTTCCTGCCCCCACGTCTTGAGCGAAATGCCTCCCTGAAGCGCCAGGACCATGCCGCTGAACACCGCGACGATCATTGCGACGGGGAAGCCGCCGAAGGCGCAGGTGGCCAACTGGTAGGTGATTTCGCCTCGCTTGCGCCATGAAGCGTGCGTCCAGAAGCAAGTCCGGAACAGCAGGACGAGCGTGTAGCCGGCGCCGTTGATGGCGTCGAAGAGGGTCCGCGCGGCGCGATCGAGCATCAGGCCCCCGTCCCGTAAAGGCCGCGCCTGGCGATGGCGCCGAGGACGGCGTCCGGCACGAGATACCGGGCGGACTCGCCGCGCGCCAGCCGATCACGGATCTCGGTCGCCGACACCACGACGCGCGTCTGCAGCACCACCGGCCGGGCGCTTCGGGGCATCAGGGGGAGCAGGGCGTCGAGGGAAGCGGGGTCGTAGCCGGCGCGGCCCGCGACGACGAGTTCCGCCATTCGCAGCACCTTGCGCGGCTCGCGCCACCCCGGCATGTCCGCGACCGAGTCCTGCCCGACGATCAGGAAGAACTTCGTGCCGCGGCCCCAGGCGGCGCGGAGCGCGGCCAGCGTCTCCACCGTGTACGACGGCCCCGGGCGCGCCATCTCCGCATCGCACGCCTCGAAGGCCGGGTTCTCCGCGATCGCCAGCCGCACGAGGTCGTAGCGGTCCGCCGCCGGCGCGAGCGTCGCCTTCCGCTTGTGCGGCGGATCCGCCGCCACCACGAACAGCACCCGGTCCAGGCGCAGCCGCACCCGTGCCTCCTCCGCCACGACCAGATGGCCAAGGTGCACCGGGTTGAACGACCCGCCGAACACGCCGACGCGAAGCGCCGGCTTCCGGGTGGAGGGCATGGAGGGGAAGGGTAGCGGGTTGGGGGGGGTGGGGCAACGGTCAGGTGTACGGGCAAAGACAATTATTAATTTTGAATTATGAATTATGAATTGTCCCGGGTCCGGGGGCCACATGATTGCGGCACACAGCCCGCGTTCCCGTTAATCTATGCGCGGCATGTCCCTCCTCGTCAAAAACGCCCTCCTCGTCACCATGGACGCCTCCCGCCGCGTGTTCCGCGGCGACCTCCTCGCGGAAGGAGAAAAAATCCTCCGCGTCGGCGTCATCGCCGGCCGCGATATGGTCGGCCTCTCCAAACTCTCCGTCCTCGACGGAACCGGCCTCTGGTGCCTCCCCGGCCTCGTCCAGACCCACGTCCACCTCTGCCAGACCCTCTTCCGCAACCAGGCCGAAGAACTCCCCCTCCTCGACTGGCTCCAGCAGCGCATCTGGCCCCTCGAAGCCGCCCTCGACGAGGACGCCCTCGACGCCTCCGCCCGCCTCGGCATCGCCGAACTCTTCGCCTCCGGCACCACCTGCATCCTCGACATGGGCACCGTCCGCCACACCGATGTCCTTTTCGAAGCCGCAAAACAGACCGGCCTGCGATTCATCGGTGGCAAGGCCATGATGGACGATCCGGCCTCGTTCCCCGCCCTCCGCGAACTCTCCGACGACTCCCTCGCGGAGTCCGACCGCCTCGCCTCCCGCTGGGACGGCAAGGAAAACGGCCGCCTCCGCTACGCCTACGCGCCGCGCTTCGCCCTCTCCTGCTCCGACCGCCTCCTCCGAGCCGTCGGCGAGCGCGTCGCGGGCGGCGGGCGCCTCCACACGCACGCGAGCGAGTCCGCCGCGGAATGCGAGATCGTCCGGACGTCGCGCGGCATGTCCAACATCCGCTACCTCGAGCGCACCGGCCTCTGCGGCGCCCGCTCCGTGCTCGCTCACTGCGTCCACCCCGCCGAGGGCGAGCTCGGGCTGCTCGCCGAGACAGACACGGCGGTCGCGCACTGCCCGTCGAGCAATCTCAAGCTGGGAAGCGGCATCGCGCCGGTGCCGGACATGATCGCGCGCGGCATCCGCGTCGGGCTCGGCGCGGACGGCGCGCCGTGCAACAACTGGCTCGACGCGTTCACGGAGATGCGCCTCGCCGCGCTCCTGCCGAAACCGCGCTCCGGCCCCGCCGCCCTCCCCGCCGCGAAAATCGTCGAAATGGCGACGATCGGCGGCGCCGCGGCGCTCGGGCTCGAGCACGAAACGGGCTCGCTCGAAGTCGGCAAGCAGGCCGACCTCGTCCTCGTGGACCCGCGCGGTCTCCACGCGACCCCCGGCGGCGACGACATCTACACCACCGTCGTCCACGCCCTTCGTGCCTCCGACGTCCGCGCGACGGTCGCCGCGGGGACTCTCGTCTACCGCGACGGCGAACTCAAGACCATGAATGCGGACGCGGTACGCCGGCGCGCGGAGGAACAGTGGGGAAAGGTCAGGAAGCGCGCGGGGCTCTAGCTCCTGCGGTTTCGGAGTTCGGCGTTCGGAGTTCGGCGTTGACCGCCGTCAACTCTTGGTGATCTTGCCGTCGGCCATCAGCGGCGCCAGAGACTCCGCCAGCTCCGCTTCCTTCCTGCGCTTGGCGGCCTGCCAGGCCGCGAAATCCGCCTCGGTCGATTTCTCCATCTCTGCGACGGCCGCCAGCTCGGCCTCGAGCTTCTTCCGCTTTTCCGCCGATTCCTTCTTCGTCTGCGCCAGACGCTGCTGCAGAAAGCGCTCGTAGGCGTCGAGCGCCTCGTCCTTGCGGACGGCGTCAGTGACGATCTGCTCCGGCGTGACGGCGTTGGTCGCGAGCTCGGCGAGAAGCGCCTTCTGCCGGTTCTCGGGCGACATGTCCCGGTAGAGCGGCTTCGCGGCGAGCTCGCGGAACTTCTCGGCGGTCCAGCCGTTCTCGGGCTCGACGAGCTTCGCGGCGGCGAAGACGTCCTCGGCCGTGGCCTTGAATCCCTTCGGCCCTGAAATCGTGGCCGTCTGCGGACCCACCAGGTCCTTGAGCGACACCACGCGCATCGTCGTGATCTGCACTTCCGAGGGCTTCGGGTGCTCGCCCGGCTGCACGTTGGCAGCCTGGACGACGACGAGCCCCGATTTCTGAAGGATGGTCATGAGGAAGGCCATGGCGACGTCTCCGCGCTAAAGAGCGAGCTTCAGTTGCTGCAGCCGGAGCTCCAGCTCCTCCGGCTTGATCTTGCGGTACTTCTCCGGCAGGAACCGGTCGTCCGTGCATTCCTTCACCGCGATCAGGTCCATGTACTCCAGCGCCCGCGTGTGCGCCGACGGACGGAAATCCTTCAGCTCCTGCCTGATCATCGAAGGGAGCCCCTTCTTCCGCTCCTCCTCGTCCGACAGCTGCCAGCGCCGGTTCACGCGCACGAGAAGCGCCTCCATCTCGTTCCCGCTGATGTCCCCCAGCTCCTTAGGCACGGGCGGGACCTCGTCGGGCTTGACCGGGATCTTGAGCTTGCGGCACATGATTTTGAAGAGGGTGTGCGCCTCGGCGGGGTTCTGGGGCGGAAACAGCGGGACGTGGACGTCGAGGCGCCCGGTTCGCTTGAGGTCGACCTCGAGGAGATCGGGGCGGCTCGTGGCGAAGACCCAGAGGATCTTTCCGCGGTTGCGCGTGTCGGACATCTCCTTGGCGAGCATCGAGTACACGCGTCCGCTGACGCCGCCGTCGTTCGAGTCACTCTCGCGCTTGCCCGCGGCCTGGTCGGCTTCGTCGACGAAGACCATGACCTGCCCGAGCGCGTGGAGGATATTGAAGATTTTTTCGAGGTTTCCCTCGGTCGAGCCCTGCCACTTGTCGCGGAAGTTCTTGAGCACGACGCAGGGGATGCCGATCTCGCCCGCCCAGCAGAACGTGAGCCACGTCTTGCCGGTCCCGATGCGCCCGGTCATGAGGTAGCCCATCGGGATCGATTCGAGCCGGCCCAGCTTGAGAAGCTGCGAGTCAGCCCGCAGCCATTTCTTGGCCTCCTCGTGCCCCGCGACGTCGTCGAGCGTGTTGGTGACCTCGATGAAATCGAGCAGCCCGTAGCACTCCTTCTCGATCAGCTCCTTCTTGATCCTGATCAGGAACGGGGCGTCCACCCTCTGGCTGTTCTTGATCGCGAGCGTGATCAGGTTCCGCACGTTGACGCGCGTGAGCCCGATCAGCTTCTGCGCCAGCGCGTCGAACGGCACATCGCACATCTTCTCGAACTCGGGAAGCTCGACCTTGAGCGCGTTCAGATAGTCGAGAAGCTCCGGCTCTTTGGGAAGCGGGACCGCGATCTTCGCGCTGTACGGAGACTGCACGACCTGCTGGCTGAGATCGTTCAGGTTCTCCGCCACGAGGACCGTCGCCACGTGCGAGCCCTGGATCTCCGGGTCCGCCGCCCAGTCCATGATGCGGATCAGAGGCTCCGCCATGCCGCCGGAGATCTGCAGCACCTCGCCGCGCGGCACGATGAACTGCGCGTAGTCGACGACCACCGCGACCTTGATCTTCTCCATCACGACGTGGATGTACCGGTCGATCAGCTCCAGCGCCGCGCGCGGATCGCGCGGGATGGCGCCCGGGTTCGTTCCGTACGACGTCTGGCTCCACACGTCGAGACCCTTCAGCGTCTGCAGGAAACTCTCCAGCCCCTTGATCGGCCGGATCCCCGCGCCGCGGTTGTACGTCAGCACCACGTCGAACCGCTCGAACATGGTCTCGCAGAGGAACGGCTTGATGCCACCGAACCGCGTCTTCCCGTTCTCCTCGATCGACACGAAATCGTTCACATTTCCGTGCAGCACGAACTGCGACACCGTCCCGCCCCGGAATATGCGGCGCATTTCCTCCGCCCAGGCCGGGATCTTCGTCACCTTGTCGGGCATTTCGTTTCTCCGACCGCCACTTCGGCGGCTGTTTCGTACTTCGTGCCTCGTGCTTCGTGCCTCGTCGTGGTTTTCCACGAAGCACGAAGCACGATGCACGAAACTGCCGCCTGCCCTAAACCTTCGTCAATCCGCCCGGCATTTCGAGGTCCTCGAGGTTTCCAAGGATCTCCTGATTCGACTTCATCCAGTCCTGCGTCTCGGAAAGCGTCCCCGCAATCGTGTCGATCTTCGTCGAAAGATGCCCGCCGTCCTTCGCAATCGCCGCTTCCTGCGCGATCAGCTCCACCTGGTGCTCGATCCGCTTCAGCTCGGCGTCGATGAATTCCAGCGCGTTGCGGCTCTCGTCGAGGTTCGCCAGGCGCTTTTTCAGGATCTCGAGCGTCGACTCCACCGATTTCCGCAGCCGCTCCTTCGCCGGGTCCGACAGCTGCGTCAGCTGCTCCTCGCTCTTCTTCACCTCGTCCAGCAGGTCGTCCCGGTTCGTCGTGCGCGCCTGCTCGAGAATCGTTTCGCGCGAGAGCAGCAGCCGCAGGAAAATCCACATCAGCTTTTTCAGCCCGCCCACCTGCACCGCGCTCATCGCCCCCGGCGCCAGCGCCTCCGTCATCCGGTGGATCTGCCGGCACCGCGCTTCCAGATCGGCGTAGCGCTTGCGGGCGAGGGAGGGAAGTGTCTGGAGCTGCTGGGCGATCCGGACGGAGAAGTCGACGTCTTCCTTCGCCACCTGGCCGGCGCTGACGAGGCGCTGGAAGCGGGGGTTATGGGCGAGCATCATGACGAAGCCGAGGTCGAGGCCGGCGCCGAGGAGCCAGAGGGCGGGGTGGACGAAGAAGCCTGCGACGGCGATGCCGAGAAGGGCGAGCCAGTTGACGGGGATGCCGCCGAGGCCGGGGACCGGCCAGCGGACGTTGAAGGCGGCCTTGACGTACGTCCACAAACCG
Organism: Planctomycetota bacterium; assembly: GCA_016190145.1. GTDB lineage: Bacteria > Planctomycetota > MHYJ01 > WSZJ01 > WSZJ01 > WSZJ01. Next base: position 5,971 of record JACPRD010000206.1, on the reverse strand, counting down.
GGTTTGTCGGCCATGGGGGGATTCTACTGCGTCACCTTTTTGAATTCGCGCGCGACGGCCTCGAGCGCCACCTTGAACTCCGGGCGCTCCTGGATTTCGAGCGGGTCGACTCCCTGGGAGGGGGGGATCAGGTCTTTGATTTCCACGGCGATCGTGCCGGGGCCCTTCGTGAAGATCCAGACGCGGTCGCCGAGGTAGACGGCCTCGGAGATCGAGTGCGTGATGATGAAGCAGGTGGCATGAATGTCGTGCCACAGGTCGATCGTCAGGCGCTGCATTCCGATGCGGGTGGGTTCGTCGAGGGCGCTGAACGGCTCGTCCATCAGGATGATGGAGGGCTTGAGGATCAGGGTGCGTGCGATGGCGACGCGCTGCTGCATGCCGCCGGAGAGCTGGGACGGATACTTCTGTTCGTGCCCGTCGAGGCCGACCTTCTTGATCCACTCCATGGCCATGTCGTTCATCGTGGAGCGGTTGAGGCCGAGCTCGCGCTTGTGGATCTCGAGCCCGAACGTCACGTTCTGCAGCACGGTGCGGTGGGGGAACGAGGAATAGCGCTGGAAGATCATCCCGCGATCGCGCCCCGGCCCGGTCACGGGGTTCCCGCGCACCAGCACTTCGCCGGTCGTCGCCGGGATGTGCGTGTTGAACCCCGCGATGAGCGACAGGAGCGTCGACTTCCCGCAGCCCGACGGGCCGATGATCGCGATGAATTCCCCGCGCCCCGGAATGTCGTCGATCCGGAAATTGAGGTGATGAATCGCCGTGTATGCCTTCGCCGTCCCCGCGTTGAACGTCTTCGACACGTCGCCCCGGAACTCCACCACCGGGGGAGCGCCCGCGTCGTGCCCTGGCTTCGGGGCTTCGCCGCTCATCGCGCGTTCCTGTAGGGGAAGAACTGCGTGGAGAGCCAGCCCAGCCCCTTGTCGATGATGAATCCGATGACGACGATCAGGATGACCATGAAGAACACGGTGTCCGGCTTGCTGCGGCGCCTCGCGACTTCGATCATGAAACCAACGCCGGATTCGGCTGCGACGACCTCGGCCAGCATGATGTAGGTCCACCCGACGCTGAACGCCAGCCGCATCGAATCGAACACCTCCGCGGCTGCGATCGGGATCATCACCTTCGTCACGATGTGCCGCTTCGTCCCGCCCAGCGTGTAGGCCGTCTGGAGGAACACCTCGTCCACCTCCTCGATGGCCTTTACGATGAGCGGCAGCAGGTAACAGGCCCCGGCGATGGCGAGGAAGTAGACCTTCTGTTTCTCGTCCGTCCCCCAGAACATCATCGTCAGGGGCACGACGGCCGCGACGGGCAGATATCCGAAGAACGTGGCGAGCGGCCGGAACATCGCTCCGACCCGGGAAAACGACCCCATCGCGACGCCGAGGGGCAGGCAGACGCCCACCGCGACAAGGAACCCGAGAACCACTCGCTTCAGCGAAAAGAAGATCGCCTTGTACACGTTCCGGGTCTCGTCCTTCTTCCCCAGGAGCTTCCACGCCTCCTTCCCGACCTCCTCCGGCGTGGGCAGCAGAAGCGCCCCCCGGCCTCGGCTCTCGACTTCCCCGCGGGTCACGAGGAACCACGCCGCGAGGATCACGACGATCGGCAGCACCCCGAGCCCGACGGCCCAGAGTCGGCCGACCGGCGTGCGGATCGCGAAGAAGCGGTCGATGAGGCGTTTCAAGGTGTCGCGCCCCCGCGCGTCGCAGTTGGATCAGGTATCAGTCCGGATCGCCCGTTCGGCCGCAAGGACGACCGACGGCCGACACAAACCGGGCGACTCCGTACCCAGCCCGGTCTCTTGTCGAATTCAGGGTTACAGAGCACTTCCTGAAAGCGTGAAAAAACTCGATCGGAGGAGCGGTCGGGGCGAGCGAGCGAAGCGAGCGAGGTCCGACTGCGCCGGAGATCGAGTTTTTGTCACGCTTTCAAGCTATTTCGCCTCCGGCTGCAGGATCGTGATCTCGACGCGGCGGTTCAGCGCGTGGTTGTTCCGGTCGTTCTCGTCGGCGGGCTGGTCCCAGCCCGCGCCCTCGACGGTGAACTTGTCCGGCGGGAACTTCCATTTCTCCACCAGCGCCTTCTTGACCGCCTCGGCCCGGCGCCGCGAGAGATCCTTCACCTGCTCGGGGCCCACCTTTCCCTTCATCGAACCGTCCGTGTGCCCCACGACCTTGACGTACGCCGCGTCGAACTGCGCCGCGAGCTTCGCCACCTTCTCGAGCGTCGCCTCGGCCATCGGGTCGTACATCTTGTCGGCGATCATGTTGCCGTACTCGTCGCGCGCCTTCTCCCAGATGTTGTCGGAGTTCGGGTAGAAGCTGATCCGGATCGTGTTCGTCAGGATCGGCGCCTCAGCCCCGCCGCTCGCCGTGCCGCTCAGGCGCGGCGTGAACGCCGCCACGTACTCGTCGATGTCCTCCTTGAACGTGCCCGCGGCGTTGATCTCCTTGAGCACGCTGAAGTCCATCACCTGGTCGAAGTTCGCCGGGTTGTCCACGATCCCGAGCTTGCGGTACACGTACTTCACCGAGTTCCACGTGCGCTCGAAGTTCGTCGGGTTGTTCTGGTTCATCATGAACTGCCAGTTCTCGGCGAAGTTCGTCAGGTGCGCGTCGTACTGCATCTTCGAAACTTCCTCCGGCGTCATGCCGTACATGTCCGCCAGCCACTTGAACGCCTGCGCCGGGTCTTTCTTGACCGTCCGCATTCCCTCGAAGATCCCCTCCACCAGCCCCTTCACGATGTCCGGATGGTCCTTCGCGAAGTCCGCCCGCACCGCCCACACGTCCGCGATCAGCTTGTTCGCATCCTGCGTCGAGGACAGCAGCTTCGTTCCCTTCACGCGCTCCGGGATGTTGTAGATGTCCGGAGCCCACGACACGCACCCGTCGATCTTCGTGTCCGCCACGAACGCCGCGGACGCCTCGAACGCCGTGTTCGTGTACTTGTGGTTCACCTCGCCGGGCTGGATTCCGGCGTACAGGAGCAGCGCGTTGATGTAGTACTGCGACGGCGAGTTCTGCGCGTACACGATCGTCTTGCCCTTCAGGTCCTTGATCTCCTTGATCGACTCCCGCACGACGATGCCGTCGCCGCCGTTCGACCAGTCGATCTGCTGGAAAATGCGCGGCGCCGTGCGCGAGTCCTTCATGATGCCTTCGCTGAAGAGCACCATCATGTCGAGCGTGCCCCAGAGGACGGGCCAGTCGCCCGAGACGTAGCCGTCACGGCAGGCGACGGGGTCGTCGACGAGAACGAGCTCGACGCGGAACCCGTACTTCTTGAAGAAGACGGACTCGTCGTTGGCCTTGGAGCCGTGGTTGGCCGCGATGATGGGCATCCACCCGATCCAGACGTTGATCGGAAACTTGAACGTCTTCGTCCCGGCGTCCCACTTGTATCCAGACACCGCGCCGGCCTTCACCTGCGGCAGCCGCGACTGCGGAACGTAGGCGTATTCCTTGACCACCGTGACGCCCGTCAGATCCGGAGCCTCCGGGCCCTTGGGATCGTTCGGCTTGTTGAAGCCCGTGATGTTCTCCTGGTCCTTCTTCGTGTCCGCAGGCCCGGGCTTCGGCTTGGCCTTGTCCTTCGAAAGCATGTACCCGGCGATGCCGATCATGCCGAGAACGACGAGCGCGACGACGACTTTGCCAAGACCCGTCAGGCCCTGTTGCTGGGGCTGTACCATGGAACGATGCCCTCCTTGATTTCGGGTGATGCCATCGCGGGCGCGGGGCATGCCCCGCGCCCGCCTTCTGTTTCAGATCAGGCCTTGACACCTTCCGTCGGCCCCATGTCCTTCGGCTCCGCCGCCGCCGCCGGCTCCGTCACCTTCGCCCCCGGCAGCCCCATCGACGCCGCGAACTCGTTCAGCGCCTGCGCCTCAAGCGCCTTCTGCTCCTCTTCCTTCATCACCCAGCCGCCGGATTTCATCGAGTCCTGCGCCACGCGCGCCTTCCCGCTCGCGTCCGCAATCCGCTCGTCCAGGTTCGACTCCAGCCGCTCCAGGTTCGCGCCCGTCCCCGACAGGTTGAACGCCGTCGCACTCGCAATCTCCGCCAGCTTCGCCTGCGACTCCGCCATCTCTGCCTTCGACAGCTTCTGCTTGATCGCCTCGATCCGCCGCTGCGCCTCCTTCACGTACACGTCCCGCTGCCGGTTCAGGTTCCTGTACATCTCGTCCGCCGACACCAGCTGCGCCTCGTTCTCCGTCAGGTCGCTCTTCAGCTGCTTCGCCGCCAGCGCCGCACGACCCGCCTCCTCCATGTTCTTCGCCGCATAGTTCGCCGTCACCCGCGCCGTCAGATTGTCCAGCTCCTTCTTCTGCCGCTTGATCTGCTCGCGCAGCCGCTCCACCATCCCCGCCTGCTTCGCGAGGTTCGTGTTGTACTGGCCCACCGCCTCCTGGAACGCCAGCACCTCGGCCTCCAGCATCGCGCGCGGGTTCGCTTTCTCCAGGCCCGATACGAACAGCCCGAAGAAGCCCCGAACCAGGTTCCACAGCCGTCCGAACATGTCGGTCTCCTGATGGTTGTCGGGCGAACCGAACTCAATTGCCGTGCCCGTCTTAGGGCGCGGGGTTTCGGGGAAGAGTCCGTCGGCACCGCGGGCGGTTCTGCACGCCGCGAATGCATCTGCTCCCTCCCGGGCGCTTCACCATAGGAAATGAAATGCCAAATGCCAAGCTTGATCGAAGGGGCGGTCGGGGGGCAAAGTGTGGGAATGAGGCGAGCGATCGTCCTGTTTTTCGCGCTGGCGGCGCCCGCCGCGGCGGGACCGAAGCTGGACGCGGAGGCCGCGTCGCGAAACTACAAGGCGATCCTGCGGGCCGCGGAGGCAAACGCGGGCCTCGGAAAGGGCGCGCTGACCGGCGACGCGCTGTTTGACCTCTACCTGCAGACCGTCCTCACCGGGGCGATCAAGGGGGGCGAGGAGACGATGGAGAGGGAACTCCGCGCCGGCTTCGCCGCCCTCGGCCTCTTCCTCGACGACACCGCCCTCAAGAACCCCCTCGCGGGCAAGGCGTTTGCAAACATCGAGACGGCCGACCTGGAGGCGAACGCCGCGAAGGTCCGGGGGCGCCCGACCTGTGCAGGCCGGTCCGACACCGCGCTGCATTTCGCCGTGTCCGCCGCTCTCGCCGCGGCCCTCGGCGAGGGAATCGCCCGGATGGCGGGAGTCCAGAAGGAGATGTCCGACATGCAGTCGCTCGATCACGGGACGGGAAGCGGCTATTCGTTCTCGGACCTCGCGGCGAACGAGGCGGGGATCCGGCTAGTGACGTGGCTGCTCGAGAAACCCGCGGAACGGCTGAAGAGGGCCGAGGCGAAGTTCTCGCAGAAGACGTGCGTGCCTTCGCTCGAAGGCCTGCCCGACGGGCTGCGGACGGACGAATTCGACGACAAGTACGGGCCGGTGGGAAGCGACCGCTACGAGAAGCGGATGAAGGGGATCCAGGAGAGGATGGACGCGCTGCCGCTCTATCAGGAGGAAGGCCGATGAGTCCGGAAATGCTGATTCGGATCGCCGTCGCCGTCGTCCTGGTCGCGGGAGTCTTCGGGGTTATCCGGTTGCTGACGCTTCACACCGGCGCCGGCGGCAAGGCCTTCGGGGCGGTGTACATCGCGATCCTGGCGGCGGCGATCCTCGGCGCGGGCGTCGCAGGAATCCTGTATTATTCAAGGGCGCAGAAAGCTGTTCTCGAGGAGCCCAGATAGGAAGCGCCGATGGACAAGGTGATGCTGTGGGGCCGGGCGTTCCCGATCGTGACGATCGTGGTCTGCATCGTGCTCCTGGTGCTGGTGAAGAAGATCTTCGCGAAGGAAGGGGCGGGGAGCTCGCTCAACTGGGCGTACATCATCCTGTTCGCGATGATCTGCGGATCGGTGGGGTTGGCGGTGTGGGGGTTCAAGCATGTGAAGCCGCCGCCGATGGAAGGGACGTGGAAGTAGGG
>JACPRD010000207.1 GCA_016190145.1 Planctomycetota bacterium | reverse complement strand
CCCCCCACCCGTTATAACTCACCCACCCCATGATCCTCTTCCGCTACACACTCTCCGAAGTCGCCCGCACCTTCCTCCTCGCGTTCGGCGGCCTCTCCTCCCTCATCTTCATCTCCCTGACTCTCTCCCACCTCCACCAGGTCCAGGGCATCTCCCTCCAGTTCCTCCTCGTCCTCTTCCCCAACCTCCTCCCCGACGTCTTCCTCATCACCCTCCCGGCTTCGCTCCTCATCGCCGTCACGTTCACGATCGGACGGCTCGCCTCCGACGGGGAACTGAACGCGTTGCGCGCCAACGGCGTCCACCTCGGCCGCGTCCTCGTCCCGTGCCTCCTCCTCGGCCTCGCGCTCTCCGCGGGCTGCGCGTACATCACCCACTTCCTCATCCCCCAGGCCCACTACAACCGCAGAAACCTCTTCGGCCGCGTCCTCAACGGCCTCACAGCCCAGCTCGGCAGTTCCGTGCGGGACTTCCGCCTCGGAAAGCACTACATCCGCTTCAAAGACTTCCAGGACGGCGCGATGATCGAGGCGGACATCTTCATCGTGGACCCGAAAGGCAACCGGGAGTTCATCCGCGCGCGCGAGGCGCGGCTCACGCTCGACGAGGCGGAGGCGCGGCTGATCTTCGACCTGCGGGACGCCGCCGTGACGTTTCAAACCGACCGGCGGGGGAAGGACGTGCAGACGGACCTGCTGTTCGACCGGCTGACGCGGGAGATCGACCTGTCGAAGGACTTCAACAAGGGCAAGTCGCTGCCGGACCTCTCGAACGGGGAGATTGAGGCGGGGCTGCGCCGGGAGATCCGGACGCGGTACTCGGAGGAGGCGATGCGGACGGAGTGGCACCGGCGGAAGGCGGTGGCGCTGGCGCCGCTGGCATTCGCGCTGGCGGCGGGGCCGCTGGGGATGCTGCTCAGGCGCGGGGGCCGGGTGGCGGTCCTGGCGGCGGTGATCATCCCGGTGTTCGCGGTGTATTACCCGCTGATGATCGGCGGGGTGAAACTCGGCGAGGAGGGAAAGATCGCGCCCGCGCTGGGCGCCTGGCTCGCGGACGGCGTGCTCGCGGTGGCCGGGATCGCGGCGTTCCGGGGGTTCGTGAAGCTGTGACGATCCTGGACCGCTACGTCCTGCGCGCGTGGCTGGGCGCTGTCGTCGCGACCGCCGTCGCGCTGCTCGGGTTCGTGCTGATCGCGGACCTGGTGTCGCACCTCGAAGAGTTTATGGGCGCGGAGGGGGTCAGGCCGCTCGCCCTCGCGGCCCGCTACTACGGCGTCCGCCTCCCCGTTTTTTTCGTCTGGATCGCGCCCATGATCTCGCTCTGCGCGATCATGCTCGTCGTCACACGATTTGCCCGCACCAACGAACTCCTCCCCGTCGTCGCCTCCGGCATCTCGCTCCGTCGCTTCCTCGCCCCCGCCCTCGTCGGGACCGCCGGAATGTCGGTCGCGATGTTCTTCGTGGACGAGAAGCTGAACCCGCGGCTCGCGGAGGAATTCCGGGACACGCAGAGGATGCTGAAGGGCGACCGCGAGATCGAGAACGTGGTGATCAGCGACCGGCAGGGCCAGGACTGGCTGGCGGATCGGTACCACCCGATCGATCTCCGGCTGGAGCGCGTGCTGGTGGTGAGGCTCGCGGACGATTTCCGGCGGGTTTCGGACGTGAGGGCGGAACGGGCGGTCTGGAAGCGAAGTCAGGGGGGGTGGCTGCTGGAGAACGGGGTCGAGACGACGTACGACCCGGACACCCAGCGCAGGACGGCCCGGAAGCCGCTTCCGCCCGAAGGCCTGCTGATTCCGACGGACCTGCGTCCTGCGGAGATCGAGGAATCGGACCAGATGTTCCGGCTGTCGACGATGAAGCAGCTGAACCGGAACATGGCGCGGTTTCCGTTCCAGCCGTTCTGGCGGGTGCAGTGGCATGCGAAGTGGACGATGCCGCTGGCGAATCTGGTGCTGATGCTGATCGGGGTGCCGCTGCTTCTGCGGATGGGGACGCGGAACGTATTTGCGGGGGTGGCGATCGCGGTGGGCGTGGGGGTCCTGTTTTTCGGGGCGACGCTGGCGTTTCTCGACGCGGGGAATTCGGGCCGTGTGGACCCGGCGATTGCGGCGTGGTTCCCTGTGGTGCTGTTCGGGGCGCTGGGGGTGGCGATGACGGATGCGATGGCGACGTGAGGGTCGAGGGTCCAGCGTCGAGGGTCCAGTGTCGAAGGTCGAGAAAGGCGCCGATCGATGTTTGCGTGTTGGGACGGGTTTTCAGGCAGAATTCCGGCACTTCCGGGGTGTCAACCGTGCCACCGCGAAGGACATCGATCGAGGCCCTCCTCGACGTTCGACTCTGAACCCTGGACCCTGCGAACTCACCGATGAGCTTCTCCGAAGACCAGATCCGCCGTTACTCGCGCCACCTCCTGTTGAAGGAGGTCGGCGGCAAGGGGCAGCGCCGCCTGCTGGAGGCGTCGGCGTTCGTGGTGGGGGCGGGCGGGCTCGGCTGCCCCGCCGCGCTCTATCTCGCCGCGGCGGGCGTCGGCCGGATCGCGATCGCCGACTTCGACGCGGTCGATCTCTCGAATCTCCACCGCCAGATCCTGTTCGGGACGGCGGACGTCGGGAAATCCAAGGCCGACACCGCCGCGGCCGCGCTCCGCCGCGCAAATCCCGACGCGCGCGTCGAGGCGTTGACGCAGCGCGTCACCGCGGAGAACGCGCGCGACCTTTTCCGGGGCCACGGAATCGTGATCGAGGGAAGCGACTCGCCGGAGACCAAGTTCGCCGCGAACGACGCCGCGGTCGCGCTCGGAATCCCGATCGTCATCGGCGGGGTCGTGCGCTTCAGCGGTCAGGTCCTCCCCGTAATTCCGGGCCGCACGGCCTGCTACCGCTGCGTGTTCGAGACGCCGCCGTCGGCCGAAGCCGAAACGTGCGAAGCCGCCGGGGTCCTCGGCGCGGCAGCGGGCGTCGTGGGAACGCTCATGGCCGTGGAGGCGATGAAGATCCTGCTCGAGATCGGGCCTGTGGGAAGCGCGATGCGGGTCCTCGACCTCCTTGCGGGGACGGAGCGCGCGGTGAATTGGCCCCGGCGGCCCGGTTGCCCGGCGTGCGGTGGAAAGAATGCTGGGTAAACCGGGTGTGATTTGCTGGGCAGATTGAGGTATATGATACTACGAATGCAGTATGCTATACTTCATCCATGATCGAATCTCTCCTCGGTTCCCGCCTGCGGGCACGAGTGATCCGATGGATCTTCACTCATCCCGATCAGCGATGCCACGTCCGACGCCTCGCCAGACTCGTAGGCGAGGACAGCACGAACGTCGGTCGCGAGCTCAAGCGCCTCGCTGCCCTCGGACTGCTGGCGGCAACCACGGAAGGCCGGCAGACTTACTACCAGGCCCTGAAGACCTGCCCCGTCTTCACCGAGCTCCGCGGCCTCGCCGTCAAAACCCAGAACATGACGAGCACCCGGCATCGCCGGAGCGAAGAACCGGACCCGGTGGTCGCGCTCCTGCTCGATGGCGGCGCGCGAACGCTCGAGGAGGCCCAGGAACACTATCTGAATTCGCACATCCCGGAAGTCGTGAACCTGGTGGAAGGGCCGCTCTCCGACGAGGAGTTCCGGCGCCACCCACTCATCTCCCTGCTTCTCGCGTGCGGGAGTCGAGGCTGGGAGGATTCCCTGACATGAACCCGTCGGACCGGCTGCTGCAGGTGGTCGGCGAACTCCAGAAGGCCGGCATCCGGCCGCTGGTCATGGGCGGTCACGCCGTCCGCCATTACGGCGTGGATCGGAACACGCTCGATTTCGACTTCACCATATCTCTTGAGGCCGCCGCCGGCCTGGAGTCAGGTCTGAGAAGCACGGCGCTCTTCGCAGACAACCGGATCGAGGAGGGACCGAGCTGGCGACCGCAGGACTTCAGGCGCTTTCAGATCGGCCGACTCCAGGACGGAAGACAGGAGTGGATCGAGTTCTGGCTCCGCAATCACCTCCTCGCCCCGTTCGAACAGTTGTGGAGCCGAAGGGAGGAAGCCGCGACAGGCCCTCTCGTCGTTGCGTATCTCTCGCTGCCGGATCTGATCCGGAGCAAGGAGACGGAGCGCGACAGCGATTGGCAGGACGTCGCCCTGCTGGAGGAGACGCTCGATCTCCGCGGGCTCAATGGCGCGCGCGATGAGGCCTCGATGACGGCAACTCTGAGCGGGCTTCGGAGCCGGCGCGGTTTCGAGCGCGCTCAGGTCGGGGGATTCTTCGAGGACAGGGAGCGGACTTGCGCCGCATGGGCGCAGGCCGGGTGCATGATCACCCGGGCCATCCTGATGCCTCTGACACGCGGATGCCTCACGCCCCCGAGGCCCGAACCGCCGGGCTGGAACCTCCTTGAAAACCCGCTTCGACACGTCAAGCCGGGATCCGCGCGACACCTGGCCCTGATCGAGGCCGCCCGACGCCTCCACCGGCAGGCCGCAATGACGGCTGATCGCGCGGACAAGGAGCGACGATCCCGCTGAGGGGCACTATGGCCTCTTGAACAATTCCTCAACCTCGCGAATCGCCCCCGACTCCTTCCCAAGCTCCCGCGCGAAGTCGTCCAGGTGCATGAGCCGCCCCTCCCGCATCTCGCGGCGCGCCCCGTCGCGGCGCGCGGCGGCGAGCGCCTTGCCGAGCGCCAGGTCGCCCCATCGTTTCGAGGCCTCGCTGAAGATGCGCAGGTGCCCCTCGACGGTGTCCCGCGCGGCGGGAACGTCCTTCACGGAATTCGAAAGCGCCGCGGGCGTCTCCTTGCCCGCGAGCGCCGCCTCGGCGATCGTGCCGGCGGCGATCCAGCGCCGCAACTGGTGCGCGTCGTCCCAGAACGCGCCGCACGCGTCGGCGAGCGCGAGCGCCGCCTCGCTCGCGCCGGGCGCGCGCCCCCGGTCGGCCTCGGTCGCGAACCAGACGATCTCCGGATAGCTCCAGGTCCACGGGTGCGCGACCCAGCCGGAATCGTCGCTGTCCTGCACCGCGATGCGCGTCCTGCCGCGACCCTCCGGCTTCAGCCCGAACCGCTTCTCGAGCGCCGGGAGAAGCGTGTCGAACAACTCGACCGCCGCGCGCAGCGATTTCTCGTCGGCGCCCGAGGCGATGCAGTGCTTCCCCTCCACGAGCAGCGTCTGCTTCAGCATCGCCGCCGAGTCCCCGGGCAGCTCCTTCGCGATCGCCTCCCACTTCCCCACCTCGCCCGCCTCCGCCCATGCCTTCGCGAGCTCGACCATCAGCCGGTCCCGCTCGGCGCCTTTCTCCATCTCCCGGATCTCGGCGTCGATCGCCGCCAGCGCCTCCCCCCGCGCCTTCGCCAGCCCGTCCAGCACCTCGTCGAGCGGCGCCGCCGCCTTCAGCAGCCCCTTCCCCCACGCCGCGTCGCGCACGTCGAACTCCTCCCAGGAGTGCAGCCCCCAGCCCTCGGCGCCGTTTTCGATTCGAAGCGCGAACAGCTGCGGGCGGCGGTGGCGGCCGGGGGCGTCCGGAAGCCAGAGCAGGGGCCCCTCGGGGACGTTGCGGAACGTGTCGGGCGGATCCCAGAGCAGCGGCCCGTCGAGCGCCGCGAAGACGAGCGTCGCGCGCCGGGGGCCCACGTCGCGCGCGACTTCGCGCACGAGCTTCCGGTGCGGCGTGCCGTCGAGCGGGCGCGACGGATCCTCCCGGAGCGCCCCGAACCCCGGCGCGTCCGGGGCGAGAATCGACGCGAGCCGCTCCCCGTCGCACCGCTCGAACGCCTTCCACAGCTTCTTCGCGATGTCCCCGCAGACCGCGCCATCTGCCGGGGCGGGGCTGGGAAGCGGCTCGAGCGCGGGAGGGTCGCCCGCCTCGAAATGCGCGCGCACCATCCACGCGAGCCCCGGCGCCGCGCGGCGGAAGACGCTTCCCGGCCTCGCCTCCGCCGACGTCGCCGCCGGGTTGCGGCAGATGCCGAGCTCGACGTGATCGGCGCCGGTGGGCTGGAAGTCGAAGACGGCCCAGAAGGCGTCGGGGCACGGGCCGGGGGGCATGGGAAGCGCCCACCATTTTTCGTCGGCGCCGATCCGGCCGGCCTCGAACCGCGTGGTGCGGAGGACGCGGAGGTCGTCGTCGCAGATCGCGACCTGGAACGGACGCGCGAGGCGGCCCGAGCGGGCGGCGTAGATCGTGAAGCCTGAGAGGGCGTTCCCGGCGGGGCGCTCGAACCGGACTGCGTGGCCGGCGTCCGAGCGCAGCAGTTCCACGACTTCGCCGCGGTCCGCGCGCACCACCTGCCCCGCGGGCAGTTCCGCCGCCGCGAATTCGAGCGGCTTCGCGCCGTCGCCGGGCGACAGGCGCATCATCCAGTTGCCTTCCTCGAACGGGTGGTGGTTCCCTCCATAGAAGTACGTCGAGTGCCGCTCTTCGTTCTTGTCCCACGAAAGCGAGCCCTCCTCGCCCTCGTTGAACGTCACGACGATCAGCGCGCCTTCCTCCGCCACGATTCGCAGCGCGAGCTTCGCCCATCCCGCCTGCTCTGGAAGCGCCGCCGCGTCGTACGCCGCCTGCTCCAGCACGTTGCCGTCGCGGTCGAGCGCCGCGACGTCGAACGCGCGCGCCTTTCCGCGCGCCGCGTGGATGCGGACGCACGTCGCGTCGACCGGCCCGTCGAACCACGTCCCGCACCCGACGTCCGCGAACGACTTCGAGCCGTCGGGTTTGCCGTCGTCGTATTTCTGCTCCAGGGCGGAAGCGGGGAGTGCGGCGAGGAGGGCGAAGGCGCACGCGAAGCATCGCATGGGCGGAACGGTACCACACGCCGGGCGGAGGACGGAACCACGCCGCGCTCATTCGCCGCGCAATAGGACGCGGAATTCGCGCAATTTCCGCAGGGAGAAAGCGCGTAAATTCCGATTTCCGGCGCGGCAGGGCTTCGATTCCCGGCGGGACCGCGATTTGCGCCATTGTCCGTGACACCGGGAAGAAGCTCCACCCTGGAAGCAGCCATGTCGATCCGAGCAAAAATCACCCTGTTCGTTCTCATCGCCGGCCTGTCCGAGGCGATCCTGCTCGGCATCATCGGCTACAACAGCGTGGCGACCGTTTCCCGAAACGCCGCGGAGATCCGCCGCATCAGTTCCGCCATCGAGGGATCCCGCAACCTCAGCGTTTCTCTCTCCCGTCCGACGGACCCCATCGACGTCCTCGCCGAGAACCGCGAGCAGGCCGTCGGTCGCTTCAAGACCGACATGGATGCCCTCGAAGACCGCGTCCAGACCTGCGCCGCGACCGCCTGCCACGGGTACGAAAAACGGCCGCCGCACATGGCCGCCCAGGTGGTGACCGAACTGCGGGAAATCCGCGAAAACGGCATCCGGATCCTGACGACGATGAAGGAAGGAGAACCGCCCCCCTACGAGGAGTGGATGCAGAAAGTGGACGGCCCCGCCCGCAAGGTCTCGCGGACAACGGAGAAAATGTCGGAGACGCTCCTCTCCAAGGCGAAGGAAATCGAAAACCACTCCCGGGAAGCGGAAAAGCGGGCGATCCTGCTCGTCACGTTCGCGACCCTGTTCTGCATCCTCATCGCCGTGGCGCTCTGCCACCCGATCGCTCGGGGGATCACCCGGCCGCTCGAGGCACTGGCGGAGCAGACGGAGAAAATCGCCGGAGGCGACCTCGAAGTCCGAGCGACCGAGGACGGGCCGCGCGAAATCGGGCTGCTCGCGCGGTCGTTCAACGGGATGCTCAGCAATCTCGCGGCCGACTGGGACCGGCTGATCGATCTGCGCAACACCCTGGAGAGGACCGTCGAGGAACGGGTGGTCGAGCTGAGGAAGAAGGACGACGAACTCCGCCGTTCGGGCCGCCTCGCAAGCGTCGGCCTCATCGCCGGCACCGTGGCCCACAGCCTGAACAACCCGCTCACGTGCGTCCTCCTCAACGCGGAAGCCCTGCTCGAATCGCTTCCGGCGGATGCGAAGGAACGCGCGATCGTCGACGACATCATGCGCGACGTCCGCCGCTGCCGTCAGATCTCCGACGAGATGAAGGCGATGAGCCGCGACACCGAAATCCAGCTGGTGGAATGCGAACTGGGGAAGATCCTGGGGGAGGCGCTGCACCTCGTGCGGTTCCGCTCCGAGCCTCGCCGCGTCGGGGTCATCGCCCACGCCGCCCGGGAACCGCTGAGCGTGTTCGGCAGCCCGTCGCGCCTCCTCCAGCTGATCACCAACCTCATCGAGAACGCCGTGGACGCCTCGCCGGACGGCGGAGTGGTGGAAGTCAGAATGTCGGCGGCTCCGGACACCGTCGTCCTCGAAGTCCAGGACCACGGCGCCGGTATCCCGGTCGAAAAACGCGAATTCCTCTTCAAGCCACTCTTCACCACCAAGCAGGACGGCACCGGCCTCGGTCTCGCCATCAGCCGCCGGATCGCCACTCAGCATGAAGGCAGCATCGAATTCGAGACCCGCACGCCGGCGGAATCTCCGTCCGATCACGGCTCGACGTTCCGGGTCACGCTGCCATCCCTGCGCAGAGAGAAGGAGGTCGCCGGTGGGGATTGAATCGCTCATCCTGATCATTGACGACGAAGCGGGAATGCGGACCTCCGTCGCGCGCACGCTGGAATCCGCGGGGCACCGGCTCGTGGGCGTGCCGTCTGCGGAGGAAGGGCAGGTCGCGCTGCGGAAGGAGGCGTTCGACCTGGTGTTGTGCGACATCCGGTTGGGCGGAATTGACGGGCTGGAGATGCAGCGCTGGGTCCGCACGGAGTTTCCTGAAGTGCCGGTCGTGATGATCACGGCGTTCGGAGCGGTGGAGACCGCCGTGAAGGCCCTGAAGCAGGGGGCGTACGACTACCTGATCAAGCCGTTCTCGGGCGAAGAACTGCGGGGGGCCGTGCGCCGGGCGCTGGAGAGCCGGCGACTCCGGCTCGAGAACGACTCGCTGCGCGCGGTCATGGAGGGAATCGAGGACGAAGTCTGTGCGAGCGAGTCCGTGGCGATGAAGCGGCTCTATGCGGAGGCGGCGCGCGTCGCGGAGAGCAACGCCACCGTATTCATCAGCGGCGAGAGCGGCACCGGCAAGGAGATCCTGGCGAAGTACCTTCACGCCAACAGTCCGCGGCGGGCGGGCGTCTTCGTGGCCCTGAACTGTGCCGCCGTTCCGGAAACGCTCGCCGACTCCCACATCTTCGGGCACGTGCGCGGAGCCTTCACCGGCGCCGTCTGCGACCGCCGCGGCACCCTCGAAATCGCCAACGGCGGCACCCTCTTCCTCGATGAAATCGCCGAACTCAAGCCGGAACTGCAGGCCAAGCTGTTGCGCGTGCTCGAGGAAATGAAGCTGCGCAGGCTGGGCTCGGAGCGCGAAGTCCCGCTGAACGTCCGCATCCTCGCCGCGGCGCAGAAATCGCCCGAGCAACTGGTCAAGGCCGGTTCGCTTCGCGAAGACCTGTATTTCCGCGTCGGCGCGATCCACCTGCACATTCCGCCGCTCCGCGAACGCCCGGAAGACATCCCGGGGCTGGCGCTCCATTTTCTGAAGCGATTCGCGACGGAGATGAAGAAGTCGGTGGCCGGGCTGGAGCCGGAGGCGATGGAGAGGCTGAAGGGCCATCTGTGGCCTGGGAACGTGCGCGAATTGAAGAACGTGATCGAGCGGGCGGCGATATTCGTGCGGTCCGGGGAGCGTGTACAGGTCGCGGACTTGCCGGAGAAACTGCGCGAGAGCGGGACCGCGGGGGCGTTCACGGTTCCGGCGGGGACGCAGCCGACGCTGAAGGAGGTGACGGACCTGTACTCGGAATTTGTGCTGAAGCGGTGCGAAGGCAACCAGGCGAAGGCGTCGCGGATTCTGGGGGTAGCGGCGTCGACGCTGTGGCGGCACAGGTCGAAGTCGAATGGTGAGAGTCAGCCATGATTGGGGATCACCCTCCGGGATGAAATTGAAGTGAGGCGGGCACGGGGCAACGGGGGACGGTTTTCCGACTGCGCTCGCGGAGCGATTGAGGAGGAGGAGAAGGGGGAGGAGCAGGAGGTCGTCCGACCAAGGCCGTTCCTCCTCCTGCTCCTTCTCCTCCTCCTCTTCCTGGGTCGTTTCACTATCTCTCCGGAAGCCCTGCAGAAACGAATGATGTAAGTTACTTGGAGCCAATGCTTTGCGCAGTGCATTGCAACCTGCAATGATCCGGCGCCTCTTTCCTGAGCGCGCGCGAAGGCGGCCGCTTCACATAAATCATTGGCTCTGAAGAGGTTACGCAACGCAGGAGGTCCCGGGTGAGGCTGGCCTCGCGTTTGTTATTCAATCCACGCGAGAACCGGACAACCCACTGAAACCACCTGTTAAGGAGAAAGCCATGTCACCGATTCAAAAGGGGATCATCTGGATGGCCTGCATCATCGTCGCCATCTTCGCCATCAGCATCGGACTGAGCTGGTACAGCTTCGGTTACCTCGACTGGAGCACCGTCGGATCGATGGGTCTCCTCCTGCTGCCCATCCTCGGCGCCGCCAGCGTCGCCTTCGTCTGGACGGCGAGGGTCGAGACCTCGAGGTCGCCCCGCGAAGTCGCTGCGCCTGCCGCCACTCCCGTCGAGAGCCCGAGAAGTCAGAGCACCGCGTTCAATCCCGCCCATTCGGGGATCTAGGCCATGAACACCCTCACCGTCGCACCGCCCTGCATTCCGAACGCCTTCAAGGCCGATCGCGAAGTGATCGAGGCAGAGGCACTCGAACGTGAAAGGCGCGAGGAGGGCAGGGTCTTCTTCGTCGTCACAGGCGTTCTCAGCGTCGTCATGTTCGCGCTGTGCGTCCTCGCCATTGCGTCCATGGCGATGGCGATCAGTCTCTCGCAGTAACAGGAGATTTCCACCCATGAGCTACGCAACCGCGATCACCCGGGATCGCGCCACCGCCGCCTCCCAGGACCTCACCCCGGGAGGCAGCACCGGGGATTCGGGCAGGTTCGGAACCCGGTGGTGGATCGCCGCCACCTGTCTGCTCTCGGTCGTCGGCCTCGGGCTTTTCGCCTACGCACGCCAGGCAAGCGAAGGACTGGCCGTGACCGGCATGCGCACCGTCGGTGCGGGCGGCGCCGCCTGGGGCCTCTACATCGTGGGCGACGTCTTCTTCATCGGCGTCAGCTTCGCCGGCATCACGATCGCCGCCCTCATCCGCCTGCTGGGCATCGCCAGCATCCGTCCGCTGTCGCGGGCCGCCGAACTTCTGACGATCACCGCCCTCGTGCTCGGCGCGTTCTGCGTCATGGCGGACCTCGGACAGCCCCTGAAAGGCCTGCTCTACCTCCCTATGTACGCGCGCCCCATGTCCCCTTTCTTCGGGACCTTCAGCCTCGTCGTCGGCGGTTACCTCTTCGCCTCCTGCGTCTACTTCTTCCTGGCTGGAAGGGCGGACGCTGCGGCCCATGCGAAGAAAGGCGGCCGGTTCTCGCTGTTGAGCAGGATCTGGGCGTTCGGATACAAGGGAACCCTCAGCGAGCGTGTCCGGCATCATCGGGTCAGTTTCTGGCTCTCCCTGGTTATCCTGCCGCTCCTCGTCACGGCCCACTCGACGCTGGGGTTCATTTTCGGCACGCAGGGCGGCCGGCCGGGCTGGTTCAACGCGCTCGCAGGTCCCGGTTTCGTGGTGATGGCCGGAGTCTCGGGAATCGGCGTTCTGATCGTGATCGCGGCTGCACTCCGCAAGTTCATGAATCTGCAGGAGGTGATCCGGCCCGAAGCCATCCGCTGGCTCGGCAATCTGCTCCTCGCCCTCGTCGCCGCGTACCTCTACTTCATGGTGGCGGAGGAGATGACCGCCAACTACGCGGCCGTCGAATCTGAGACGAGAATCGCGCACGAGGTCGTGTTCGGCGCGTACTCTCCGCTGTTCTGGACGGTGGTCGCAAGCCTCGTGGTTTCCCTCGTCGTGCTGTTCGTGCAGTTCGTGCGGCAGAAGAGCTCGATCGGCTGGACGGTCTTCGCAGGGGTCGTCGTCAACGTCGCTGCCCTTGGCAAGCGCATCCTGATCGTGGTGCCCTCCCTCACGCACGGCATGCTCCTCCCGTACGAACCCGGTTCCTACATGCCCTCCTGGGTCGAGGTGAGCATCTTCGCGGGACTGCTGGCCCTCGGCATCCTGATCTTCATGGTTTTCACCCGGATTTTCCCGATCATCCCGTCCGAGTCCCACCACGTCGACGAAGCCGCGCCTCGCGCGTCCACGATCCTGCGCCCCGCGCTCTTCCTGACGACGCTGGCCGCGGGCGTCGGCATGGCCGTGGTCGGGTTTCTCTACTCGGCGCGGTACGGGACGGAGCCGTACTCCGATCCGGTCCTGCCCTTCGCCCCTCTGGTCTTCATTGCGGGGATCGTGACGTGCCTGATGTCCGCGGTGGTCTACGAACTCGTGCCCGATCCGCCGGTCGTCCCGCAGCTCAAGGAGGCCCCGGCCCCGGCTCCGTTGCAGGAGGGTCTTGGCAATCTCGCCGTTCAGTAGTGCCGTTCCGGACGGCGCCGGAGGCATCGGCCGATCGGTCCGGGTGTTATGGAATGCCGGCGCGGGACACCGCGCCGGCTGTTTTCATTGGAGGGGGATCAGGCCGGAAGCCCGATTTCAGAAAAATGGGGCAGCCCCGGTCCTATTCGTCGGACCCCATTGAATTCACGCACCTGCATGCTCGATTCTTCGCACGGCCTGCCGCGCCACTGCGTCATTGCCCCCGCAAATCCAATCAAACGCCAGCAAATTCAGGACGGCTCCGCAGATCTGGCGGAAGTTACGCAGGAAAACCCGTGAGTCTGGCAGCTTGCCACCAGAGAACCGATCTGGTTCCGAATTTGCGAGGTGCTGCAAGATCGCATCACCCCCAACACGGAGAAGGCCGTGAGATTCGCACCCGGTGTCGTGCTGCTCCTGGGCCTTTCCCTGCCTGCGGTCTCACCGGCGCAGGAGGAGCCGAAACCCGTCGATCCTGAGCCACCCGCCACGGAGGAGGCGCCGCCCCCGGAAGGCACTCCGCCCGCCGGGGAAGACAAGCCGGCGAAAGAGGAACCGCGCGCGAAGGAGGCGGCCCCCGGGGAGGAGGCGCCCGCCGCGCAGGAATCGGGCGATTTCGGTCCGATCGGCGACCTGTTCGGATTCCCCGTTCGCGGGCGGCTGGCTTTCAAGTACCGCGGCCGCTGGGCGGACATCGAGGACGACGACGATGAGGGCGACGACGACGACAACGATCTCTACGCGTATCTCTCCCTGGATCTCGGCGACGCGAAGAAGCACACGGTGACCGCGAGCTTCTTCCTCCGCGGCTCGCTCGACCTCGACGAGGAGGACGACGACCAGGCGTTCTTCGTCTTCAACGACCTCACCGACACCTACGACAAGTCGGCCAATGGCCGCGTCTACCACGCGTACCTCGACTTCAACCGCCTCGGCCCCGTCGAGCGGATCCGCGCCGGCCGGCAGTCCATGATCGACACGCCCGTCGTCCTCTACTTCGACGGCGCCGCCGTCCAGACCGAGGCCTGGAAGCAGGTCCTCTCCCTGCAGGCCGGCATCTACGGCGGCATCCCCGTCCACACGTACGAATCCTCCAACCACGGCGACTCGCTCGTCGGCGGCTGGGTCCAGGCGAAGCCCTGGAAAGGCGGACGCCTCCGCGCGGACTACACCCAGATCAAGGACGAGTACAACGACGTGAAGGAAGAGGACCACCTCTGGGGCGCGTCGGCCTGGCAGACCCTCTGGGACGTCCTCACCCTGAGCGGCAAGTACACGATGCTCGACCACCGCGCCCGCGACTACATCATTCGCGGCAGCTTCTACGAGCCCGACTGGGACCTCCGCGTCGACGCCTCCTGGTTCCAGCTCCTCAGGCGGCAGCGGATCGAGACGTTCGAGACGGATCAGTTCGTCCTCGTCGCCGGCGAGTACGTCCCCTACACCCAGGTCCGCTTCCTCGCCGCCAAAGGCTTCGGAAAGCACGTCTCCGTCGAAGCCGGCACCGACATCCGCCGCCTCTGGGACATCGACGACGAGGGCCCCTACAACCGCGAGTTCTCCCGCTACTGGCTCACCCCGATGCTGCAGGACTGGCCCGTGAAAGGCCTGAGCGT
>JACPRD010000203.1 GCA_016190145.1 Planctomycetota bacterium | reverse complement strand
GTGCGTGGAGGTGGACGCGCCGGGGGGGCTGCCGCGGGTGCGGACGGATGCGGGGGCGCTGGGGCAGGTGGTGGTGAACGTGGTGAAGAACGCGCTGGACGCGGTGGAGGGGAGGGAGGGGGCGCGGGTGCGTGTGGAGGCGTACCCGGCGGCGGGAGGCGTGGGGATCCGCATTGAAGACAACGGCCGCGGGATACCGCCGCAGGACGTGCCGCGGATTTTCGAGCCCTTTTTCACGACGAAGGACCCGGGGCGCGGGACGGGGCTCGGGCTGGCGCTGTCCTATGCGATCATGAGGGACCTGAGGGGGGAGATCGAGGTGCGCAGCGACGAGGGGAACGGGACGCTGGTGACGCTCTCGCTGCCGGCGGACGCCGGGCGGGCGGGCGCATGATCCTGCGCGTGCTGCTCGTGGACGACGACGAGACCTTCCGGAGGACGGTGGGGGGGGCTCTGGGGAAGCGAGGGTTCGAGGTGACGCTGGCAGCGGGGGGCGAGCAGGCGGTGTCGCAGGCGCGCGAGCGCGAGTTCGACGTGGCGCTGGTCGACCTGAAAATGCCGGGGATGGACGGGCTCGAGCTGCTGGGGCGGCTGCGGCGCGAGCAGCCGGAACTCGAGGTCGTGGTGCTCACCGGGCATGGCACGATCCCGTCGGCGATCGAGGCCATCAAGGCGGGGGCGCACCATTACCTGACGAAGCCGTGCGAGCTCGCGGAAATCGAGGCGTCCCTGCAGCGCGCGGGGGACCACCGGCTGCTGGCGTCGGAGAACCGGTCGCTCTCGGAGGCGCAGGCGCGCGGGTCGTCGTACCAGGGGATCGTGGGAGCGAGCGCCTCGGTGCGCGACCTGGAGGACATGATCCGGCGCGTCAAGGACTCGGCGTCCCCCGTGCTGGTCGAGGGCGAAAGTGGCACCGGGAAGGAACTCGTCGCGCGCGCGCTTCACTTTGATTCCGTGCGGGCGCGGCACCCGTTCGTCGTCATCAACTGCGCGGGGCTCAAGGAGCAGCTGCTCGAGAGCGAGCTGTTCGGGTACGCGGAGGGCGCTTTCACCGGAGCCACAAAACCCAAACCCGGCCTCCTCGACGTCGCCGACCGCGGCACGCTCTTCATCGACGAAATCGCCGACATGGCACTTCCCGTGCAGGCCGGCCTGCTCCGCGTGATCGAGACGAAGGAATTCCGGCCCGTCGGCGCGACGCGCGAGAGGCGCGTGGACGTGCGGATCATCGCGGCGGCGAACCGCAATCTCGAAAGCGAAGTCGAAGCGGGGAGATTCCGGGCGGACCTGCTGTTCCGGCTCAACGTGCTGCGAATCCGCGTTCCGGCGCTCAGGGAGCGCCTGGAGGACCTTCCGCTCCTCGTCGAACATTTCCTCGGGCACAGCTCGACGGCACTGTCGAAGGGAATCCGGAGCGTGCCGGCGGAGGCGCTGGCGGGGCTCGCGGTCTACGACTGGCCTGGGAACATCCGCGAGCTGTTCAACATGCTGGAGCGGGCGGTCCTCCTGTCGCCGCAGGGGGAGATCGATCCGGCGCTGCTGGCGCCGCCGGCGCGGAAGGGGCCCGCGGGGGAGTCGCTGGAGGACGCCGAGCGGCGGCACGTCGCGACGCTTCTCGAGAAGGAGGAGGGAAACGTCACCCGCGTCGCAAAGGTTCTCGGGATCGACCGGCGGACGCTTCAGCGGAAGATGGCGCGCTGGGGGCTGAAGGGCGGGTAGGGCTGCGGCGTGCGTGTCGCGGGTGCGGCAACTCGGCGGCGTCCGCGGGGCGCTTCCGTCTCGAAACCCCTGGTGGAACACAACTTGCTAAGGGGCCCGTCGTCTTCCGTCTGATCAGCACCGGGACAATAGATTGACGAAACAGGCTCCAACGGAGAAACTTCGCGCCCTTATGGTCGAGGACGTTCGTCCCGCCACCGACGCCTCCGCCGCCCGCCCTACCGACCTGGTCGAGGGCGACCAGAAGTTCGTCAGCCTGCTGGGGCAGTTTTTCCTCATTCCGCTGCTGATCGCCGTCGTCGGCGTCGCGATTTTCGTCGGCATCCGGATGATGACTGCGGACGAAAAGGATCCGATTCTCCTCGTGCGGGAGATCCGTCTCCAGCACGGCTCGACCCGCTGGCAGCTGGCCTACGACCTCAATTCGCGCCTCGTACGCGACCCCCAGGCCCGCAAGGATCCGCGCCTCGTCCCCGAGATCATGCGGGTTTTCTCGGAGATCGAACCGCGCGACGAGGACGACGCGCGCACGCGGACCTACCTGATCCTGGTCCTGGGCACCCTCCGGAATCCCGCCGCGATGCCCGTCCTCATGCCCGCGATGCACGACCGCGATGGAACCTGCCAGGTCGCCGCCATCCAGGCCGTCGGCAGCATCGCCGATCCGGCCGCTCTCCCCGACCTCCTCCAGCTCGCCGCTTCCGACGATCCCGGCCTCCGTAAGGCCGCGGTGTTTTCGCTCGGGCTCTACAACCCGCGCCGGCGCGAGTCCGAGAAGCTCCCCGCGGTGACGGCGGCGCAGGAAGCCGAGGTGCTGGCCGCGATCCGCGGGGCGCACCACGACCAGGTTGAGGACGTGCGCTGGAACGCGGCCCTCGCGCTCGCGCGCTTCCGGGATCCCGAAGCGGCGCCGACCCTGAAGGCGATGCTCGACCGCGGGTATCTGGCGAAGGTATCGGCGGGGGTGGGAAGCGCGATGACTGAGGAGATGACGGTGGACGTGATGGTGAACGCGATGAAGGGGGCGTTGGAGCTGGGGGACGCGTCGTTCCGGCCGCTGCTGGACGGCCTGGCTGCGAACGACCGTTCGATGGACGTGCGGCAGGCGGCGCGGACGGCGTTGCAGGCGCTTTCGAACTAGCACCTGGAGGAACTGATGGCGGATCCGACGGAAGGAACGAAGTCCGAAGCGGAGGCGAAGCCTGAGGCGGCGCCGAAGGCCGAGGTTGCGCCGAAGGTTGAGGCGGCGCCGAAGGCGGAGGCCGCGGCGAAGCCGGCGCCCGCGAAGCCTGCGGGCGAGAAGGGCAAGGCGAGCCAGGCGGTCCCTCCGGAACCGGGCAAGCCGGTGCTCCCGGCGCGGCCCGGCATGACGCCGGAGGCGGAGGCGGCGGTCGCGGCGGCGGCGGCGGCGGCGGGCAAGCCCGTCGCGCCGGGCAGCCCGCAGACCGCGACGACCGGCGTGGCCGGCGAACCGAAGCCCGTGTACGCGAAGATGACGCCCGCGGCGCCGGGGACGATCGTGGCGCCGAAGAAGGATGCGCCGGCGAAGGAGGCGGACGACCCGCGCAAGCGGCAGCTCGAGCTTTCGCGGCGCAAATTCCTCGGGCTCGTGTCGTGGAGCGCGCTCGGATGGGGCGCGTTCACGGGCGCGGCCGCCGCGGGCGGCGGCGCGACGGCGCGGTTCATGTTCCCGAACGTGCTCTACGAACCGCCGGCGACCGTCAAGGTCGGCTTTCCCGACGAGTACCCCGAAGGCTACGTCGAGGAACGCTTCAAGGATACCAACGGCATCTGGGTCGTTCACGAGAAGGGGAAGATCTTCGCCCTGATCACGGTCTGCACCCATCTCGGCTGCACGCCGAACTGGCTGCCCAACGAGGGCAAGTTCAAGTGTCCGTGCCACGGATCGGGCTTCCGCGCGAGCGGGATCAACTTTGAAGGTCCGGCGCCGCGGCCGCTGGAGCGCGCCGCGGTGAAGGTGCTCGACGACGGGCAGATCCTGGTGGACAAGTCGAAGAAGTACCAGTTCGAGAAGGGGCAGTGGGAAGACCCCGATTCCTTCATCACCGTGGTATAGCAGAGGAGTCATCTCGTGGCTGAAGTCAAAGCGCCGGAACCGCCTGCATCGAGCGCCCCCGAGCCGGGGAAGCGGAAGGGATCGCTGCTCGAGCAGTTGTGGAACGGCCAGATCTGGACGTCGATCTTCCGGCACGGCATGCCCGACACGCCGCGCAACCGGACGCTCGCGATCATGTCGAACGTGTTCCTGCACCTGCACCCGCCGAAGATCCGGCGGAGCGGGATCCGGATGAAGTACACGTGGTGCATGGGCGGGCTGACGTTCTTCCTGTTCCTGGTCGAGACGCTGACGGGCGTGCTGCTGATGTTCTATTACCGCCCGACGGCCGAGTTCGCGTACGCCGACATTGTTTCGCTTCGCGAGGACATCCCGCTCGGGATCATGCGCGAGATTCACCGCTGGGGCGCGCACGCGATGGTGATCACGGTGTGGCTGCACATGATGCGCGTCTTCCTGACCGGCAGTTACAAGCCGCCGCGGGAGTTCAACTGGAACGTCGGCGTGATCCTGCTGGTGCTGACGCTCCTGCTCTCGTTCACCGGCTACCTGCTGCCCTGGGACCAGCTCGCGATGTGGGCGGTCACCGTCGGCACCAACATGGCGCGCGCGACCCCGGTCGTGGGGCACGAGGGCCCCGGCGCTTCGCTCCTCAAGCTCGGCGACATCAGCCTGGTGCACGCGGGCTCGGACGTCCGTTACGCGCTGCTCGGCGGCCGGTTCGTGGCTCCGGCCGCCCTGCTGCGGTTCTACGTCCTCCACTGCGTCGCGTTCCCGCTCGCGGCCGCGACGCTGATGGCGGTTCATTTCTGGCGCGTCCGCAAGGACGGCGGCGTCTCGGGCCCGATGTAGCGGAGAAACGCTGAACATGGAACTTCCGAAATTCTATACGGACCTCGTCAACGCGGTCGTCAGCCGCGCGGCGGTGTTCGTGATCCTGTCGTCGGTCGGGCTGGTGCTGGCGATGAAGTACTACCGGGTGCTGACGAAGCCGAAGGTCGCGGGCCCCATCGGGCTCGGGGCCGCGTTCCTGCTGTTCATCAGCTTCTTCGACCCCCAGTTCAAGACCGTCGCGACACTTCCCGACAACGTCCCCATCATCATGATGGTCGCGTCCGTCACGTTCTTCGTCTGGGTGGCCTTCCGCCAGATGGCGCTGAACGACGAGAGGCTGGAGAAGGGGCTTCCGCCGAAGGAAGCGGAGGCGGGCGAGGTCCAGAAGACGTTCGTCTGGCCGGATCTCGTGTACATCGAGTTCATCTGCCTCATCCTGTTCACGGTCTTCCTGACGGTCTGGTCGATCGCGCTCAAGGCGCCGCTCGAGCAGCCCGCGAATCCGGCGAAGACGCCCAACCCTTCCAAGGCGCCCTGGTACTTCCTCGGCCTCCAGGAAATGCTCGTGTACTTCGACCCGTGGATCGCCGGCGTGCTGCTGCCGACGATGATCATCACGGGGCTCATGATGCTGCCGTACATCGACAAGAACCCGAAGGGCAACGGCTACTACACCTTCAAGGAACGGAAGTTCGCCATTTCGATCTTCATGTACGGGTTCGTCGTCGCCTGGGTGCTCCTGATCTTCATGGGCACGTTCCTCCGCGGGCCGAACTGGAACTTCTTCGGCCCGTACGAGCCGTGGGACATCCACAAGCTGGAGCCGCTCACGAACGTCAACCTCTCCGAGATCATCTACCTGCAGGTGCTCGGCGTCGGGATGCCGCGCAACTGGTTCATCCGCGAGATCTGGGGGATCCTGCTCGTGCTCGGCTACTTCGTGGCGATGCCCGGGCTCCTCGCCCGGTTCGTCCCGATGTTCCGCGAGTTCTACAAGCAGCTCGGCATGATCCGGTACAGCGTCTTCATCGTGCACCTCCTGGTCATGGGAGGAATGCTCATCAAGATGCTCCTGCGCTGGACGATCAACCTGAAATACCTGGTCGGCATCCCCGAGTACTTCTTCAACATCTAGAGCCTCGAAAAGGTCACCCATGCCCAAGCCGGCCGATCCGCTGTCCGACACGCTGTACGACATGGTGAGCCTCAACCGCCTGTTCTTCGTGTCGTCGATCCTTCTCATCGCCGCCACCGTCTGGGCGGCCTGGCAGGACTACGACCGGAACTGGAAGCACTACCAGCGCGACTACAATCGGATCGCGCTGGAGCGCGCGGAGAAGGAGCGGGCGGCCGCGAACAGCGCGATCAACCGGCTGAAGAAGGAGAACGCGCAGGTCGCGGAACTGTACACCAACCTCGAGGCGGCGAAGGCGGCTGTCGCGGGCCGGCAGGCGGACATCGACAAGCTCAACGCCGAGCGCGAGGACCACCGCGGCGCCCTCGAGAAGGCCCTTCAGAAGTTCCAGTTCGACAAGTCCGAGGCCGATACCGCCAAGCAGCGCGCCGAATCCGCGGGCGCCCACCTCGCCGAGGCGAAGGAGAAGCTCGAAAAACTGCGCAAGGCGAACAGCTCGGACGCCGCTTCCGTCGAGTCGAGCCTGAAGGGGCTCGAAGCGCACGCGGCGGACGCGCTTCAGAACTACCAGGAGTGGTCGGGGAAGGTGAACGAGTCGAAGCTCGCCTTCGAGGAACTGAACGCGAAGGAAGTCGTGGCGCTGGAAGCGATCGAGAAGATCGTCAAGACGCGCGAGGATGCGCAGAAGGAAGTCGACCGGGTCGAGGCGGAGCTGATCCTCGTGAACCGGAAGATCGCGAAGCTCGAGCCTTCGCTCTCGAAGACGCTGCTCGCGATGCCCGGGCTCGACTTCATCGCGAACCCGGAACACATCGAGCAGGACATCCTGCCGCACTTCCAGGAGGACCTGAACTTCTCGACCGTGGGAAAGATCGACCGCTGCCGCACGTGCCACATGGCGATCGACAAGCGCGGGTGGACGGAGAAGGAGCTGCCGGCGGTGTTCCGGAGCCATCCCAACATCGACCTGTACGTCGGCGACAATTCGCCGCACCCGGTGTCGAAGTTCGGCTGCACGATCTGCCACGAGGGCTCGGGGAGGTCGGTGGACTTCTACACGACCGCGCACATGCCGAAGGATGCGAAGCAGGGCGAGGAGTGGAAGGAAAAGTACGGCTGGTCGCCGATCCACCACTTCGACAAGCCCATGCTGCCGACGCCGTACATCGAGTCGTCCTGCACCAAGTGCCACGCGAGCCAGGTCCGGGTGACGATGGGCGAGAAAGTGAACCTGGGCCGGCAGGTGATGGAGAAGGTGGGCTGTTTCGGCTGCCACCCGATCGCGGGCATGGAAAACCTGCGCAAGGTCGGGCCCGCTCTGAACGGGATCAGGCACAAGGTGACCCGGGACTGGGCGTACAACTGGATCCGCAAGCCGACGGACTTCCGGCCCACGACGCACATGCCGCAGGCGTTCGACCTGTCGAACACGAGCGACGCGGAGGCGCAGAAGAAGAACACCGCGATGATCCAGGGGATCGTCGAGTACCTCTTCGAGAACAGCGAGCTCGCGCACGTGAAGGACGCGTATCCCGCGCCGCCCGCCGGGGACGCCGCCGCCGGGAAGAAACTGTTCGATTTCGTCGGCTGCGTCGCGTGCCACGTCGCCGGCGACATGAACAAGGCCGGCACCCAGTACACCGATTTCGGGCCCAACCTGTCCACGGTCGGGTCGAAGCTCAACGCCGGCTGGATCTTCGCGTGGCTCAAGAACCCCGCGCAGTACTTCCACTACACGTCGATGCCGAGTCTCCGCCTCGCCGACCAGGAAGCCGCCGACATCACCGCCTTCCTGCTCACGCAAAAGCACCCCGGCGACTTCCCCAACCGGAAGCTCCCGCCGGTCGTGGAGGCGGACGTCGAGGCCACGCTGCTGGCGTTCCTGCAGTCGTCGACCCCCACGAAGCTGGCGCAGGAAAAGGTCAGGGCGATGTCGCCGGAGGAGCGGCTCCTCGACCTCGGCAAGCGGGCGATCGGCCACCAGGGCTGCTTCGGCTGCCACGACATCAAGGGCTTCGAGAAGACGAAGAAGATCGGCGCGGAGCTGACCGGCTCGAACGCGACCGGCTCCAAGGACATCACGAAGTTCGATTTCGGATTCCGCCACGACCTCCTCATGGGCCACACCGCCGGCGCCTACGACCGCGTCGCCTGGGTCAAAGCCAAGCTCGAAAACCCGCGCACGTTCGACGGCGGCCGCTTCGTCGAGTACGCCGAGCGCCTCCGCATGCCGAAGTTCAGGCTCACCGAGGAAGAGCGCGACGCGCTGGCGACCTGGGTGCTCTCGTTCCGGACCCGCGAGAACATCCCGGTGTCGCACATGCGCAACCTGTCGCACGAAGAAGCGGTGGTGAACGCCGGCAAGACGATCGTCATGCAGAGCAACTGCGCATCGTGCCACAAGGTCGGGCTGTTTCCGACGCGGATCGCCGTCTCGGAAGAGGCTCTCCCGGAGATCGCTACGGCGCGCGTGTACGTCGCGCGGACCATCCTGAGCGACGGCCGCCAGGTCGAGAGAGTCTCGGCCGACGAGCTGGCGATCCTCCGCAAAAAGGGCGTCGACATCCTCCTCCCCGCCGGAACCTGGCTCTTCCCACAGCAGATCACGGCGCTCCTGGAGAACCAGCCGCCGGTCACGAGCGTGCTCGTCTACGCGTGGGGAGAGGCCCAGATCAAGGAGCAGGTCGGGGACACAAAGGCGCCGCCGTTCATCGTCGGCGAAGGCGCCAAGGTCAATCCCGACTGGTTCTTCCGCTTCCTCAAGAACCCCACCGAAATCCGCCCATGGCTCGCCGACAAGGCGGATCCCGGCGCGCGCATGCCCACGTTCGGCTTCACGGACGACGAAGCCTCGCTCCTCGTGGAACACTTCGCCGTGCTGGCCGGCGAGAAGTTCCCCTTCCAGTACGACCCACCGCTCGACGAGAAGGTGCGCGGGGAGCTGGTGGTGCGCGGGAAAGGTGTATTCGAGCGGATGGAGTGCGGCAAGTGTCACGTGGTGGAGGGCGCGAAGCTGACGACGGACACGCCGGCGCCGGCGTTCGCGCTGGTGGCGCCACGGATCCAGAAGGACTGGTTCGCGGTGTGGTTGCGCGACCCGCAGTCGATCGCGCCGGGCACGGGGATGACGGCGTTCAACGAAGAGCAGGTCAAGCCCGACGAAGTTGACGCGCTCCGGGAATTCATCTGGAGCCTCCATAAGAAGTAGGTCAAGAGAAGAAAGGGGAGTGCCATGCAGAGCGTTCTGAAGTACGGCCTGGTCCTGGCGCTTTCGGCGGCGCTGGTGACGGGCTGCGACGGGAAGAAGGATGCGGGCGGCGGCCCCTCCGGCGGCGGCGGCGGCGGGGAAGCCCCTCCTCCGGACAACACGGTCGAAGTCCTGCCGGACGCGGCGACGGCCGGGACGATCACGATCACCGCGAAGCTGAAAGGCGCCGCCCCGGCGATGGCGCCCATCGACATGACGGACGCGGAGTGCGCGGCGGCGCACGTCGACACGCCGGCGCTGGACGAGTCCGTGGTGGCGGGAAGCGGCGGTACGCTTCAGAACGTCATGGTGTGGGTCGACAAGGGGCTCGACGCCAAGTACGTCTTCAAGGCGCCGTCGGCTCCCGCCCGGATCGACCAGAACGGCTGCGTGTACAAGCCGCACGTGATCTCGATGATGGCCAAGCAGGCGCTGGAGGTAAAGAACAGCGACGGCGTGCGCCACAACATCCACGCGACCGCGAAGGTCAACGCCGAGTTCAACTTCAGCCAGGATCCCAAGAAGACCGACACCCTGACCACCGCTTCGAAGGCCAAGACCTTCGTGGTGGGCGAGGTGCCGATCAAGGTGAAGTGCGACGTGCACGGGTGGATGGGCGCGTGGGTCGGCGTGTTCAAGCACCCGTTCCACGGCGTGACGGGCGGCGACGGAACCGTGACGCTCAAGGGCGTGCCCCCCGGGTCGTACACGCTCAAGGTCTGGCACGAGAAGTACGGCACCAAGGAGGTCCAGGTGACGCTGAAGGACAAGGGCGCCGAGTCGGTGACCGTGGAGTTCGGCGAGTAGCATTCCGGCATTCAAGCGGGGGCGCTTCGCGGCGCCCCCGCTCTTTTGTTCCGGAGGGCGCAATTCTGCCGCAGTCCGCGTGGGCACGCGGGGCGGAGGAGTTGCGGCCCGGGCTTTGCATTCGAGGCGAAGGACAACCGCCCCATGGGTTCCGCCATCGATGTCCGCGCTCTCGAGCGCTCGTTCGGCGAACGAAAGGCGCTCGCGGGCGTCACGTTCGACGTGCGCGCAGGGGAGATCTTCGGACTCCTCGGCCCCAACGGCGGCGGCAAGACGACTCTTTTCAGGATCCTCGCCACGCTCCTGCCCCCGACGCGCGGCACGGCCACCGTCCTCGGCCACGACGTGGCGGCCGACTCCGCCGCCGTACGCCGCGAAATCGGCGTGGTGTTCCAGGCGACGAGCACCGACAAGAAATTGACGTCCCTCGAGAACCTCGTCCACCAGGGGCACATGTACGGAATGAGCGGCGCCTCGCTTCACCGCCGCGCCGCCGAACTCCTCGAGCGATTCGGCGTCGCCGACCGCGCGGGGGAGTACACCGAAACACTCTCGGGCGGCCTCCGCCGGCGCGTGGAGATCGCCAAGGGCCTCCTCCACAGCCCCAGGGTCCTGCTCCTCGACGAGCCGAGCGCCGGCCTCGATCCTGCCGCGCGGCGCGACCTGCGCAACGTCCTCGCGAGCCTCAAGAAGGACGGGACGACCGTCCTCATCACCACGCACTTCATGGAAGAGGGCGCCATGTGCGACCGCGTGGCGATCCTCGACCTCGGGAAAGTGGTGGCGCTCGGCAAGCCGGAAGCGCTCTCCGCGGAATCCGGGACGGACGTCATCTCGATCCAGTCGCGCGACGCGGAGAAACTGAAGGCGGGCATTGCCGCGAAATTCGAGGTCCCCGTCTCGGTGCTCGACGGCGTCGTGCGCGTCGAGCGCAGCCGCGGACACGAATTCGTACCCCAGCTCGTGGAGTCGTTTCCGGGACAGGTGGAAGCGGTGACCGTGGCGAAACCGACGCTCGAGGACGTGTTCATCCGGCGGACGGGCCGGCGATTCGGGGAAGAGAGATGATGCTCCCCGCCCTCAGCCTCGCGAAACGCGAACTCGTGCGCTTCTTCCGCCAGCGCGGCCGGGTCATCGGCGCGCTCGCCACGCCCGTCATGTTCTGGCTCTTCCTCGGATCCGGCATCGGCCGGTCCTTCGCGGGACAGGGAGGCGATTACCTCAAGTACGCCTTCCCCGGCACGACGACCATGATCCTCCTCTTCACCTCGATCTTCGGCTCCATTTCCATCATCGAGGACCGCCGCGAGGGATTCCTCCAGTCGGTCCTCGCTTCGCCCGCGCCGCGCTCGAGCATCGTGCTGGGCAAGGTGCTGGGGGGGACGGCGCTCGGCTGGATTCAGGCGTTTCCGTTCCTGCTTCTTGCGCCGACCGTCGGCGTGCCGCTTTCCGCCGCCGGTCTCGCCGCGGGGGCCGGGATCCTCGCGCTCACCGCGTTCTTCCTGTCGTCGATCGGGTTCTTCTTCGCCTGGCGCTCCGAATCCGTCGCCGGCTTCCACGGGATCATGAACGTCGTGCTGATGCCGATGTGGCTCGTTTCGGGCGCGCTGTTTCCGCTCGCCGGCGCCTACGGCTGGATGGGCTGGGTCATGCGCGCCAACCCGCTGACGTACGGGCTCTCCGCGCTCAAGTCGGCGGTGATCCCGGGCGCCGCGGAGCCGTTCGCCGCCGGCGTCGCGGTCGCCGTCATCGCGGCGTGCGCGGCCGCGGCGTTCGTGGCGTGCGCGGCGACGGTGAGAGGGGAGGGGGCTTGAGGAGGATCCTCCTGGGGGGCGGCGTGCTCGCGCTGGGCGCGGGGCTGGCGTTCGGTTTCTGGGGGCTGTTTCGCCCGCCGCAGCCCGAACTGCTGGAGGTGCGGCCCGCGCCGGCGTTCTCGATGACGGATCACGAAGCGAAACCGATCGCATCCGGGGACATGCTCGGGCGCGCGTGGATCGCGGATTTCGTGTTCACGCGGTGCACGTCGATCTGTCCCGTGCTGACGTCGGCCTTCTCGCGCCTCGACGGGGAGCTCCCGCCGGGCGTGCAACTCGTGTCCTTCTCGCTCGACCCGGCTCACGACACGCCCGAGGTTCTCAAGAGGTACGCGGAGTCGTCGGCGGCGGGATCGAAGCGGTGGCGGTTCGTGGCGACGGGAACGACCGCGGCTCGCGACGCGCTCGTGGCCGGTTTTCTGCTCGACGCGCGCGACACGCCGGAGGACGCCGCGAATCCGATCGTGCACTCGTCGCGGCTGGCGCTCGTCGACGCCGGCGGCGTCATCCGCGGGTATTACGACGGGACGGATCCGGAAGCGGTGAAGAAGCTCCGGCGCGACGCGACGGCGCTTTCCATGACGGGGCTCTACGGGCTTCCTGCCGTGAACGCTTCCCTGAATGCCGCGAGTCTCGTGCTTCTGCTGGCGGCATACGGATTCGTGAAGGCGAAGCGGTACGAGGAGCACGTGGCGTTCGTGCTCGGCGCGCTCGTGTGCTCTTCCTTCTTTCTGGGCTGTTACCTCTACTATCACGCGCACGCAGGGGCGACGCGCTACGGCGGGCCGGGGCGCGTGGCGTACCTTGGGATGCTGACGAGTCACACGGTGCTGGCGGCGCTGGTACCGATCCTGATTGCCGTCGTGATAGTTAATGCCATAAAGCGAAAGTGGGATATTCACCGGAAGTGGGCCAGATTCACCCTTCCCGTCTGGTTGTACGTTTCCGGAACAGGCGTGCTGATCTACTGCGTACTTTTCCGCAGAACCGCGTGATCCCAACCGTTTCCGAGAGCCCCCATGCTTGACACACGAAAAACCCTGAAGTCTACTCGCATTCGAACCGTCGGCGACCGCGCCGCCGGCGACACCCGGAACCGTCTCCCTGGAGGGATCCGATGAGAGGATCCGCAAGACTCCTCACCCCGCTCGCGGCAGCCGCCTTCGCACTCTTCGCCGCACTCCCCGCCTCGGCCGTCCCCAACTGGCTCCCGCCCAACGTCAACGCGTCGTACGGGACGAAGGTCGACGACCTCTACTTCGCCATCTACTTCATCGTCGCCGCCTTCTTCTTCCTCACCGAGGGCCTCATCCTCTACTGCTGCATCGCCTTCCGCGGCCGGCCGGGTCGCAAGGCGAAGTACATGCACGGCAGCAACGTGGCGGAGACCGTGTGGACCGTCATCCCCGCGCTCATCCTGATCGGCATCGGCGTCGCGCAGGCAGGGACGTGGAAGGAAATCCGCATGACCTTCCCGTCCGAAAAAGACCCCAATACGCTGGTTATCCAGACGTTCCCCAAACAGTACGAGTGGGCCTTCCGCTACGCCGGCGCCGACGGCGCCTTCGGGACCGCCGACGACGTCTACCAGAACGGAATCCACATCCCCATCGGCCGCAAGGTCCTCGTCAAGCTGTCCTCCTCCGACGTCATCCACTCCTTCTTCGTCCCGCACGCGCGCGTCAAGCTCGACGCGATGCCCGGCATGATGGGCCGGACCTGGTTCACGATGGACAAGGTCTCGGTGTGGAACCTGAAGGACCAGAAGATGGAAGTGCTGACCCTCGAGGAGATGAAATCGAAGAAGGTCGCGTGGGCGCTGACGAACGGCCCGAGCCGGCAGGCGTGGGGCTACAAGCTCGTCGAGGCCTCGACCGACGCCCCTGACGCGCAGCTCAAGAAAGGGATGAAGAAGTACTCGTACGAGTTGCTCACGGGGAAAACGAACGTGCAGGTCTGGTACGAGGGCAAAGTGCAGGACGTCCCCGCGGCCGAAGTCGATGCCGTCTTCCACCGCTACGAAATCGCCTGCGCCGAACTCTGCGGCATGCAGCACTTCAACATGAGATCCAACGTCTTCGTCGACCCGCCAGAGATCTACGACACCTGGTACAAGGGCGTCTGCGACCAGGCGGTCAAGACCGGCTCACCCGAAGTCACCACGGCACGGTGGCACACCTACTGGGATCAGGCCCACCCCACCTGGAATAAGGCGATCGAATAATGAGCGAGCACGCTGAAGCGCACGCCCCGCACGAGCACATTCCGGTCGAACCCAGGGGGTTCATCCGCAAGTACATCTTCTCGATCGACCACAAGTGGATCGGGAAGCAGTATCTCGTCACCGCGCTGTTCTTCATGCTGGTCGGCGGCGGGCTGGCGATGATGATGCGCTGGCAGCTCGCCTACCCGGACACTCCGGTGCCGATCGTCGGAAACATGCTCAAGAGCTCGTGGATCTGCGGCGAGAACGGCGCCGTCAGCCCCGAGGGATTCAACCAGCTTGTCACGATGCACGGCTCGATCATGATCTTCCTCGTCGTGATCCCGATCCTCGTCGGCGCCTTCGGGAACTTCCTGATTCCTCTGCACGTCGGCGCCCGCGACGTCGCGTTTCCCTTCCTGAACGCCCTCTCGTACTGGATTTACCTGCCCGCGGGCATCCTGTTCATGACTTCGTTCTTCGTCGGCGACGGCGGCGCCGGGTCCGGATGGACCGCGTACCCGCCGCTCTCCGACCTGAACAACAGCTCGCCCGGCATGCACTACGGCCAGATCTTCTGGCTCTTCGGCGTCTTCCTCGTCGGGTTCAGCTCGATCCTCGGCGGCATGAACTTCATGACCACCATCATCAAGCTGCGCGCGCCCGGCATGACCTGGACCCGCATGCCCCTCGTGACCTGGGCGCAGTTCGTCACCGCCCTCTTCCAGCTCCTCGCCACCCCGGTCCTCGCGTCCGCCATGATGCTGCTCATGATGGACAAGCTCTTCGGCTGCTCCTTCTTCGTCCCGAAGGACCTCGTCGTCTCCGGCGATCCCTCGACGCGCGCCGGCGGCGGCCACCCGCTGCTCTGGCAGCACATCTTCTGGTTCTACAGCCACCCGGCCGTCTACATCCTCGTCCTCCCGGGCATGGGCATCGCGAGCGACCTCATCGCGACGTTCTCCCGCAAGCCCATCTTCGGCTACAAGGTCATGGTCATCTCCATGGTGGGCATCATGGGGCTCGGCTTCATCGTCTGGGGCCACCACATGTTCCAGTCCGGCATGGACCCGCGCGTCGGCATGGCGTTCATGATGAGCACCATGCTGATCGCCCTTCCGTCCGGCGTGAAAGTCTTCAACTGGCTCGGCACCCTCTGGGGCGGCTCCATCCGCTTCACCGTCCCCATGATGCACGCCCTCTCCTTCCTCTCCATGTTCATCATCGGCGGCCTGTCCGGCCTCTGGATGGCCGCGACCCCCGTCGACATCTTCATCCACGACACCTACTACGTCGTCGCTCACTTCCACTACGTCGTGTTCGGCGGCACGCTGTTCGCCGTCTTCGGCGGGCTGATCTTCTGGTTCCCGAAGATGTACGGGCGGATGATGAACAACACGCTCGGGTACATCCACTGGTTCCTGACGTTCGTGTCGTTCAACCTGGTGTTCTTCCCGATGCACATTCTCGGGGAAGCGGGGGCGATGCGGCGTGTTTCGACGCACACGACCTACGAATTCCTGCAGCCGATCCAGTGGATGAACGTGATGATCTCGCACGCCGCGTTCGTCCTCGGCACGGCGCAGCTCATCTTCATCTTCAACCTGTTCTGGAGCATGTACCGCGGGAAAAAGGCGGAAGCCAACCCGTGGCAGTCGAACACGCTCGAGTGGACGATGCCGTCGCCGATTCCCTACCATAATTTCGACAAGATTCCGATCGTCAACCACGGGCCGTACGAGTACTCGACGGGGTCGAACGGCACGGACTTCATGCCGCAGAACGCACCGGCGGCGACGGGCGGAGGGCATCACTAGGACATGACGGCGCACAGGTTCGCGATTTTCGTTTCGGCGGCGACGCTCGTCCTCCTGTTCGCAGGGGGGCTGGTGACCACCACGGCCTCGGGCGACGCGGTTCCCGACTGGTGGTTCGTGCCGGTTTCGTTCGGGTCGCTGCTCCCGCCGATGACGGGGGGCGTGCTGTTCGAGCACGGCCACCGGCTCGTGGCTTCGACGGTCGGGCTGCTCACGATCGCGCTCGCCGTCCTCCTCTGGCGCACGGAGGATCGCGCCTGGGTCCGGCGGCTCGGCTGGCTCGCGGTGTTCGGTGTCGCCGCGCAGGGGACCCTCGGCGGCCTCCGCGTCCACCACGTCGGCAGCCCCGCCGTGATCGCCATCATCCACGCCTGCTTCGCCCAGATCTTCTTCGGGACCGTCGTCACCCTCGCGATCGTCACGTCGCGCGGCTGGCGGACGGAAACCCCCGTCGCCGAGCCCACCTGGCTGCCGTGGGTCGCCACCGCCTGCTGCGGCGTCGTCTACCTCCAGATCATCCTCGGCGCCGTCCGCCGCCACACCGGCCAGTGGATCGACGTCCACGCCGCCTTCGCGGGCATCGTCACCCTCGCCGTCCTCCTCGCCGCCGCCGAATGCCTGCGCCGCGGCAGGTTCCGCCGCACCGCCACCGCCCTCGTCTCCCTCCTCTTCGCACAGATCCTCCTCGGCCTCTGGTCCTACGTCCTCGTCCGCGGCGGCTTCGTCCGCTCCGTCAACGCCTCCGCCCTCGATACCGTCGTCATCACCGGCCACCTCGCCCTCGGCGGCCTCGTCTACGCCCTCAGCGTCGCCCTCGCCGTCCGCTCGTGGCGCGTCTTCCGCGTCCCCGCCGCCTGCCGCACGCTGGCGGGGGAGGCGGCCCTGTGAAGCGCCTCCTTCACGCCGAGTTCCACGTCCTCGCCGACTACGCGGCCCTGACCAAGCCGGGCATCAGCCTCATGGTCCTCGTCACCACCGTCGCGGGCTTCTTCATCGCCTCGCGCGGCCGCCTCGAGCTCGTCCCCCTCCTCAACGTCCTCTTCGGCACCTTCCTGACCGCCGCCGCCGCCAATTCCCTCAACATGCTGATGGAGACGGACACGGACAAGCTGATGAAGCGGACCGCGAACCGGCCCCTGCCGGCGGGCAGGCTGCGGGGAAGCGACGTCGCGATGTTCGGGGGGATCTGCGCGATCGCGGGCACGGCCTGGCTCGCGCTGCGCGTGAACCTGCTCACGGCCGGGCTCGCCGCGGCCACCGTCTCGACCTACCTGTTCGTCTACACGCCCCTCAAGCGGCGGACCTCGCTCTCGACCATCGCCGGCGCCGTTCCGGGAGCCCTCCCGCCTCTCATCGGCTGGTCCGCCGCCACCGGCACCCTCACCTTCGACGCCTGGATCATCTTCGCGATCCAGTTCTTCTGGCAGCTCCCGCACTTCCTCGCCATCGCCTGGAACCTCCGCGAGGACTACACGCGCGCGGGCTTCCCGCTCCTCGCCGTCACCGATCCCGAGGGCGGCTCGACGGCGCGCCAGATCGTCTTCCAGTCGCAGGCGCTCCTCGTCGTCTCCCTCATTCCGGCCGTCGCCGGAAAGTTCGACGTCATCTACTTCTCGGCCGCCCTCGCCCTCGGGATCGGGTTTCTCGTGCTGGGCATCCAGTTCGCCCTCGCCCCGACCCAGACGGCCGCCCGCCGCGTCTTCTTCGCCTCGATCGTTTACCTGCCCTGCCTGCTCGCCCTTCTCGCAGGCAAGGCCGTCCTCTGAGAGCATGAGAAAAATTCGATCTACGGCGTGGTCGGACCTCGCTCGCTTCGCGAGCTCGCCCCGACCGCGCCTGCGATCGAATTTTTTCATGCTCTCAGGAAGTGCTTTGCCTCCCAGAGTTTGTGAAAAAATCGGGCT
>JACPRD010000210.1 GCA_016190145.1 Planctomycetota bacterium | reverse complement strand
GGGGGGAGATTCCCGACCTTCCGGGGTTCGGAAGCTGCAACCACTGCAGGCATTCCGCTCGGGCCTGGCCACCGCCTGTTTTGAAGGTGAGCCGGGCTTTGCCGATCGTCACGGCGAGCCCGTCCGTCAGAACAACTTCGTCGACCTTGCTACCGTTGAGGAAGATGCCGTGACGGCTTCCAGCGTCCACCAGCCTCAGGATTCCATCCGCCCATTCGATCCTGGCGTGGCGTCCCGAAATACTGGGATGATGGATCCTGATATCCGCGGCGCGCGAACGTCCGATCACCGTCCGGGTCCTGTCGAGCTTCCAGGTTTCCGTCTTGCCTCGCAGCTCGACGATCACCTCGGGCATCGGCTTGCTCCTTGGACGTGGCTCCTAAGAGCAACCGATGTGCCAGATCGAACGAATTTCACAAGTGATTGGCGCCATGAGACTTGTGACTTTTCAACATGTTTTGCCCTTCGGGACGTGTCAAGCGCATTGACAACTGACAAGGGTCAAATGTTCTGACATTTACTTTCCCTGTGAAATCCCCTTCTCCTTCACAAACCTCTCGTAGAGCGCCTCGTTCGCCCTCACCATCCCACCCATCGTGTACTCCTCCGATACCACCCCCCGCCCCGCCTGACCCATCGCTTCCGCCCTCGCCCCGTCGGCCAGCAGACCCGCCCGCCGCTCCGCCAACCGGATCACATCCCCCACGGGCACCAAATGCCCGGTCCTGCCCTCCCTGACCAGCTCCGCCGAACCTCCCACGCGTGTCGCCACGACCGGCAACGCCCACGCCATCGCTTCCAGCACCGCGTTGGGCATCCCCTCCCACCGGCTCGGCATCGCGAGCACCCTCGACGTCCGCCAGTACGGCGCCACGTCCGCCTGGAACCCGCAGAATTCCACTCCCTCCGGCGCCACCGCGCGCAGCGCTTCCTCCTCGGGCCCCCTGCCCACGATCCGGAGCCGCGCCGCATGCACGCGCCGCCGCACGAGCGCCCAGGCCGCGAGCAGCGTCCGGAGATCCTTCTGCGCCTCCAGCCGCCCCACGAACAGCGCCTCCGGCCGCGACCGGTCCAGCCCCTCGAGCGCCGGCAACTCCACCCCGTTCGGAATCGTCACCAGCTTCCGCCCGTCCACCCCCGCCACCCGCTCCGTGTACTCGCGCACCGCCTCGCACACGCACGTCTCAACGTCCATCGCCCCCTGCGTCAGCCGGTCCCACAGCAGATGGTGCCGCCGCGTCTCGCATACGCGCACGCTTCCGACCACCACCGGAATCCCCGCGCGCCGGCCGACGAGGCGGCCGAGCATGTTGGCATGGAAAAGAAACGAGTGGAGGATCCGGGGTTTCCATTCGTCGATGCGCTTGCGGAGGCGGAAGGGGGCGCCGACGTCCCACTTGCGTTTCATGCCGAGGGTGTCGGCGGGGACGCCGGCCTGGCGGAGCTGTTCGCCGACGGCGCCGAAGCCGCGGAGGCAGAGGACGCGGGGTTCGAAGCGGGTGCGGTCGAGGCCGGAGGCGAGGTGGAAGAGCTGTTTCTCAGCGCCGCCGGGATCGAGTTCGGTGATGAGGTAGAGGACGCGCAGGGACATGCGCGTATGCTATCATTCTGCTATCACCCCAGAAAGGACTCGTGTCATGCCCCAGATCCTGGTCAGAAACGTCAGCCCCGAACTCCTCCGCCGACTCAAGGAACTCGCAGGCTTCAACAAGCGGTCGCTGCAGGCGGAGGTCCAGCGGATCCTCGAGGACGCCGTCGTCGACGACGCGCGGAGCTTTCTGGCGAAAGTTGACACCCTTCGGGCACGCTTTGCCGGCCGGAAGTTCCCCGACAGCACGGCTCTCATTCGCAAGGCAAGGGAGAGTTGAGAACCTGCGTCATTGACGCAAGCGTCGCTGCGAAGTGGTCCCTTGCCGAATCCGGTTGGGAGCCGGCGAGGGCCCTGATTTCGGACAAGGTCCACCTCATGGCTCCGGACCTGTTTCTGGCCGAACTCGGCAACATCTTCTGGAAGTACTTCATGGGGAAGCACCTGAATCGCGACGAGTTCGAATTGATCATGGAGTCCATGCGATCGGCCGCCGTCGCCCTGATTCCAGCGCGCTATCTCATCGCGCCCGCCGCCGCCATCGCGGCCGAGACCGGGCGTTCCTGCTACGACTCACTCTACCTCGCGCTCGCCGCGCGTTTCGACTGCCCGCTCGTCACCGCCGACGCGCGGCTCGTCAACGGGCTCGCCCGGACTCGGTTCGCACGCCTCGTCGTTCCTCTCTCGAGCGTCGTGAGAGTCTGAGAAACAGTCGCGTGCGGTCCCTCGCGGCACGTCCTGCACCGCGCGTCAGTCGGGGTCGGTGGTGCCCGAGGCTTGCGACGCGCGGCGCAGGCCGGCCGCTCGGGCCGTCCCGCGACTGTTTCTCAGACTCTGAGCCGGACGAATCCCCTGGCTTGACCGCCCCCCCGCTTCGCCCCTATCCTCAACGCGGGTAGCAGGGTTCGCATCCAAGGAGATCTTCATGACCGCCCGCACCGCCGCCCTGGCCTGTCTCTTCATCTTCCCCCTCGCGACCGCCGCCCGGAGCGATCCCGCCGCCGCGCATCCGTGGGCGCGCCACAAGCCGGGAAGCTGGGTCAAGGTGAAGACCACGACGAAGCTCTCGAACGAGTCGATGGCCGAGGAAACGCGGTTCACGCTGGTCGAGGTGACGCCCGATTACTACACGCTCAAGATTGAGACCTCGATGGGGGGCAACTCGCTTCCTTCGACCGAAGTCAAGGTGCCGGTGGACGAGGGGCAGGAGCCGGCATGGAAGTGGGAAGACAAGGGGAGCGAGGAACTGGACGTGGACGGGAAGAAGCTGAAATGCGCGGTGCGCGCGGGGGTGTCGCCGGACGGGAAATCGACGAAGACGGTGTGGACGGCCGAGGTCGACGGCGCGGCGCTCGACGTGCAGACGAAGCTCAAGCTGGTGGCCGGCGGCGGGGAGCGGTCGGAGACGCGGATCGTGCGCCGGCTGTCGGAGACGGTGAAGATCGGGGGGAAAGAATTGAAGTGCTGGGTGCGGGAGTCGGTGCGCGAGGGGGAGGGGCAGCGGACCGAGGCGACGATCTGGGAGAGCCGCGACGTGCCGGGGATGGCGGTGAAGAGCGAGTCGCGGACGACGAGCGGGGCGATGGTGATTTCGAGCACGCGCGAGGTCGTTGAATTCGAGGCGAAGTGAGAGTTTGAGCGAAAATCGAACGGGGGCACAGCGGCGCCGGCGCGCAGGGTTCGTCTCGTGAGAATGTCCTCATCGCCGTCGCCGCAGGCCCCCGCTCGATTTTTGCTCAAACTCTGGACTGCAAATCCCTTCTGAGAGCGTGAGCGAGTCCGATTTCCAGCCCCATTCTCGAGGTCCCGTGACGATCGTTCTGCTGTTCGACCTGGACGGCACGCTCGCCGAGACGCGGAGCGACATCGCGGCCGCGGCGAACCACGCGCTGCGCGCGGTCGGGCTGAAGACCCTTCCCGAGGAGACGATTTCCACGTACGTGGGCGAGGGCGCGTCGAAGCTGATCGAGCGGTGCGTGGCCGCGAGGCAGGACCTGCACGGGGCGGCGCTCGCGGCGTGGACGGCGTACTACGGGGAGCACCTGCTCGACACGACGCGGCTTTACGAGGGCGTGGCGGCGACGCTCGCGCGGCTGCCGGGGCCGCTCGCGGTGCTGTCGAACAAGCCGGAGGGGATGTCGCGGCGGATTCTCGAGGGACTGGGGATCGCCGGGAGGTTCGCGGGCGTCGTCGGCGGGGATTCGCTTCCCGTGAAGAAGCCCGACCCTGCGGGCGTCCGGCTCCTGTGCGGGCGCGTGGGCGCGGATCGCGCGGTGCTCGTCGGCGATTCGCTCGTGGATCTCGCGACGGCGCGCGCGGCCGGCGTTCCGTTCTGGGGGGCGACGTACGGTTTCCTCGGGCGGGCGGCGCTCGCGGAGGCGGGGGCGGAGGTGCTGTTCGAGCGGTTCGATGAGGTCGAGCGGCTGCGGGCGGGTGTGCGATGAGAGCCGCGATCTTCTTCCTCGTGGCCCTCCCCGTCCTCGCGCAGAACCCCCCCCCGGAGGAACTCCGCGACTACCGCTGCATCCTCCACTGCCACTCGCATTTCTCGCACGATTCGAAGGGCACGACGGAGGAGATCGTCGCGGCGGCGAAGAAGGGGAAGGTGGACGTGATTTTCATGACGGACCACCCGAGCCCGAAGTCCCTGACCGGCGCGCTGCGCGGGATGCACGACGGCGTGTTCTTCGTGGGCGGCGCCGAGACGCACAACCTGCTGGCGCTGGACATCCGCGAGCGGGTCGAGGGCGCCGACCGGGCCGCCGCGGTGGCGCACGTGCTGCGGCAGCACGGGATCGCGCTGGCCGCGCACCCGGAGGAATGGAAGGAAGACGAATGGGGGATCGACGGGCTCGCGGGCATGGAGATCTACAACCTGCACGCGGACGTGAAGGACGAAGACATGAAGTCGCTCCTCAAGATCCTCCCTGCGATGCAGAAGGACCCCGAAACCGCCATCCTCCAGGTCTTCGATACGCCCAGGGCCAACCTCGCGCGCTGGGACGCGATCGGCCGCACGCGCCGGTTCATCGGCGTCGCCGCGAATGACGCGCACCAGAACGTCCAGTTCCTCGGCTTCCAGCTCGACCCGTACGCCCGCGTCTTCCGCTTCGTCAACACGCACCTCCTCGCCCGCGAGCGCTCCCTCGAGGCCCTGCGCGAGGCCCTCCTCCAAGGCCGCGCCTTCGTCGCGTTCGAGATCTTCGGGCGCGCGAAAGGGTTCCGGTTCGGGGCGGTCAATGGTGACCGCCGGCTCGAGATGGGGTCCGAGGACGCGTTCGCCAAAGGCTGGGTCCTCGAGGCGAAATTCCCGAAGGACTGCTCCTGGAAAATCCTGAAGGACGGCGCGACCGCCGCGAAAGGCGAGGGCAAGTCCGCGCGGCTCGAACCCGACGGGCCCGGCGTCTGGCGCGTCGAGGCGCGAAGGAAAGACCCGACGGGGAAGTGGCGGCCGTGGATTTACGCGAATCCTGTTTATTTCCGTTGAAGGCGTCCCGCCGTTCCGACAGACTTTCTGACCCCAGTTCCCCAGTGTCCATTTCCGGCGGATCTCCCCATGAAAGCTCTTCTCGATAACGCCTACCTCAGGCTCGGACTCACTCCCGCTGACTCCATCGACGCCGCGCGCCGCCGCCGCGACGAAATCCGCCAGCGGCGGAAATCGGGAGAGGACGTGCCCCCGGAGGAGGCCGTCGCCGACGCGCTTCGGCGCCTCGAGGATCCCGGGGCGAGGCTGCACGAGGCGGTGTTCGCGGGCGGGGAA
This sequence comes from Planctomycetota bacterium, assembly GCA_016190145.1. Classification (GTDB taxonomy): domain Bacteria; phylum Planctomycetota; class MHYJ01; order WSZJ01; family WSZJ01; genus WSZJ01. The sequence continues at coordinate 27,983 of JACPRD010000210.1, read as the reverse complement.
GCGGGTTCGGCCTGGCGCCGGGCGGCGGAGCGGCACGCCGAGCTGCTGCGCCAGGGCGGGACCGCGGCCGACTGGCTCGCCGCGCTCAAGGCCTGGACGGGAGTCCTCGGCGAGGCGCGGTTCCAATCCTGGGTGCACGAGTGGGCGGCCCAGCAGCGGAACTCGCGTCTCGGCCGGAGCGAGGTCGACCGCTTCCTCGAGGGGCTTCCGCTGGACCTGCTGGTGATCAACGTGAATCTCGGGATGCAGGCGCTGGCGAGGAAGGACGCGGCGCAGGCGAAGCTGCACGGCGAGGTGCTGCTGGGGGCGCCGGTCGAGGAGGGCGTGAGGCGCAAGGCGATTCAGGTGATGACGGAGGCGCTCGCGGAGGAGATCGAGAAGTCGATCGGGCGGATCGCGGGGCCGGTGGAGGCGCTGGCGGCGGCGAAGAAGCTCGCCTCCAACGCGGAAGTGAAGCTCGCAGAGGCGGCGCAGGCTGCCCAGGCGGCGGTGGCGTCGCGGATCGGGGAACTCGAGGCATTCGGGCCGGGCGCGGGCGACCCGCCGCGGGACGCGCTGGCGCAGCTGCTCCGGCGGATCGCGCTTCTGCGCGGGCGGACGGGTGGCGCGGCGGAGGGGCTGAAACGCGGGCTGGAGGATGCGCTGGCGGCCGCGCGGTCGGAGTCGATTCGCAAGTGGATCGCGGAGGACGTGCGGGATCCGGCGTGGGCGGTGCTGCTGGACGAGGCGGGGTGCCGCGCGCGGCGCGGGGAAGTGGAGGGGTGCCGCCGCGCGCTGGCCGCGCTGCGCGCTTCCACGAAGGATCCCGAGCGGATCCGGCTCGTGGACGAACGGCTGAACGAGCCGCGGGCGATGATGGGGCCGCCGGGATCGCTTCCGCCGCTCGGCAGCCTGAACGGGTTCGGCGTCCATCTGTACGGCGACCGCGACCGCGACGCCGACGGGACGTACGTGACGACGGCGTGCGTCTGCGCCGTGTTCGTTCCGGTGTTTCCGCTGGGCGCGTATCTGGTGTCGCCGGCGGAGGGGAACAATTACAGGTTCTTCGGGCGCGTGCCTTTGAGCGCGTTCGCGAGGACGTGGCGGCGGATGATCCTGCTCGGGGCGCCGGCGATGGTCGCGGCGCTGATCGGCTGGGGGATCTTCGACAGTTCCGACTATGCGCGGGAGCGTGAAGCGCTTCGGATCGCCGCGACGCACATCGAGGCCGGGCAGGCCGAACTGGGGCTGCAGGCGCTGGCGCGCGTGGAAGGGACGTCAAGTCCTGAGCGGGCGCGCCGGAGGGACGAGTTGCGGAAGCAGGCCGTCCTCGTCTGCCTCGGGCGGATCAGGTCCACGGGCGACTTCTCCGCGTTTCTCGCGACCGGCGTCGCGGACCTGCCGCAGGACGGCCCGCAGCCGGCCGTATTCGATGCCGGGCTCGACGCGGAGATCCTCCGCGTCCTCGAGACCGCGCCCATCCTGGCCCTGCCGGCGGGCGGCGGTCCTCCGTCGTCGCCGGTCCGCAGGGATTTCGAAACCCGCGGCCGCGGCGCGGTCGCGTACGTCGCGTGGGCCTGCGATCACAGCCCGGCGCTCGGCGCGCGCCGATACGAGATCGCCCGCGCCGCCGCTCTTCGCATCGGGTACCCTCAGCTCCACGAATACGCGCTCCGGTTCGCACCGCGAGGCGACGGCCCGGAGGATCTCCTCGTTCCCTTCGAGGCCGCGCTGCGCGCGTGCCGCCACGACGACTGGGCCGCGCACTTCCAGGCCTTCAGGCGCCGCGTCCGCGAAGATCGCGCCGAGTCTGTGTTCCTGTCGCACCTCCGCGGCCCGTGGCTCGGCATCCAGACCGCGGAGGAGCTCCGCGGGCTCGAGAAGGAGCTTCCCGCCCCGCTCCAGGCGCTTTTCTCGGCGGACGCCGTCGCGGACCCGGATCTGAAGCTCGCGGCGCTCAAACCGCTCGAGTCCCCCCCGGGCCTCACGGAGCCCGCGGCGGCCTGGCACCGCGCCGGGCACGCGCGCCGGATGGCCTTCGTCCTCCGCGACCTCAACGACCTCGATCCGGAACGCACGCCCATCCAGGACGCCCGGAAATGGGCCGCGATCGCGGCGGAAGGCACGCCCGAGGACGCGGAGATCGCCGCGTTCGCCATGAAATGCGCCCTCGCGGTCGGCGACGCCGCGGCCGCCATCGCCCTGGGCGAACTCGCCCCCCGGCAGGGCGAGGCCCTCGCCTGGCTCGGCACCGCGTACGCCCGCGCGGGCCGGCTCGCGGACGCCGAAAAAACCCTCGACCCGTACGTCGCCGCCAACCTCCCCGCGTATGCCGCCGCCTGGTCGGAATGGTCGACCCTCTATGACCAGGTCTCCGCCGCCCTCTTCCAGTCCCTTCAGAACGGCACCGCCGACCAGTTCCTTATCCAGCGCCTCAACAGCCTTTCCGACGAGGAGGCGCAGCGCGAAGCGGAGGCCTGGGTGCGCAGAACGGTCGACGGCAACGGCCGCGTCCGTGAACTCGAGGCGCGCTGGACCGCCCTCGGCCCCGCCCGCTTCGCCGCCCGCGAACTCGCCATGGTCCGCCTCGCCCTCGGACGCGACCTGCCTCCCGGCGACGCCCGCCGGCGCCAGCTCGCGGAGGCCGAACGCCTCTTCCTCGATATCCGCAAGATCTCCGGCGGGGACGACGAGGAGGATCTCGGGCTGTTGCGGGTCTACCTCTGGCTCGGGAAAGAAGAAGAATCGCGCGCGCTGATCGAGGGGCTGGAGAAGCGGGAGAACGGGGAGGTGATGCTGGAACTGGGCGAGGCGATGCGGGAGCTCGGGCGATACGAAGCCGCCCGGAAATACTTCGAGGATGCGTATCGCAGGCTTCCCAAGGAGAAGCGCGACTACGCCGCGCGGCTTCGCGCCATCGCCTCCGTGGATGCGGACGATCGCCTCGCCTGGCTGGAGCGTTGCGAGGCGAAGACGCCCCTGAACCGGGTCGATCTGGCGGAGGCAAGGGCCAGAAAGGCGATCGAAGATCGGCGATGGGCGGAAGCGACGGAGCTGCTGCGCGAAGGTCAGAAATACTGGGCCGGCATGCCGGAGAATCCGAGTGCGCTCAACAACGCCGCGGTAAACCGCTTTGACGCCTGGATCGCGTCCGGGGACCCGGCGTGCCTTCGGGACGCCATGAGATCCCTGAAGCGCGCGCTTGAGCTCGAGCCCGACGGAGCGATCGTGGGCGCGAACCGGGTGCACGCGCTCAGCTGTTACGGAATCCACGCCATCGCCGGCAGCTCATTGCAGTCGGCTCATCTCCACGAATTTCCCTCTGCGGACTGGCTTGACTACGTTGACCCCGAGCCTACGCGGAGCGAGTTGGCGAAACGGATGGCGGGCCAGGCAGAGCTCCGGGAGGCTGCCGATCTCGGGGCGCGCGTGGCGGTTCTGTGCCCGGACGACGACGATTCCTTCGACGCGCAGAGCAGCTTCGCGAGACGCTCAGGTGACCTGGAGCGGCTCCGTCGGCTTCGTTTGTCGCTGGAGGCCAGTCCGCCGGCGCGGCCGGAGGCAAAGGAAGCTGCGGCGCGCTTTCATGAGGGAAAATGGACGGACGAAGAACGGAAGAACGCGGAACACCGGCTGATCTCGTGCCGGGAGAAACTTGCGGCGGCGCGGCAGGCCGCGAATCGCCCGACGCTGGGATACCTGATGACGAGATTCGCGGTCGCGACGGCCGGGGCGGCGCGCCTCGGCGCGGGGGACGCGACGCTCGACCATGCGGTGGCGCTGGGGGAGGAGGCCGTCGCGGCCTTCGACGGGCCCGACACGCGCGAGAACCTCGTGTGGATCCTGGGAGAACGCGCCTCCGACACCCTGGCCCGCGAGGAGGAGCCGTTCAAGTCGTTCGTGTCATGCGCGCAGGACCTTTCCGGAATCGCCGCGCTCTGGCTGTGGAAAGAGAAGAACCCGGCAGTCGCCGCGCGAGTGAAAGAACTTGCCGGCCTCGCGCGGGCGGCGGAACTGGCGGCGAAGCAGGCCGATTCCCCCTCGCGCGCCGCCGACCTCTCGGACTGGCTGGCGCTCAGCCTGATGGACCATCCCCGCGCCGCGGAAGTGGCGACTCGGATGACCTCCGAGCGGCTCGAGCTCGAATCGGTGCTCGTGCACAGGCTCCTTGACCGGCACGGAAGCAACGCCGTCCTGTACGCCTGGGCCGCCGCCCGGGTCTGCGGTGAAACAAGGCTCGCCGGCGACATCGCGGCCGAGGCGCGGCGAGACGGTGTGCTTCCGGGGTTCTTCGGAGGGCGGTGACGGCCGGCAGGCGACCTGCTCTTGACTTCGACGCCACTTATCGATACACTATTTATCGATAAATACTGAATCTAAAGGAGCCACTCCATGCCGCCGCGCACGACACCGCAGGACCTGAAGGCCGCCCGGACCGCTCTTCATCCGCTCCGCCGCCGGATCGTCGCGCTTCTCGCCCGGCGGGGGCCGCTGACCCAGACAGAGGTCGCGCGGGCCGTGGGGGCCGCGCCGGCGAGCGCGCGGTTTCACATCCTGCGGCTGCTCCGGGCCGGATTCATCCGGCAGGCGGGGACGCGCCGCGGGCCGAAGGGCATCACGGAGATCCTGTTCCGCGCCACGCGGGGAAAGAAGGCGCCGCGGTTCCGCACGGCGCACGGGACGAAGGAGGATTTCGAGATGAGGAAGCTCTCGCTGGACGAGCACCGGGAGATCCACCGGGCGGGGGGCCGGATCGTGCTGGCGGAGCCGGGGCGGTTTTTCGGGCTCCTTTCGTGGAACGTGCGCGCGACCCCCGCCGCGCTGCGCCGCCTGACCCGGCGGCTCGGGCGGGTGGTCGAGCGGTTCCGGCGGGAGCCGGCGGGAAGGCGGAGCCGGAGGGAGAGGGTTTCGATCGCCATCGGCCTGTATCCGCGCGTCGACGGGAGTCCGGCTGCTCCGGCGGGCGAGAAGCGATGAACGTGCGACGGCTCCGGCGGGTGCGCGCGGCGCCAGCCGCGCCCCTTGAACTTTACCTTCTCCCTTCCCCTTTCCCTGTCGTCGGGACGCGGGCCAGGACAGGGAAAGGCAAAGGGAAAGGTAAAGGTAAAGGGAGCCGCTGCGCGGCCGCGACCAACCGCCCTTCGCCTTGACCCCCTCTCCCGACGCGAATAGACTCCCGCCGATGGATCTCGACCAGGCCGCACGCACGCTCGGCCAGACCCTCGCCGCTTCCCCCGAATTCCGCGAACTTACGACGCGCGAGAAGGCCTACGCGGGGGACGCCGCGGCGCAGAAGCTCGTGAAGGACGCGCAGGAGGCCGGCGCGCGGCTCCAGGCGCTTCAGAGCGCCGGAAAGAAAATCGACGCTTCGGAGGCGAGAAAGCTCGTCGAAATGCAGGCGAACCTGGACGCGTGCACGGTTGTTCAGAAGCTGGTCGCGGCGCAGAAGGCGTACGACGCGCTCGTGCAGAAAGTGAACGGGATGGTGCAGAAGTCCGTCGAGGAGCACCGGAAGACGACATGACCGAGAAGCCGGAAGACAAGCTGCTGGCGGATCGCAGGGCGCACCTGGAAGCCATCAAGGCGCGCGGGGTGGACCCGTGGGGCGGGCGGTTCGAGAGCGCGCACCCGATCGGGGAGATCGTCAAGGGCTACGCCGAAGGCGGCGCGGCGACGGCGGCGGGGCGGATCACCGGCGTGCGCCAGTTCGGGAAGGCCAACTTCCTCGACTTGCGCGACTGGACCGGAAAGATCCAGCTCTATATCAAGAAGGACATCGTCGGCGAAGCGGCGATGGAGATCTACAAGGCCGTGGACATCGGCGACCTCCTCGGCGTGAACGGGAGGCTCTTCAAGACGAAGACCGGCGAGATCACCATCGAGGTGAAGGAGTTCCGCGTGCTCGCGAAGTCGCTCCGGCCGCTTCCCGAAAAATGGCACGGGCTGACGAACGTGGAGACGCGGTACCGGCAGCGGTATCTGGACCTCATCGCGAATCCGGAGGTGATGGAGACGATGGTGAAGCGGTCGCAGATCGTCGCGGAGTGGCGGCGGTGGCTGAGCGAGCGCGCGTTCGTCGAGGTCGAGACGCCGATGATGCAGTCGATTCCGGGGGGTGCGGCGGCGAAGCCGTTCGAGACTCACCACAACGCGCTGGACATGAAGCTGTACCTGCGGATCGCGCCGGAGCTGTATCTCAAGCGGCTGCTGGTGGGCGGGATGGAGCGGGTGTTCGAGATCAACCGGAACTTCCGGAACGAGGGGATCAGTCCGCGGCACAATCCCGAGTTCACGATGATGGAGCTGTACCAGGCGTACAGCGACTACCGGGGGATGATGGAGCTGACGGAGGGGCTGCTGACGCACCTCTGCGCGCTGCACCACACGACGAAGAAGATTTCGTTCGACGGGAAGGAATACGACCTGACGGCGCCGTGGCCGCGGCGGAAGTACCTGGAGCTGTTCCAGGAGAAGGCGGGGTTCGACTGGTTCGACGCGGCGAAGGTGAAGGAGAAGGCGCAGGCGCTGGGGATCGGGGTCGGGCGGCCGCACGAGCAGGTGGCGAACGACGTGTTCGAGCACCTGGTGGAGCCGGACCTGGGCGGGCCGGTGTTCGTGATCGACTATCCGGTGGAGCTGTCGCCTTTGACGAAGCGGTCGCCGGCGGACCCGCGGGTGGTGGAGCGGTTCGAGCTGTACATCGCGCACATGGAGATCGCGAACGCGTACACGGAGCTGAACGATCCGCTGGAGCAGCGCGCGCGGTTCGAGCGGCAGTTGTCGGCGAAGGAAGAGGGTATGGAGTGGATCGACGAGGACTTCCTGGTGGCGCAGGAGCACGGCATGCCGCCGGCGGGGGGGATCGGGATCGGGGTGGACCGGGTGGCGATGCTGCTCACGGACAGCAGGTCGATAAGAGATGTCATCCTCTTCCCCCTGATGCGTCGATCAGAATAGGGGGAAGGACAACTTCAACTTTCAAACAGCAACTTCAAGATTCAACCTTCGGACTTACGCTCGACATCCCGGAGGCGTTGAATCTTGAAGTTGTCCGTTTGAAGTTACTTGAAGTTGAAACGTTGAAGTTGCCGTTTTCCCTTCGCTCCCCCGAGGTCCCGTGTACAAGCTCTTCCTCGCCCTCCGATACCTCCGCAAGCGGAAGATCTCGCTGCTTTCGGTGCTGGGGGTCGCCGCGGGCGTCATGACGCTGCTGGTGGTCACCTCCATCATGGGCGGGTTCGCGCGCGACCTGAGGGCGCGCATCCGCGGGATGACGGCGCATGTGACGGTGCTGAACGCGAAGGGGGCGCGGTACCGGATGATCGAGGACTGGGAGAAACTGGCCGAGAAGGTGAAGTCGCTTCCCGAGGTCGAGGCCGTGGCCCCGCAGATCGAGTGGCCGATCATGATGGACAAGGGGCCGAAGGGGGCGATGCTGGTCGGGATCCTGCCGGAGGCGGAGGCGGCGGTTTCGGGTTTTGCGGACCATCTGCTGGACGCGCACGCGCCGGACTTTTCGAGCCCGTCGGGGAAGGCGCTGGGGCCGGGGATGTGGCCGGCGATCATCGGGTCGAACGTGCTGGGGTACCACGAGAACAAGGACGTGGTCTTCGTTGCGGCGGGTCCGGGGGCGAACGCGACGATCGCGGACATCGTGATGGTGGTGAACGCGAAGGACGGGTTCGAGATCCTGGTCGAGGGGGACGAGTTCGCGGGGAAGCTGGCGCGCGGGACGCCGGAGACGAAGGCGCAGGCGGCGGAGTGGATCCGTTCGCGGCCGGACGCGGCGCCGAAGAACGTGCGCGCGCTGCTGAACGCGGCGTTCGAACTGATCGCGTACGACGCGAAGAAGGAGAACCGGCTCGGGTACGTGGTGTTCGTGAGCGCGCAGGCGGCGCCCGGGGACGACGTCCGCTACGCATGGCAGGAGATGGACCCCGACCAGCGGGCGATCCTGCAGGTGAGCGCGCTGGGAATGACGCTTCGCGAGCAGGGCAGGGAACCGATCCGCAACGCCTGGGTGTTCCCGTTCCCGCCGGGCGCGGACGCGCTCAAGCGTGCGAAGCGGGACCTGGGGAGCGGGTGGGTGGATTACGGGATCAGCATCACGACGATCACTCCGTCGGACATCCGTGAGCGGAGCGGCCCGGTGGGGATTCAGCCGACGAAGGCGAAGCTGGCGATCGTCGGGGTGTTCAACTCGGGGATGGCCGAATACGACAGCCAGATCATTTACGTTCCGCTCGAAGCGGCGCAGATTCTGATCAAGGAGTGCCGCTGGGAACAGGGCGAGCCGGTGCTGGACGCGGCGGGGCACGTGCGGGACGGGCGGATCAACAAGCTCAGGATCCGGATCAGGGACTACGACCGCACGGACGAGTTCAGGCAGAAACTCGACAAGCTTCTCGGGGGCCAGTACGACATCACGACGTGGCAGGAGGAGAAGTCGATCCTGCTGCAGGCCGTCGCGGTCGAACGCACGCTGAACGGCGTGATCCTGTTCTTCATCGTGCTCGTCGCGGCGTTCTCGATCTTCGCGATCCTTACGATGATGGTGACGGAGAAAACGCGCGACATCGGGATCCTGCGGGCCCTGGGCGCCGGCGTGCCCGGGATCATGTCGATCTTCCTCGCGGAAGGCCTCGTGATCGGCATCGTGGGCTGCGCGCTCGGCGCGGGCTCCGCGGCGTTCATCCTCGACAACCTCAATCCGCTCGCGGACGAGGTCTACGAGAAGACGGGCTGGTATCCCTTCCCCAAGGACATCTACCTCCTCGACCAGATCCCGCACCAGATCGAGCCCGCCGTCTGGGCGCTCGTCATCGGCGCGACGCTGTTCGTCTGCCTCCTGGCCGCGCTCTTCCCCGCCTGGAAGGCCGCCCGCCTCGTTCCCGTGGAGGCCCTGCGCTACGAATGAGCGGCTTCCTCACGGCGCGCGACGTGCGGCGCGACTTCCAGATCGGAGACCGGACGCTCTCGGTCCTCAAGGGAATCGACCTCGAGGTGTCGCCGGGCGAGGTCGTCGCGATCGTCGGCCCCTCGGGCGCCGGAAAGTCGACCCTTCTGCACATCCTCGGCCTCCTCGACCGGCCGACGTCGGGCGTCGTGTCGTTCCTCGGAAAGCCGTACAGCGACCATTCCGACGCCGAGCGCGCCCGCATGCGCAACTCGGTCTTCTCGTTCATCTTCCAGTTCTACCACCTGCTGCCCGAACTCACCGCGCTCGAGAACGCCGTCCTCCCGAAGATGATCTCGCACGGCGCCGTCGAGTGGATGATCGGGCGGCGGGAGGCCCGGCGCCGCGCGATCGAGCTGCTGGAGCGGATGGGGATGGAGAAGAGGCTGAAGCACGTTCCCGGCGCGCTTTCGGGCGGAGAGCGGCAGCGGGTGGCGATCGCGCGGGCGCTGATCACGAATCCGGACATCGTGTTCTGCGACGAGCCGACGGGGAATCTCGACACCGTGACGAGCCAGGAGATTCAGGACCTGCTCTGGTCGATCGCGGAAGAGCGCAAGACGGCGTTCGTGATGGTGACGCACGAGCCGTCGCTGGCGAAGCGTGCGCACCGCGTGGTGCGGATGGTGGACGGGCTGATCGTGGACGGAGGGATGACGGCGCGGGCGGAGGTGGCCGGTGGCGGAGTGGGGAAGCCATAAGCCATAAGCGGCGCGCTTCGCGCGCCACCCTTTTCGGGGTGGACGTCAGCAGCCCGTTCGCTCGGGGATCCGACCCTTATTTCAACTCCCGAATCACGTTCTTCAGCGTCTCCAGGTCCGGCTTCTGCTTCGGATCGTCGCTCGACCAGGAAAACACGATCTTCCCGTCCTTGCCGACCACGAACACCGACCGCTTCGCGACGCCGATCCAGTCTCCCAGCTTCTCGTGCTGGACGTCCCAGGCCTTCGAGACCTGCTTGTTGAAGTCCGCGAGCAGGTCGAACGGGATGTTGTTCGTGGCCTTGAAGGCCTTGTGCGACCAGACCGAATCCACGCTGATCCCGTAGACCTTCGCCGGGAGCTTCCCGAACTCCGCCCACTGGTCGCGGATGCCGCACATTTCCTCGGTGCAGACGGGGGAGAAGTCGAAGGGATAGAACAGGAGAACGACGTTGTCTTTGCCCCTGTGCGTCGACAGGGTGACGGGCTGTTCGGGCGTGCCCTTGAGCGTGAAGTCGGGCGCGGCCGCGCCTTTCGCAAGCGCCATTTCAGGACCTCCTGGTAAAGGAATTGCTTTCGTTAATGCGAGCGGGGGATCATAGCGCGACCCGGGTCGCGGTCAAGGTGGTATTCTCGCGCCGTGCCCACCCCGGAACTCATCGCGGAAGGCGACGCGCGCTGCGAGCGCCTCGCGCGCGCGCACTACGAGAACTTCACCGTCGGCTCGTGGTTCCTGCCGAAGGACATGCGGCGCGACTTCTTCGCCGTGTACGCCTTCTGCCGGATGACCGACGACCTCGGCGACGAGGCCGCGGGCGACCGGCTCGCCCTCCTCGACGGCTGGGAACGCCAGGTCGCCGCGTGCTGGAGCGGCGATCCCGCAATCCCCGAACTCGCCGCCCTCCAGAGAACCGTCCGGGAACGCCGCCTCCGCGAAGAGCCCTTCCATAAATTGATCGAAGCCAACCGCATGGACCAGCGCCAGTCGCGCTGGGCGACGTGGGCCGACCTGCGCCGGTATTGCGCCCATTCCGCCGACCCCGTCGGCCGCATGGTGCTCGGGTTGTTCGGCGAGGACGACGACCGCCGCGGCCCCCTCTCGGACGCCATCTGCACGGGGCTCCAGCTTGCCAACCACTGGCAGGACGTGGGAAAGGACGCGGGGAAGGGGAGGATCTACCTGCCGCAGGAGGACCTCGGGCGGTTCGGCGTGAAGGAGGAGGACATTCTGCAGAAGCGATCCACGCCGGAGTTCATTAAGCTGATGAAGTTCGAGGTCGGGCGCGCGCGCGGGCTCTTCGACGAGGGCGCGCTCCTCGTCGGGCTCGTGGGAGGCGCGCTCAAGCGGGACGTGAAGCTGTTTCTCGGGGGCGGCCGGGCGATCCTGGACGCCGTCGAGCGGCAGGGCTGGGACACGCTGGCGCGCCGGCCGAAGGTGTCGAAGAAGACGAAGATGTGGCTGGCGATGAAGGCCCTGGTGGGGTAGACGTATCCCATGAGCGCGGAAATGGCGAACGACGTGCGGCAGGGCGCGGCCCCCTCGGGCCGGGCCGCGGCCTCCGTTCCGCTCGACGCGGCGTACGCCGCGTGCGAGGCGCTCACCCGCTCGAAGGCGCGGAATTTCTACTACCCGATCGCCGGGCTCACGCGGGACCGCCGGCTGGCGATGTGCGCCGTGTACGCCTTCTCGCGCGGGGCCGACGACATCGCCGATGAGCCCGGCATCGAGGACCGCCCCGCCCGGTTCACCGACTACCGGCGCCGCCTCGCGGCGGCCTTCGACGGCTCCCCTGAGGGCGATACGTTCGTCGCCCTCGCCGACGCCATCCGCCGCTTCCGCATCCCGCGCCGCCCGCTGGAGGAAATCGTCGAGGGCGCCGAGCAGGACCTCACCGTGGCGCGCTACGCGACGTTCGACGACCTCCGCGCGTACTGCGCCAAGGTCGCCAGCGCCGTGGGCCTCGTCTGCATCGAGATCTTCGGCTACTCCGATCCCGCCGCGCGCGCCCACGCCGAAGCCCTCGGCATCGGCATGCAGCTCACCAACATCCTCCGCGACGTCGGCGAGGACGCACGCCGCGGGCGCGTCTACCTGCCCGCCGACGAGCTCGCACGCTTCGGCGTCGCCGAAGCCGACATCCTCGCGGAACGCGCCACCCCCGCCTTCCGCGAATTGCTCCGCTTCCAGATCGCACGCGCCCGCGAATTCTTCGCGAACTCCGAGGGCCTCTTCCCCCTCCTCACCCGCAAGGCCCGTTTCTGCCCCCTCGCCATCCGCGGACTCTATCTGCGGATTCTGCGGAAGATCGAGAAGCGCGGGCACGACGTGTTCGGGGAGCGGATCGCGCTTTCGGGTCCCGCGAAGGTGGCCTGCGTGATCGGCGCGTGGTTCCGCGCCTGGGGCTGTTGAGCCGCCCTCCCTCCGGCCGCCCGGTCGCCGCGTCGCTCGTCGCGCTTCTCGGCGTCGGCCACGCGTGCGTCGCCACCGTCGTCCTGTTCCGGTTCTGGCACCCGAGCCCCGTGCTGCGCGTCCCCGTCGTCGTCGGCCTCCTCATCCTCGGCCTCGTCGCGGCGGGAGCCGAAGCCGGATTCGTGCGCACGCTCCTCAGGCGCCGGTCGGAGCGCGGGTGATGCCGAAAACCGCGCTCGTCGCCGGCGGCGGCCTCGCCGGTATCGCCGCGGCGTGCGCCCTCGCGGACGCCGGCTGGATCGTCCGCCTCGTCGAAGCCCGCAGGCGCCTCGGAGGTATGGTCGCGTCGTTCCCGGACCGGACGTCGGGCGGGGAAGTGGACAACGGCGAGCACATCGCGATCGAGGCGTGCACGGAGCTGTACGACCTGGCGGCGAAGCTGGGCGTCGCGGACCGGATCCGCAGGCAGGCTTCGCTCTGCATTCCGTTTATCGGCCCCGACGGATCGCGCTCGAACCTGACGGAGTCGGCGATCTCCTTCCTGATGTTCCGCTTCCTCTCCCTCGCCGACCGGTGGCGCGTCGCGCGCGCGATCCGGCGCATCGGGAAGATGACGGACGCCGAGATCTCCCATCTCGACAGCATCCCGTGCGCCGCGTGGCTCGAGGACCTCGGCCAGACCCCTGCGTCGATCGCGCGGTTCTGGGACTACTTCATCTGCCCCGCGCTCAACGAGCCCGCCGAGCGCGCCTCCGCCGCCCTCGCCGCCCGCGTCCTGCGCGACGCCATGGGCCGCGGCCCCCGGCTCGCCCGCTTCGGTCTGTTCAAGGCCCCCCTCGGCACCGTCTTCGGCGACCCCGCCGCGGCCTACATCGCGCTCCGCGGCGGCTCGGTGCAGCCTCTCGCGACCGTGAAAAAGGTCGCGATCGCGGGGGGCGCGGTGAAGGGGCTGGAGATGGCCGGCGGCAGGCTCGAAAAGGCCGACGCCTTCGTGCTGGCCCTTCCCCACGCCGAGCTCGCCGACGTGTTCCCGGAATCGGCGCCGCCGCTGGGCCACTCGCCGATCCTGAACGCGCACCTCTGGTACGACCGCCCCGTGACCGACCTGGATTTTTTCGCGATGGTCGACTCGCGCGTTCACTGGGTCTTCAACCGCTCGAAGCTCTCGGAGGACAGGGCGCCGGGGCAGCACCTCTCGTTTTCCGTCTCCGCGGCGCACGACTGGGCCCATAGGCCCGCCGCGGAGATCGCCTCCGACTGCGACGCCGAAATCAAGCGGCGCTTCACCGCCCCCGCCGTCCTCGTCCGTTTTCTCGTCTCGCGCGAGCATCGCGCCACGTTTACCTCGGCTCCCGGCACGGCGCCGCTCCGTCCGGGGCCGAAGACGCGCTATCCGAACCTGTTCCTGGCCGGCGCGTGGACGGACACCGGGCTGCCGGCGACGATGGAAGGTGCTGTTCGCAGCGGACGCGCTGCCGCTTCAGCTCTCGCTGCAAGCGCAAGCGCGACGTAAGAGGCACCGCCGCGGGGGCTGGGGGGAGGTTCCGGAGGGGTCGGCTCCGAGGCAGTTTCGTTCCTCGTTACTCGTTTCTCGTTCCGCATGAAAAATCGAGTCCTGCGACCGGGGCACACGCACGAAGGAGGCACCGTGCCTCGTGCTTCGTGGCGGCCGACCACACCGGGAATGCGGAACGAAGTACGAAGCGCGGAAGCCCCGTCCGATGGGCAAGCTCCCTCTTCGCCGTGTCTCTGTTCACGCGGAACGAGAAACGAGTAACGAGTAACGATGAACGAAACAGCCGACGGAGTTCTCGGCCTTCCTGCGGACGTCGCGCCCACGTGGCTATTCCGTCGGCCGTTCTTTTTCGGCACCATCGGTGCCGAGCTTTCGCTCGATGCGGGAGACGCGCTTGAGCAGCTCGGGAAGGCGGTGCAGCGCGGCGAATTCGCGTTCGCGCTGCATGCGCGGGAGAGCGGGGGAGCCGAACCAGACGGTGCCGTCGGGCACATCCTGGCTCAGGCCGCTCTGCGGGAGGATGATCGCGCGGGCTCCGATCCGGAGATGGTCCTTGACGCCCACCTGGCCCAGGAGGATCGCGTGGTCGCCGATTTCGATCGAGCCGGAAAGCCCGACCTGCGCCGCGAGCAGCACGTGCTTTCCGATCCGGCAGTTGTGCCCGATGTGGCAGAGGTTGTCGATCTTGGTCCCGTCGCCGATCAGCGTCGAGCCGAACGTCGCCCGATCGATCGCCGTGTTCGCGCCGATCTCCACGTCGTCGCCAATCTCCACGTTCCCGATCTGGCGGATCTTCATGTGCCGCCCGCTCGGATCCTGCGCGAATCCGAACCCGTCCGACCCGATCACGACCCCCGAGTGCACGAGCCCGCGCGCGCCGATCCGGCAGTCGTGGTAAACCGCCACCCGCGCGCTCAGCACCGTGTCGTCCCCCACCACGCTCCGCGCCCCCAGCGCGCAACCCGCCCCGATCACCGCGCGCTCCCCGACCTGCGTGCCCGGTTCGACGACCGCGAACGGGCCGACGGAAGCAGTTTTCGCGATGCGGGCGTCGCGCGCGACGGAGGCGGAGGCGTGGATGCCGGGGAGGGGTTTGTCGGGGGGGCGGAAGCGGTCGACGAGAGTGGCGAAGGCGACGCGGGGGTCGTCGGTTTTGAGGAGGGTCTTGAGGGAACTGGCGAGGTTCCGTGGCACGAGGACGACGGCCGCGGGAGTCTGTTCGGCGGCCGCGAGGCGTCTGGCGTCGAGGGCGTACACGGCGTCGCCCGCGCGCGCGCCGTCGATGGCGTTGACGTCGCGGACTTCGATGTCCGGGTCTCCGGTGAGTTCGGCCTGGATCCAGGCGGCGATGTCTCGGGCGGTGGGCATGGTGTGGCATGGTAAGCCTCAGGCCAGCCATAAGCCATAACCTATAAGCCATAAGCGGCGCGCTTCGCGCGCCACCCCGGGCGCAATGGACTTCAGTGTTCCCGGGCCACCGTGTGCCCGGGATGTCTGAAGTCCCCTCCGTACGAGGTGGCGCGCGAAGCGCGCCGCTTATGGCTTATGGCCTATGGCTTATGGCTTCCTTCCTCCCCGCCGGCCATCCCACCACTTCTCAGTAGCCCAACCCCCTCCGCATGCGCTAATTTCATCTCTGATGAACGACACCGAGCTTGCCCGTATCGCCGTCGACGAAGGACTGCTCTCGGCCTTCGAGCTGGACCGGATCCGGAAACAGTCGGTGACCTCCGGCGAACCCCTCGTCGTCGCACTTCTCCAGGCCGGCCTCCTCCGCAACAGCGACATCGACCGCATCCGGCGCGACCGCATGAATTCCACCACGCGGATCCCGGGCGAACTGGTCACGACGACGCACACGAGGATCGTGCCTGACGAGGTGCGCGCGGCGGCGCTCGATCCGAAGGCGGCGTTCGGGCGCTATACGTTGATCGAGAAAATCGGCTCCGGCGGGATGGGGAGCATCTGGAAGGCGTGGGACAACACGCTGGGCCGCTGGTGCGCGCTCAAGCTGCTGCACGAGGAGCACGCCAAGCACGACGACCACCGGGAGCGGTTCCTCCGCGAGGCCCGCGCGGCGGCGCGCCTCGCGCACCCGAACATCGTGCAGGTGTACGAGGTCGGAGTGGAGAACGACTCGGTTTTCATCGCGCTCGAGTACGTGCCGGGAGAAACGCTCCGCCAGCGCATCGCGCACCGCGCGACCGGCCCCGAAATGCGAAGGCGCATCGAGCTGGTGCGGCAGGCCGCGGAAGGGCTGGGCGCCGCGCACCAGGCCGGGATCACCCATCGCGATATGAAACCGGAAAACGTGCTGGTCCTGCCGACCCCGAAAGGCGGGCAGTCCAAGGTCGTCGACTTCGGACTCGCCGTGGACAAGACCGTCGTGACCCGCCTCACCGTCGCGGGCGACGTCTTCGGCACGCCCGCCTACATGTCCCCCGAACAGGCCCTGGGCCTCCAGGAAATCCTCGGCCCGTCCACCGACGTGTTCGCCACCGGCTGCATCCTCTACGAGATCGTCACCGGCAAACTGCCGTTCGACGGCGACGCCGCGGCCGCCTCCGTCTACGCCACCATCCACACCGATCCCGTTCCCGTCCGCACGCACGCGCCCAAAGTGCACCGCGATCTCGAAACGATCATCATGCACTGCCTCGAAAAAGATCCGGGCAAGCGCTACCCCGATGCCAAGGAACTCGCCGAGGACCTCGGACGCTTCATGGCCGGCGAACCCATCGTCGCGCGCCCCGTCGGCAGGCTCGGCATCCTGAAACGCCGCGCCTCCCGGAATCCCGCCTTGACCGCGGCGCTCTGCGCGGCCGTCCTCTTCGGCGCTTCGCTCCTCGGCATCCTGTGGTACGAACGCGTCGCCACCGCCGAAAACGTCCTCAAGGACCTCGACGAGGGCGCTTCCCTCGAGGAACAGGCCGCCAGGATCCCCGGCCTGCTCAACATCGCGGCGGCCCGCTACCACTCGGTGCTGAAGGAGGACCCGGGGAATTCGCGCGCCGTGGAGGGGCTGGCGCGTGTGGCGGGGGCGATTCGCGCGAAGGAAGAGGCGGAGCGCGCGGCGTTCGCGGAGTCGGCGGAGGTGGCGGCCGCTGCCGATCTCGCCGCCGCCCGCGCCGCGATGGCGGATCCCCGGCATTTCGCCGCGGCGGGGATTTTCTGCGACGTGCTGGTCGACAGGCACCCGGAGCAAGCCGGATCCTGGGCGACTCGCGCGCGGTACCGCTGGCTGTGCGACCGCCCGGACGCGGCGCTCGCGGACCTCGACCGCGCGAGGCAGATCGGCCCCGAATCGCGCGAGCGCCGCCACCTGCGCGCGCTCTCCCTGGCCGCGCTCGGCCGGATCGCGGAAGCCCGGACCGCCGCCTCGATCGATCCCGCGGATCCGCTCGCTTCCCTCGAACAGGCCGCGATCCTGATCTCGCAGGGCCGCCGGGACGAGGCGCGCGAAGCCCTTGCACGCGTCCCCGCACGTTCCGCGCTGTTCCACCACCTGACCGGACTGCTCGACGCGCGCTCCGCCGGCTGGAAAGGCGCCGTCGAGGACTTCGAGGCAGCCCTCGCGCTCGATCCCGCCTTCCTGCCGTCGCTTCTCGGCCTCGCACGCGGCCTCCGCGAGCGCTCGGGCCCCGCCGCCGCCGTGCCCCGCGCGCGCGACGCCGTCGAAATGGCGCCCGAACTGCTCGGCCCGCGCGTCTTCCTCGCCATGCTCCTGCGCGAAGCCGGAGACCTGCCCGGAGCGGTCCGCGAACTCGACCGCGCCGTCGCCCTGTGCGACACCCCGCCCCTCCGATCCCTCCGCGGCCACGTCCGACTCCAGGCCGGCGACCCCCGCGGCGGCGAAGACCTCCTCGCCGCCCAGCCGCGTTGACACCCCCCGCGGATCGGGGTAAAGTCGATGCCACACCTCGCTTCACTTCAAGGACGCTTCCATGATCGACTTCACCCTCAACGACCTCCAGAAAGAACTCCGCGACCTCGCGCGCAAATTCGCGGTTACCGATATCGCCCCGGTCGCCGCGAAACTCGACGAGCACCACGAATTCCCCCACGCCCTCTTCAAAAAGGCCCTCGAACTCGGCCTCCTCAACCCCAACGTCCCCGAAGCCTACGGCGGCCCCGGACTCGGCCTCCTCGAAGAAATCATCATCAACGAAGAGCTCGGCTGGGCCTGCTCCGGCGTCGCCGCTTCCATGGAAGTCAATGCCCTCGCCAACTGGCCCGTGATCCTCGGCGGGTCGGAGGACATCAAGAAGCGCTACCTTCAGAAGGTCAACGAGGGCTGGATGGGCGCGTACGCGCTGACGGAGCCCGAGGCGGGAAGCGACGTCGCGGGGATCCAGTCGACGGCGCGCAAGGACGGCGACCACTACGTGCTGAACGGCGCGAAGCAGTTCATCACGAACGGCACCGTGGCGAACTTCCACTGCGTCTTCGCTTACACGGACAAGGCGGCGCGCTACAACGGGATGTCGTGCTTCCTGGTGGAGCGGGAGTGGAAGGGCGTGAAGATCGGGAAGAAGGAGATCAAGCTGGGGCAGTGCGCGAGCGACACGTGTTCGCTGAGCTACGAGGATGTGCGCATTCCGAAGACGCACCTGCTGGGCAAGGAAGGGGAGGGGTTCAAGCTCGCGATGCAGGTCTTCGACCGCTCCCGCCCCGCGATCGCCGCGATCTCGATCGGCGTCGGCCGGCGGGCGCTCGACGAAAGCGTGCGCTACGCGTCGGAGCGCAAGGCGTTCGGCAAGCCGCTCTCCGACCAGCAGGCCATCGCGTTCATGATCGCCGACATGGCCATCCAGGTCGACGCCGCGCGCCACCTCGTGTGGAACGCGGGCTACCGGCTCGACGCGGGGCTGAAGAACTCGAAGGAAGCGGCGTTCGCGAAGGCGTTCGCGGCGGACATGGTGATGAAGGTGACGACGGACGCGGTGCAGGTGTTCGGCGGGTACGGGTACTCGCGCGAGTACCCGGTTGAAAAGCTGATGCGCGACGCGAAGATCTTCTCGATCTACGAGGGCACGAGCCAGATCCAGCGGATCATCATCGCGCGCGAGCTGTTCAAGAAATAGGAGACGCGAGCCATGTACGTCGCCATGAACGTCTTCGCCTGCGAGGACGAGGCTTCCGCGAAGGTGCTCGAGGAGCGGTTCCTGAAACGCTCGGGGCTCGTCGACCAGCAGCCGGGATTCATCAACTTCATGTTCCTGAAGTGCGCCGAGAACCCGCGGCGGCACATTTCGCTGTCGACCTGGCGCTCGAAGGAGGACTTCGAGGCCTGGACGAAGTCGCAGGCGTTCGAGAAGGGGCACCAGCAGGCGAAGGCGAGCGGGAAGCCTGCGCCGCACGGGCCGATGAAAATGACCAATGCGCTGGAGACTTACGAGGTGCTGAGCCACACGAAAATCGGGTAATTCGCGAATACGGATCCCCCCGGTCCCGTTCTATACTGAGGCACCAAGGCAGACACCCGGAGGGGGAACCATCAGCACCGTAGACCTGACGTGGGTCGTGGCCCTGACGATCGCGTTCGAGGCGTTCACCTGCCTGTGCCGCTGGGGCCTGGATCTCCAATCCACCCGGGACACGTCATTTGTGGCGCCGCTCACGCTGGGCATGCGCATCCACCACGGCTATGTGGGCGTCCTTGGAGCGGCAGGCGCGTTCCTGTTCCCCCTGCACAGCCTCGTTTTCACCTGGGGCCTGCGCATCGGCCTCGCGCTCCTCATTTCCGACGCCATCCACCATTTCCTCGTCCTCCGGTTCACGACGGGCCACCACCATTTCGACGTGCGGTACCCGGAACCGATTCCGATTGAGGAAGAGAACGGCTGGGAATAGGCGGCGTTCAGTCGTTCGGGGTGGCCAGCATGCGTCGAAGCGGTTCTATCGTTGCCGTCATCCTCATGCTCGCGGTGGTGTTTGCCGTTTGGATTCTGTTTCGGCCAGGGGCGTTGCGCCGCCCTGCGGAGAGCCATTCGAACGTCCAGCCCCGGACTCCAGGGGCCCGATCCGGCGATTCACCGAACGAAACCCGACCTGCTGCCGCTCCCGAGGGAGCTCTTGGATTGCGGATCCTCACCGAATCCGGTGCCGCGGCTCAAAGGGCTCGGGCTTGTTTTCCTCAGGCCGCGAAGGCGGTCCCGGTTTTCGACGCCGACGAGGACGGCCTCGCCATCCTGCCCAGACCGCCGGACGTCAGCGGGGCAGGCCTCAGAGTGGCCGTCCTCTGGAAGGACTCGCTGGGGTTTCCGCGCTGGTTCGACGGCGTTCTTGAACCCTCGCGACTCGCCCAGAATCCTGTCGAGATCAGGCTTCCGGAGTTGTCGAAGGTCAGGGTCCGTCTGGTCGGGGATGACGGACTCGTGATCCCTCATGCGGCGGTCGTCGTGGAAGCCTACATGTCTCTTCCTTCCGAAGACCCTGCGATGGTCGCCTTCTGCTGCATGTCGGGCGGCGGTCCCGGAAGCGTCGTCCTCACGACGGACGATGTCGGCGAGTGTGAGCTGATGGGAGTCTCGGAGGCGCTCACCTTGAAATTCAACTTCCACCTGCCCCGTCATGAGGTTCAGGCGTTCGCGGAAATCGAGACGGATCTCATGCCGAGAGAATTGCCGGGACTCTACCTGGCGAAACCGGCCGGCCGGTATTTCGTCCGCGTCACGAAGCACGAAATGCCGCTGTTCGAGATACTGGTTCGCGACGTGGCCGGTCTGCCTGTGCGGAATGTCCACGTGGGGTTCTACCTGGAGGGGCCTCCACTCGGCTGGAACGATCCGCTGCACACCCAAGCTTCCGGCGAGACTGACGATGCCGGGGTTGAACGGGTGCGTCTGGCCTGGAGAAGCATCAAGCCAGAACAACTGGAGGGATGCCGATACTGGACAGTCGCCTTTTCGCCCGGTCATGGCGCGTCGTACTCAACAGGGCTGCTCTCCCTCACAAGCCTCCGCGCGAGTCTGGTGTTGACAGAAGAGAAGAATCTCGAGGTCAAGGCGCGGGTCATTTCGGAGGAAACCGGAGAACCTGTGCCCGGGCTGGAGCTGGACCTCGAGCCCTTCTTTGCCAAGCAGCGAATCGTGAGGATTCGCACCGACGCGACCGGCTATTTCGTGATTCCGCTCATTCAGGCACACCCGGAGGACTGGCGTCCTCCGGATTGCACGGAGCGAGCTCTTCGCTGGAAGCTGGATCTGGCAACGGATTCCGGCTTCGAATTCAGCGAGGACGAAGGCGTCCACACCGTGGGACTTTCCTTTGAACAAGATGCGACTTATCGGGTTCGAAGGAAGAAGTAGAAGCGCATTCGTACGACAACGATTCGATTCAACGGCCCCTCCGCGGAGCTTCAACGCCGAACACCGAACTCCGAACTCCGAACCCGGCGCACCTCAGCCGCGAAATTGCGGCTCTGAGTGTTCGCCGGAACGCTATCCTGTGCGGGCTCGATCCAACCCACGGAGCCTCGGATGCCTCGGATTCTCTCAGCGTGTCTCGTCGCCGTTCTCTTCCCGCACCTCGCCTTCGCCCAGCAGCCAGTGCCGATCCGCCTGGCCTCCGCGCCGGCGCTCTCGCCGGACGGGAAGACGGTCGCGTTTTCCTGGCGCGGGGACCTCTGGGCCGTGGCGGTGGAAGGCGGTACGGCGCGGCGGCTGACGTCGCACCCGGCCGAGGACGGCGAGCCGGCGTTCTCCCCCGACGGCGCGGAAATCGCCTTCACCAGCGATCGCGGCCTCGGCCGGCAGATCTTCCTCATGCCCGCGGCGGGAGGCGAACCCCGGCCCCTCACGATCCACACCGCGGGGTTCTCCCTCCAGGACTGGTACCCCGACGGCGCCTCGCTCCTCGCCCGCAGCGCCGCCGATACCCACTGGGCCGGCTCCGCACGCTTCTGGAAAATCGATCGCGCCGGCCAGAAACAGCCCGAGATGATCTTCGACGACTACGGCGACGCGGGACGGCTGTCGCCCGACGGGAAGCGGATGGCGTTCGTGCGCGAGGGGACGGCGTGGTGGCGGAAGGGATATCGCGGGTCGTCGGCGGCGCAGGTGTGGCTGTACGAAGAGGGAAAGTTCCGGCAGGTGCTGGGGCTCGCGACGGAGTGCCGCTGGCCGCTCTGGCGCGCGGACGGCGGGGCGCTCTGGTACTGCGGCGCGGAGGACGGAGTCTACAACCTGCGAGAGCTGGATCTTTCGACGGGCGCGACGCGTGCGCTGACGCGCTTCAAGGAGGACGCCTTCGTCTTCCCCTGCGTTTCGCGCGACGGATCGACGGTCGTGTTCCGGGTGCTGTTCGACCTGTACCGTTTCCGTCCGGGCCGGGACGCGGAGCCCGCGCGGATCGAGATTTCGGCGGCGGCCGACGTGACCCCGGCGCCGCTCGAGCGGCGGTCGGTGGCGAAGGCCGACGACCTCAGCTTCACATCCGACGGCCTCGAGGTTGCGTTCGTGGCCGGCGGCGACGTCTGGGTCATGGACACGGTTCTGCGCGAGCCGCGACAGGTGACGCGCACTTCCGAAGAAGAACGCGACCCGGCGTTCACCGCCGACGGGAACGGGATCATTTTCGCGAGCGACGCCGGCGGCCGCGCGGATCTCTGGCGCGCCGAGCGGCGCGACCCCGCGAAGTACTGGTGGCAGAACGACGGGTTCGCGCTGAAGAAGCTGACGGACGACGAGCCGGGCGAGACCGCGGTGCAGCCCTCGCCGGACGGCTCGCGCGTGGCGTTCGTGAAGGGAAGCGGCGATCTCTGGACGATGAAGCCGGACGGCACGGACCAGAAGCGGCTCTTCCAGTCGTGGAACGAGCCCGACTACGACTGGTCTCCCGACGGCCGCTGGATCGCCTACGCGCTCGACGACGCCGACTTCAACCGCGACATCTGGATCCGGCGCGCCGACGGCTCGAACGAGCCCGTGAACGTGTCGCGCCACCCCGACAACGAATACGGCCCCGCGTGGTCTCCGGACGGGCGCGTGCTGGCCTTCGTCGGACGGCGCCACGACAAGGAGGTCGACGTCTGGTACGTGTGGCTCCGGCGCGAAGACGACGAGAAGGCGAAGCGCGAGCGCACGCTCGACGAGGCGCTCGAGAAGATGAAGAAGGAGCGCAAGGAGGGCGACGGGAAACCGGAGGAGCGCGGGCAGGAGAAGAAGAAGAGAGGGAAGGGCCCCGACGCGGTCGCGATCGATTTCGACCTGATCCACGAGCGCGTGCGGCGCATCGCGACGGCCGACGTCGAGGAGGGCGGGCTGTTCTGGAAGCACGATTCGAAGCGGCTGGCGTTCACGGCGTCGTGGGCGGGCGGGCGCGACACGCGCTCGGTGGAGTTCCCGGAGCCGGGCGCGCCGAAGACGATCACGGCGAAGACCGGGACGCGCGCGCGGTGGGTCGAGGCGGACGACCAGATTCTCTGGCTCTCCGAGGGGCTGCCCGGAATGGTGAAGGGAAACGACGTCAAGGCGTACGCGTTCGCGGCCCGGCAGGAAGTCGACCTCGCGGCGCGCAACCGCGCCGCGTTCCTGCGCGCCTGGCGGCTCATGCGCGACAACTGGTACGACGGGCGGCTGAACAACCGCGACTGGGAAGCGGTCCGTCGCAAGTACGAGGAGGTGGCCGCTTCTCCCGATGCCCGCGCGCTCTCCGACTGTGTGAACCTGATGCTGGGCGAACTGAACGGCTCGCACCTCGGGTTCTACTCCAACCGCGAGTCCTGGCGGCCGCCGGACGCGTGGCAGCCCGCGACGCCGTGGCTCGGGATCCGGTGGGACGCCGCGTGGCCCGGCCCCGGCCTGCGGATCGCGGAGGTCGTGGCGGACGGCCCCGCCGACCGGGCGACGTCGAAGCTCGACGCCGGCGACGTCGTCGTCAAGATCGACGGCACGCGCGTCGACCCCGGCGCCGACCTGGTGGCTCTTCTCAACGGCCCGCTCGACCGGGAGATCCGCCTGCACGTCCTGGACTCGGAAGCCCCGCGCGTCATGACGCAGCGCGTCAAATCCGCCAACCGCGTCCGGACGGCGGCTCTCCGGCCCGCGGGATGGAACGAGGTCCCCGGCATCCTCTACCGCAAGTGGGTGAAGGACACGCGCGCGAAGGTCGACGCCGCTTCCGGCGGCACGCTCGGCTACCTGCACATCCGCGGCATGGACTGG
This sequence comes from Planctomycetota bacterium, assembly GCA_016190145.1. Lineage (GTDB taxonomy): Bacteria > Planctomycetota > MHYJ01 > WSZJ01 > WSZJ01 > WSZJ01. Next base: position 4,255 of record JACPRD010000210.1, on the reverse strand, counting down.
CCCAGCTTCCAGCAGTTCGAGCGCGAGCTCTACGCCGTGGGCTGCGGCAAGGACGGCCTCGTGATCGACGTCCGCGAGAACGGCGGCGGTTTCACCGCGGACCATCTCCTCACGATCCTCACGCAGCCGACGCACGCCGTCACGGTCCCGCGCGGCGGCGGCCCCGGCTACCCGCAGGACCGGCGCGTCTACGCGACCTGGGACAAGCCCATCGTCGTCCTCTGCAACCAGAACTCCTTCTCCAACGCCGAGATCTTCAGCCACGCCGTCAAAACGCTCAAGCGGGGAAGGGTGGTCGGCGTGCCGACCGCGGGAGGCGTGATTTCGACCGGCGGCTCGGCCGTGATGGATGTCGGTTTCCTCCGCATGCCCACCCGCGGCTGGTTCCTGCGCGACACCGGGCAGGACATGGAGCTCAACGGCTGCGTCCCCGACATCGTCCTCTGGCCCCGCCCCGGCGAGATGCCCCGCGGCGTCGACGTGCAGCTCGACGCGGCCGTCGCGGCGCTTCTCGATGACGTCAAAGCGTGGAAGGCGCAGCCGCGGCCGGAACTGAAGAAGGCCAGCGAACGGTAACGCCACGTTCGGAGTTCGGCGTTCGGAGTTCGGCGTTGAAGGGCGTGGGATGGGCGAGAGGTGGACGTTGATTCCGCACGAGCAAGATGCTATCTGACCTGACATGACGACGAAGGTCTCGACGAGCCGACGCGGCCACCCGCAGGATCAGTACATTTCATTCAGGTACGGCCGGTACATGTCGTCGTCCCGGAATCCGCACGCCGTGCACACCACCCCCACCGGCACCGACTTGTCCGGCCGCACCAGCGCCGCCTTGCCGCACTTCGGACATTTCGTGTCCCCCCACGAAGGGTAAAGCACGCAGACCATGATGTAGAGGAACGGCAGCAGCACCGAGACTACGCACAGGAACGGCATCAGGTGCCGCTGAAACCGCACGCCAAGCCACACGACGCCCGCGGCGACCGCGATCCAGACGAGGACCATGAGGGCGTTGCGGAGGAACTGGTTCACGGGGTGAAGCGTACGACAGGGGGGGCGAAGTGGGAAGCGGGGGACCGCGGTCAGTGAGGCCGGGCGGGGAGCGTTACGATCAGGTCGCGGCCATTGCCGCACTGATCGAACAGTTCATACCCGCCGGATCGGACGTCCTGATCTCCGTACGGATCACCGGCCCAGACGGCGCTGCGTTGAAGTTGTCTCTTTGAAGTTGGAGATTACCTGAAGTTGAAACCTTGGAAGTTGAAGTTGCACGTCAGCCCTTCTTAGAGCTTCCCAGTCTCCCGCGAATTACATGTCAGCCAGAACAGCACCCGCGATCCCTTCGGCAGCGTCGGCGCCAGCGCCTTGAGCCCCGCGAGCGCCTTGGCCGTGTATGTCGATTCGGCCTTCAGCCCTTCCAGCTCGGCCAGTTCGTGGGCGGCGGCGTCGCCTTCGGCGGTGGGGACGCCGTAGCCGCCGCCGATGAAGTCGTGGACGACGCGGAAGTCGGCGGCGCGGACGGGGACGACGGCGGAGTCTTCGCCGGCGCGGCGGGCGAGGAGGGCGGCGGCGCGGCGGGCGAGGCGGGCGGTGAGGGTGGCGTTGGAGATGATGCGGTCGCTGACGCGGATGCCGAGGACGCGGGCGTCGAGGCCGCCGAGGCGGAGGCCGGCGAGGATGCCGGCGAGGGTGCCGCCGGTGCCGAGCGCGGCGACGATGACGTCGGGTTTCGGGAGAAGGCCGGCTTTCACTTGGTCGGCCAGCTCCAGCCCGGCGTTGATGTAGCCGAGCGACGAAAGCGCCGAAGATCCGCCCGGGGGCATGATGTACGTGCGCTCGCCTTTGAGCCACTGCACGGCGCCGTTGAAGGGAATCGTCATGACGCTGCGGGTGATCTGCACGGACCGCGCGAGGCGTCGCGCGAGCGCGAGATTCCCTTCCAGGTAGGGATTCATCGGCCGCTTGAACAGCAGCAGGTCGACGGGAAGTCCGACGGATTTCGCGTAGTGCGCGACGGCGACGGCCCAGTTCGAGCCGGTGACGGCGTAGGCCCAGATGCGTTTCGCGCGCGCCTGCGCATCGGCGAGAAGGAACTCGAGCTTCCTCACTTTGTTCCCGCCGAACGCGGCGCCGGTGATGTCGTCGCGCTTCACCCAGAGATTGAGGCCCCATTGTGCGCCGAGTTTCGGAAGGGGGGCGACGGGGGTGGGGAAGTCGCCCAGCTCGACGATGGGGGCGGTCTCGGCGAGTTTCGGCCATCGCGCGAAAAGCGGCCGCGACACGTGCTTCGTGCTTCGTGCTTCGTTCATCGCATCCCGCGCCGGACGACCGGAACGAAGCACGAGGCACGAGGCACGAAACGATGTTTCATACGGACCACTTTCCCGGATTGAGAATCCCGTTCGGATCCATGACCTTTCGGACGCGGTTGAGCAGCTCGCGGAACCCGGGGTCGAGCTTGTCGCCGTAGCGCGCATGCACCCAGGCGGGCGTCTTGTAGGGGACGAATCCCATTGGCAGAAGCGCGTCCACGAGCGCCATGTTGACCTTCGCCACCGCCGCGACCTGCGCCGGATCGTCGCGGTCGAACGTTTCGATCAGCCGCAGCACGCCGAAATGCGACTGCGCCATCGGCCGCGCCACCGCAAGCGGCGGAAACCCGTGCTCCTCCATGATCTTCATCGAGAGCTTCGTGCCTTCTTCCCAGCGGCTCGTCGGCCCGTACGTCCCGACCCACGAGAGGCCGCCGCCCTTGTGGTCGAGCAGGAAATCGAGGCGGGTGGGGAACTCGGCGAACTTCTGGAAGCGAGGCTCGATTTTCACGAGGTCGCGGACGTCGAGGGGGCCCTGGAACTTCGCGCCTTTCGCGCGCGCGGCGGCGAGGATTTCGTCGAGGATCGACATCCGGAGGTCGAGGTCGGCCTGCCGGTTCGTGGACATGTCCGCGTAGAGCATCATGAGCGGCTCGGAGGGATCGCGCCAGACGGGGCGCGTCTCGCCGAAGAGCATTTTCGCGGTGGGCCACGTGAGGATGCCGATGTCGTCGCAGATTTCTTCCTTCACGAGCGCGCGCACGACGGCGAACGCGGCGTCGACGTCGTAGCCCATGAGGAAGAACCGCCGGCGGAGGCGTTTCGACTGCTGGATCCGGATAGAGGCCTTGGTGACGATGCCTGTGGTGCCGTGGAAATTGATGAAGAGGCCGGTGAGGTCGGGCATGGGGGCGTTGGTGCACCACTGCTGGTCGGTCCACGCGCGCGAGCCGGTGCGGACGATCGTACCGTCGGGGAGGACGGCCTCGACGCCGTTGAGCCATTCGGCGCACGTCCCGAATCGGAGCGACAGGTTCAGGAGCCCGTCCATGAGCGCATTGGCGACGACCGAAGTTTCCGGTGGCGACAGCGAATACGCGAACCGCGTCTGGGGAAAGTTGCGGTCGAGGTGCTCCTTGACCTGCCCCCACTGCACGCCGGGTTCCAGCACCATGTAGAGGTCGTCCGGCCGGACTTCCAGGATCCGGTTCATTCCCGTCATGTCGAGCAGGATCCCGCCGTGCGCCGGCAGCGCGAGCCCGCCGACGTTCGTGTTGTAGAGGACCGGCGTGACCGGAATCTTCTCCGCGTTCGCGAACCGCAGCACCGCCTGCACATGCTCCACCGTGTCCGGCTTCACGATCGCGTCCGGCGGCGTCCCGCGCACCTCCGTCAGGTCGCGCGCCGCCTCCTTCAGCTTCGCCGGGTCGGTCGAAACGCGCTCCGAGCCAACGAGGGCCGCGAGGCGGTCGGACAGGGGCTGGGCGGCCGTCGCAAGTGTCATGCGCTTAAGTATAGTGCCGGGAGTCGATTATGTAGAGGATCGCGGCCGGCTATTCCACGCGGTCGACGACCAGGCGCGGCGCCTCCAGCGGCTCGAGCCGGCCGTGCACGCGCGCCGGGCCGGCGGGACCCGCGGCCTCGAAGACCTGGCCGCTTCCCGCCACGCGAAACCGCCCGCTCTCGAACGTGCCGCGCAACTCGACGCCCACCGCGCGCAGCCGATGGCTCGCTTCCGTCATCGCCTGCGCGAATGTCGCGACGTCGAGTACCGGCGCCTTCGCAAACGCGAGCGTCGCGGTGCCCTTCTCCATATCGATGTCGGGCGCGACGCCGAACCGGCGGCGCAGGACGCGGTCGAGGCCGACCGCTCAGTCGTTTCAGGTTCAGGAATCGAAGAAGAGGACGACGCGCGCGTCGGGGTTTTCGGAGGGGGCGGGGGG
>JACPRD010000197.1 GCA_016190145.1 Planctomycetota bacterium | reverse complement strand
GTCTTGGTAACCTGACCCATAGCCAACCTCCGTTTCTGGGCCTTGAGCCCGCTAGGTTAATGAAGACCCCTAACAGGGTACTTCGCCAACGGAGGTTGGCCTTCTCATCCCATCTGGCTTATGGCTCCCTTCGCCCGCGTCACCGCAATTCCCTGGAATCTCCCCGGCCCGCTGTCCGTTACCTCGGGCGGCATGCTACGCTCTGCATTCCAAACGAGGAGAGACCGATGAAACGCGTGCTGGGATTGATGCTCGCGGGGGCCGTGATCGCAGGCTGCGAAAAACCGCCGGATCCGGCGCCGGTGCCCCCCGTGAACGCGCAGGAACCGCCGAAGATGCCGAAGCCCGTGAAGGAACCCGAAACCAATAAGGACCCCCAGCCACCCGCCGATAAACCCAAAGTCGAACGCCGCACCCTGTACCCCGACAAGAAAGGCCTCCTGGCCGTCTATAAGTGCCAGTGCACCGGGAAGGATTGGACGCAGCCGGCGGAACAGGAGAAACTGTGCATCGACTACTGCGAAGGGAAAATGCCCGAGTGCGGCGAACTCGTAAAGGAGGAACCGGCCCCGAAGTAGGCCGGGACGGAAAACACGCGGCGAAAGCCGCTTCGCCCCACCGCCCCTCCTACGGGATGGAGACGTTTCTCGTCCACGGACGGGCGCACACGAAGAAATGGGACTACTCGCACCACCTGGTGCCGCCGATCTCGAGTTCGGCGGCCTACCGGCTCGGCTCGGCAGAACGCGGCGCGCTGGGCTTCGAAAGTTTCGCGCGCGAGGGCCTCGAGCCGTCGAAGGCGAGCCCGATCTACATCTACGACCGGCTCGACGAGCCGGTCCGCGGAATGCTGGAGGAATCCCTCGCGGAGGCGGAGTGCGGCGAGTTCGCCGCCACGTTTGCGACCGGCATGGCCGCCGTCTCCGCCGGACTGGGAGTCCTCCTCCAGCACGGCGACGAGATGGTCGTTCACCGCACGCTCTACGGCTGCTCGTTCTCCCTCTTCAAGAACTGGTACCCCCGCCTCGGCATCCGGGTGGTCTATGCGGACCTGACGCGTGAAGGGGCGCTCGCGAGGGCGCTCACGCCCGCGACGCGCGCGGTCTACTTCGAGTCCCCCGCGAATCCGACCATGGAGCTCATCGACATCGGCGCGGCGCGCGCGGTGTGCGAGAAGTACGCGCGAAAAGGACGTCCGCGCGCGCAGATCGTGATCGACAACACCTTCGCGACGCCGTTCTGCCAGCGGCCGCTCACGCTCGGCGCGGACATGGTGGTGCACTCGCTCACGAAGAACCTCGGCGGATTCGGGACCGACATGGGCGGCGCGGTGATCACGCGGAAGGAATTCTCGAGCCAGATGCTCCTGTACCGCAAGGATTTCGGCGGCTGCCTCGCGCCGAAGTCGGCCTGGCCGATCTTCGTCTACGGACTGCCGACCCTTCCCCTCCGCATGCGCCAGCAGCAGGATTCGGCCCGCCGGGTCGCGGACTTCCTGGAGCGGCACCCGAAGGTCGCGCGGGTATCGTATCCGGGGCTTCCGTCCTTCCCGCAGTACCAGCTCGCCCGCACGCAGATGGTCGACTACGCCGGCGGATTCGCGCCCGGCTCGATGATCTACTTCACCGTCCACGGAGACGTGAACCACGTCCTCAACTACGTCGCGCGGAACGCCTACGCCGTGACGCTCGCGGTCTCCCTCGGCCAGGTGCGCACGCTCATCGAGAGCCCGACCCAGATGACGCACGCGACCCTCTCCGCGGACGACCAGGGCGCCTGCGGCCTTGAAAAATCCGGCCTCCGCCTCTCGCTCGGGCTCGAGAACGTGAACGACATCCTCGCCGATCTGGAGAAGGGCCTGGCGCACACTTAAGCGGGTCCGGCGAAATTCTTGCAGACCCGCTTGGCAGGGCGGAACTTCAAGTCCCGCCGATCCAGACAAAGTCGGGGTCACACGGAACGAGAAACGAGTAACGAAGCACGAGGAACGGAACCGTCGCCGCCGAAACGCCAGGCGATCCTCCGCTCCCCCCTCGGGGGGAACATTGAGTGGCATTGCGGACCCTTCCCGCCTATATTCTCCCGCAGCCCGGATCGACGGTCCCCAAGCTCCAAGGAGATCCCGATGACCCGTGAGGTCAAAGTCGAGGAGTTCAAAACGCTCTTCGAGCAGGAACTCGAGGACGTCCGCCGCTACAAGCGCAACGAAGTCTCCATCGAAGCGAAGATCCGCATCCTCGATCCCGCCCGCAAGAAAATCGACGAGGGCACGGCGCGCGTCAAGAACGTGAGCCTGAAGGGCGCCCTGCTCGGCGAATTCAAGATCCGCAGGAACGGCCTCCCCATCCGCCCCTTCCTCATCGAGCTCCACATGTCCGGCAAGAAATACCAGGGCATCAACGCGGTCTGCCGGCCGGTGCGATTTGAGAAGGGTGAGGACTTCGGGATTGGGGTAGAATTTGAAGAGCTCTGGGTCGAGACGAAATAGTTCCAGGGCGGTCACAGGGGGCGGGAGGTCCGGGGCGTGAGACACTCCGTCATCGCGTGGCTTCTGCTGTCCTCGGTTTCCGCGTTCGCGGAGCTCGCCGATTCCGGCTGGCGCGAGGTGTTCACCGAGGAACCGTTCACGGGGGCGCCGCTGGGAGTGGCGTTCGTGAAGGGCGGGCTCGGGGTCGCGTGGGGATACGGATCCGGCGTCGAGGTGTTCGACGTGCGGACGGGCGCGATGAAGGAGGAGTTCGCGGGGCACCGGTCGCTGGTGACGGCGGGGGCGACGGCGCCTTCGGCGAAGCTGGTCGCGACCGGCGACGCGTCGGGGCGCGTGCTGATCTGGGACGGCGCGACCCGGCGCGAGGTCGCGCGGATCGAGGGGCGCGCCGCCAGGGCGCGCGGGATTTTCTGGGGACCCACGGCCCAGCACGTCGCGGTGGTGACCGACGATCTCGTCATGACCCTTTACCGCGCGGACAACGGGAAGAAGATCCTCGAGAACACTCTGCCGTCGTTCGCCGGCTCGGAAGTCCATTTCTCGCCCGACGGCGAGCGCCTGACGCTCGTTCAGCGCGAGGGGGTCTGGGACGGGCGCGAGCGGGAGAGCCGGATGTTCGTGACGGAGTACGATCTCGTAGGCGGCCGCGCGGCGCGCAAGCTGCGGTGGGACCGGCGCGGCGGGGCGCGCGACGACGAGCCGTACGCGGGCGCGCGGGTCGACGCGCGCCGGCAGCGGGTGGCACTTCTCGACGGCGACGAGGTCGTCATCTGGGCGATCGACGGCGACCGCGAGGTCTGCCGGATCGACGGTAGCGCCGACGCCGTGGCGTGGCGGAAGGACGGGCGGCTGCTCGTCTCGCGCGCGGGCGGTCTCGACGTGTGCAACGGGGAATCGGGGCGGCGTGAGAAGAGGTATCCGGGCGCGGCGGCGATGAGCGCGCTGGTCGCGAGCGAGGACGGGCGGATCGTGCTCGGCGCGGGCCCGCGCGGCGCGGTGCTCTGGAAGACGGACACCGGCGAGGACCCGCAGGACATCGGCCCGGGATTCGACATCGCGACGGGCAAGACGATCCTGGTCGTGCGCGACGCGGAAGGACGCGCCACCGTGATCCGCACGGAAGACGGCGCGATGTCCGCGATCCAGGGCGACCCTCCCGATCCCGACACGGGCCTGCCGATGATCGCCGTCTCCCCCGAGGACGACGTCGTCCTCCACTGTTCCTCCGGCCGCCCCTCCGCCTGGGACTTCGACGGCACCACCGAAACCCCCTGCGGCGAGCCGCGCCAGGCCGCCGTCGCGGGCGTCCTCGTCGCCGGCGACGTCACCCTCGCCCTCGGCCCCCGCGGGTTCAGCGCGCGCGGGCGCGACGGCGCGCAGGCGTTCGAGGGAAGAGGCGTTCCGGTGCGCGCGAGCGGGAAATGGATCGCCGCGCGCGCGGGCGGGCGCCTCACCGTGTGGAACGCCGAGACCGGCAAGCCCGCCGCGGAGTTCGACGGCGCCGGCGCCTTCGATCTCTCCGGCGACTCCGTCGCGGTCCTCGCCGACGGCGACGCCGTCGTCTTCGACCTCGCCCGCGACAAGGAACGCTTCCGGGTCTCCGCCGCCCGCGCCTCCGCCATCGCCCTCACCCTGAACGGCGGCCGCGTCGCCTTCGACAACGGACCCATCCAGGCCTGGGACGTCCCCTCGCAGAAGAAGCTCTGGTCCTCCGAGGCCCGCGGCCCCCTCGACGCCGCCCGCTGGCACCCCGGAGGCGCCATGCTCGCCGCCCTCGGCACCGCCGGCGAATTCCACTTCATCAACGACGACGGCTCCCTCATCCTCAGCACCACCCAGGCCTCACCCCCCGCCGGCGAGAACGCCCTTCCGTTCGATTTCTCGCGCGACGGCTCGCTCCTCGCCGTCTCCTGGACCGACGGCCCGCGCCTCTACCAGCTCGACAAGGGCGTGAAAGCCATCGTCCTCGCCCGCGCCCCCGGCACCATCCGCTTCGCCCCCGCCGGCGACCGCTGGATCGTCCTCGGCCCCGGCCGCTGCGACGTCTACGAAGGCGGCGAATTCATCGACTCTCTCCCCGCCGAAGACGCCGCCTTCCTCCCCACCGGCGCCATCGTCTGCGCCACGACCACCTCCATCCGTATCTGGGACGGCCGCTGGCGCTCCGAAGTCCGCGACGCCGCCGGCACGCGGATCTCCGTGAGCGAGGACGGGAAGCGTCTCGCGGTCGCCGACGGGACCGCGGTGCGGGTGTACGAGAAGTAGGAATCTGAAGCGGACCGGGAACGAATCGCGCCTACATCGAATACCTCGGCCACCCTCTCCCTTCGCCTGCGTCCGCCCAGAACTGCGTGGCGACGACCGAGCGGCCGTTGGCGAGCGCGCCCGAAAGCGACGGCGTGTTGTACGCGCGGATCCGGCCCGCCTGAAACTCGCTCGTGCGGCGATCCATCGCCTTGGCGGCGACGGCGCGCAGGACCTTGCCGAAGCCGCGGCCGCGGCGGTCGGGCGCGACGATGACCTCGTCCACGAAATGGCACGGGACGTCCCAGACCGGCTGCGGCGCGAGCTGCCAGCCGACGATCCCGATCGCCTTGCCCGCGTCGCGCAGGGAGAGCACCCCGCCGAAGGACAGGTTCCGGCGCATCGCCTCGGCGTCGGCGTGCTCCGCCACGTTCGGGAACAGCTTCCGGTGGGCCTCGTAGAGCGCCGTGTACTCCTCCATGAATTCCACCGTGCTCTCGCGCCGGAGCTCGATGCCGGGCGGCACGTCGAACATCATCTCCTCGGGAATGCGGCCCAGCGTCTGCACCGAGTCCGCATGCCATACGGCCCCGGGAAGCTTGTCCGCGCGACGGTCGCCCCAGAGGAAGAAATGCACCGCCTCGGGATCCGCATCCGCGAACGCCCGGCGCACCTCCTCGACCATCGGCGCCGCATCGCGCGCCCGCGCATCGGCGGGAAGAGAATGAGCGAAGATCTCGACGTGGCGCCTGTTCTCCCGCGCGTCGTACTTCATCCCCGCCAGCGCGCGCACGCCCTGAACCGCGAGTTCCTGCGCGTCGAACCGCGACGGCGGCTCCTCCGGCCGCCGGATCCCCTTCCACGACGACTCCTCGATCGCCTCCTCGTCGAACGGCACGAGGTCCGCGAGCAGCCGGTAGGCCGTCCGCGCCACGTCGTGCGCCTGGCCCGCCTCGAACGGCCAGCTGTTCCAGAGCCACCGCGCGGCGCGCGTCGCCTGGAAGACGAGCTGGTCCTGGCGGAGGGGGAAGCGGCCGACCACGCGCGAGGACCCGTCGACGAGGATCTCCTCGTGGAGCACCTCGCCGAACTCCAGCACGAGCGGCAGCTTGAGCTTCGACTGCGCGAACTCCCTGATCTTCTCCGCCTCCGAGCGGTCCTTGCCGCGGCCGAGCGAGATGCGCGGGTTGCACTTCCCCTCCAGCAGCTCCTTGCGCACCGACTCCACGTACGCGGCCGACTCCTCGTCTGCCATGAGCAGCACGTTGCGGTCGCCGACGATCTTGATCTGGTCGAACCGGAGAACGAGGCGGAAGAGCTGGGAGGCGACCTTGGAGACGACGGCGCCCGTGACACGCTTGCCCTCCTCGGGGTAGACGAGCGTGACGTGCGGCGGAATCTTGTAGGCGAGAGGGTCGAACTCGAGGCGGACCTCGTCGATGGGTCCGCGGTGGGCTTTTTCGACGACGAGCAGGACGTCTCTATCGGCGGCCACGGGTATCCTCCGGTCGGTGGAGCAGGGGGTGCTTCACGGTCAACTGGCTGTCCGCGCGCCGCGGAACAGCGTCGCGGCCTTCGCCATGACGCGGTCCAGGTCGTCGCTTCCCGCCCCGAGCACTTTCATGGAAATCCGGGCGGCCGTGTTGCGCGCCGCCTCCACGAAGGCCTTCGCCTGCGCGGTGTCGGGCTGGGCGCGGACGATGGGGACGCCGTCGTTTTCGGCGAAGCGGATGGCGGGATCGAGGGGGATTTCGCCGAGGAAGGGGATGTTCATCTTGTGGGCGGCGGCGCGGGCGCCGCCGTGGCCGAAGATGTCGGTGGACTTGTGGCAGTGGGGGCAGAGGAAGCTCGACATGTTCTCGATCATGCCGAGCATGGGGACCTGGAGCTTATTGAACATGGTGATGGCCTTGGTGGCGACGAGGAGGGCGACGTCCTGGGGGGTGGTGACGACGACGGCGCCGGTGAGCGGGATCATCTGGCAGAGGGAGAGCTGGATGTCGCCTGTGCCGGGGGGGAGGTCGACGACGATGTAGTCGAGGTCGCCCCATTCGACGTCGTTGAGGAACTGGCGGACGATGCCGGCGAGGATGGGGCCGCGGACGATCGTGGCTTCCTGTGCCGGGACGAAGAAGCCGAAGCTGATGATGCGGACGCCGAGGCGCTCGACGGGAATGATCCGGTTCGCCTTCTCGCTCACCTCCGGGCGCATCCCCTGCACCCCCATGATGAGCGGGATCGAGGGCCCGTAAACGTCGAGGTCCATGAGGCCGACGCGCGCGCCGTCGCCGGCGAGCGCGAGCGCCATGTTCGCGGCGACCGTCGACTTGCCGACGCCGCCTTTGCCGCTTCCCACCGCGATGATGTGTTTCACGTTCGGGAGGCCGCCGCCCTGGCGGGCCTCCGCGCGGACCTGGGCGCCGAAGTTGATTTTCACGTCGGTGACGCCGGGAATCGCGCGGACCCTGGCCGTGACTTCGCGGGAGATCTGTTCCTTGAGCGGGCACGCGGGCGTGGTGAGGTCGATGTCGATGGTCACGACGCCGCCCGCGACGGCGACGTTCTTGATCATGTTGAGCGAGACGAGATCCTTCGCGATCTCGGGGTCGTTGATCGTGCGCAGGAGGTCCATCACCTGCGACTTCAAGTCGGCCATGGCAGCTCCGGTGAAAAGGGTCCGTAGCCTACTCCCGGAATCGGTCGTTGTGAAGGCCCGCCAACGCCGAACACCGGACTCCCATCGCCGAGCGCCGACTCGTGTTCTCATTGCTTCCCACGCCCCCCGACCGCCGCCTACACTTCCGCAAACCATGGACAGCGACAACCGGCCGGTGTGGGACGGCCAGCGCAGAGGCTGGGTGGAATCGTGGTACCTCATCGTCCACGACCCGCGGACCCGCGCGGCCTTCTGGATCCGCTATACGATGACCTCGCCCCTCGAAGGCCCCGCGTTCGCCGCGCTCTGGGCCTTCGAATTCCGCCCCGACGCGCCCCCCGCCGCTGCCCGGGAACTCTTCGCCGTCGGCCGGTTTTCCGCCGACCCGTTCGCGTTTTCCCTCCGCGTCGGTCCCGGCCGACTCAATTCCGACCTCGCCACAGGCCGGATCGATGGCCCGCCGCGCGCCGCCTGGAAACTCGCCTACAAACCCGCCGCCGTCACCTACCACCCCGCTCCCCCGCTCGTGCGCGCCCTCTCCCACGCCCGATTCTCCGTCCCCACCCCGCGCACGCGCTTCACAGGAACCCTCGAAATCGCCGGGCGCACCTACACCCTCGAAAACGCGCCCGGTTGCCAGGGCCATTTCGCCACCCCCTCCCTCCGCCGCGGATGGACCTGGGCACACGCGACCGAATTCGAGGAGGGACCGGGATTCGCGGAGGCCGTGGCCCCCGGACCGGGGACGCTCGCCTCGGTCGGCGTCGCCTGGGGCGGCCACGCGTGGCCGGGCAATGCCCTGCTCGCACTTCCGGGCGGCCGGTGCGAAGGACAGGGATGGAAGCGGAGTTTCCGCGCTGAGACGGTGGAAGGCCCTGTGGTGTGGGAGATCGAAGGCGATCCGGCCCGCGCCGTCGGGGTCGAGTACGCCGACCCTGCGGGCGACCGCATCTACGTCTACAACACGCTGCTCGCGTCGAGCGTGATCCGTCTCGAAGGTCGCACGCTTCATTCCCGCGGCACGACCGTCCTCGAGATTTCCTCCGATCTGCCGCGCCTCGACGTTCCGCTTTCCGTGCGCGCGCCGGTTCCACCTGCGGAAAAATCCGCGCATCCCTGAAACGCCGGGCGCCGCCCTGCTGTAACATCCTCAAGAGGCCCCCTCGTTTTCCGGGAGTTCCCGATGAAGCCCGCCGTCGCCATCGTCTTCGTGCTCGTCGCCCTCGCCGCGACCGTCGCCGCCGAGGCGTTCCTGCTCCGCCGCCAGGAGATGCGCATCCGCGAGCTGGAAGCGGCGGTCGCGCGCCAGTCCTCGCCTGAGGGGGCTGCGGAGATCGTGCGCCGCGCCGGCCTCGAGCCGGGCACGGCCGATTCCGCCGCGAGCGGGGGCGCCGCGGCGGCGTCGCCTGCGGTCCGAGCCGCGATCGAGAAGGAGATCGCCGCGCGCGCCGCGGCGCTCGAGGAGCGGCTCGCTTCTCTCGAGCGCACGGCCGCGGCGGGGGGAGGTTCGGGCGGGGGCGCGTCGGACGAGGAACTCGACGCCGCCGTCGCGAAGAAGGTGGACGAGAAGCTCGCCGGGAAGAAGAAAGAGGGCATTTTCGGCGACGACAAGAAGCGGCCGATCGCGGACGTCTCGAAGGAGCTGGGCCTGACGGAGCTGCAGGAAGACCAGATGGTACAGGCGATCGACACGTCCCAGCGCGGGATGTTCGGCGTGATCACGACGCCGCGAAACGACGGCACGAACATCGTCGACGACATCGTGAAGGCGATGCAGGATCCCGAGGACCCGCAGGGAAAGGCCCAGGCGGTCTTCATGAAGCTCTTCACCGACAAGATCCCCGGCACCGAGGAGACCTATCTCGCGCGGATCCTGACGGAGAAGAAGACGCTGACGGAGGAGTTCCGGAAGATCCTGACGCAGGACCAGATGAAGAAATACGAGAGGCTCGGCCAGGACCCGCACGAGATCCAGACCGGCTACGACCCGTTCGGGGAGTACGTGGCGGAGCGGCTCGGGAAATAGCGTCGAAGCTCGACCGTTGACGCACTGCGTCAACGGCTACTTGAGCTTCTTCTCGTTTTCGCGCCACCACTTCTGCCAATCCGAACACCACCGCCCCGCGTCTCCCCCGTCCTTCTGGGTCGGGATGTCGTTGCAGCCCGTCACCTCGGGCAGCGACATGGAAATCGCCGTCCACGCCGCGCTGTTCCCCGGATTCACCGAGGCGGAATAGAACTTCGCGAGCTGCTCGATCAGACCCTTCATGATCAGCTTGTTCCCCTTGAGCGGCTTGCAGTTCCGTGCGGCGACCTCGATGACCCACGAGGAAGCGTGGTGGAGTCCGCGGTCGAAAACCGCCGCCGCGAGGGGGGACTTCGTTTTCCCGAGGCCGAGGTAGATCGCGTCCAGGATCCTGAGGTCCGCCTCGAACTGCTTCAGATCCGGCTCCTTGTCCGGCTTCTGCACCGGAATCTTCTTCTCGGCGACCTTCGCCTCCTTGTCGAGCGCCTGCACCGCCATCGCCTCTTCCCCGAACTCCCCCAGCCTGTCGGCCGCGTAAGTCCTGACCGAGGGCTCCGGATCCGCGAGAAGGCGCATCAGTTCGCCCGTCAGCTTCCGGGACCGGCAGTTGGGATGCTTCGAAGCCGCGGTCACGATAATGTCCAGGCCCTCACGCCGGACCATGAGGTCGCGTTCCTTGAACTTCGCCTGCGCTTCCTTGATCGCCGCGTCGTCGGCTTCCTCGTGCGGCTTGCACTCCTTCTTCGGCTGGCAGTCCTTGCAGTCTTCCGCGCGCGCGGCCGTTGTGAACGCCGCCGCGAACGCCGCTGCCAGGACGATCCGGTGAACCATGCGAATCCCTCCGAAGTTCCGGGCGCGTCGTTGTGACGCACCGCGTCAATCGGCCTCCCGGCGGCGATTGACGCGGTGCGTCAATCCGCCGGTCCTGCCTCCCCTGAGCCGACCGCGCATTGTAGCGCGCCGCGCGGAAGGGTAGCATCTTTCGCACCGATGCCCCCGCGCCACCCGACTCCCCCCCCGGTTTCCGCGCCGCCCACACGGTCCCTCGATCTCCGCGGCGAGCGCTGCCCGTACACCTTCATCAAGGCCCGACTCGCCATCGAGGACCTGCGCCTGGGAGACACGCTCGAGGTCGTCCTCGATTTCGTCCCGGCTTTCACCCGCGTCCCCGCCAGCATGGCAGTGATCGGCCAGACGCTCCTGCAGACCGGATCGGCAGGGACGGACGCGAAGAGACTCCTCTTCCGCAAAGATACCGAATAGCCAAACAAAAGCATAACTCATCGTCTTCCGATGCTAGACAATGAACCGATTCTTGCCATCCACCCCGATTTTCTCCAGGATCCGATCGAAATCGTCCAGATTGTAGTACTCGATGATGATCGCCCCGCGGCCTTTTCCGCTCTTGATCCGGACCTTGGTCTCGAAGTGTCTCCGCAATTTCTCTTCATGGTCCTTCACCACCGCGGGGCTGATGCCTTTGACGGATTCAGTTCTCGCCGGCGGCGTCGATTTCAGATTCTGGACGAGTTTCTCCAGCTTCCGGACAGAGATCCCTTCCCGCTCGATTTTTTTGGCCAGCAGCAACTGCTCCCCAGGCGAACTCAGGCCGACGAGGCACCGAGCGTGACCCATCGACAATGTTCCACGTGAAACAGCATCACGCACGGACTCGGGAAGATCCAGCAGGCGGAGGAAGTTAGTGACGCTCGATCGTTCGAGCCCGAGACGGGTAGAGACGGCTTCGTGAGTCAGGCGGAAGCGATCGATCAGGGCTTTGAATGCCTGGGCCTTCTCGATCGGATTCAGGTCCTTGCGCTGGAGATTCTCGACGAGCGCGACCTCCAGCATTCCTTTGTCATCGAATTCCCGCACCAGCGCCGGGATCGTCTCACGTCCCAGTTTCTGGCAGGCGCGGAATCTCCGCTCCCCTGCGACGATCTGGTATCCGTTGTCGACCTTTCGCACGACGATCGGCTGGATGAGTCCCTGCTCGCGAATACTTCCCGCGAGCTCTTCGACTTCGACGGGATCCCATACTTTGCGTGGCTGGAAGGGGTTCGGTCGGATATCTCTAATGGCGATTTCGGAGGTAGCCGAAGCGGGAGCTGCGGCAGGAAGGACTTCCGCGGGAGTGCCTAGAGCCTCGCCGAGGAGGTAATCGAGTCCCTTACCCAGCTTCTTGCCTTTCATGCTTGATCACCTCCCATGCGAGTTCAAGGTAAGCCCTGGCGCCTCGACTTTCGGGCGCTTGGAGGACAGCGGGGATGCCGATGCGGGGGGCGTGCGAGAGGATCGGGTCGCGCGGGATGATGGGGGTGAGGAGGAGGCTGCCGAAATTCTGTTCGACCGCCTTCCGGACCTGATCCGAGGAATCATCTCCTTGCGTGTACATCGTGAGAAGGATTCCGACGCGAGGCGAGCGCGCGCCGGCCGTCTGCAGCTCTTGGATCCGTTTGAGCATGGCCGTCAGGCCTTCAACCGAGAAAAACTCACACTGCACCGGGATGCAGGTATATGTTGCCTGGCGGATTGCGGCATTCGGGATCAGGCCAAACGTCGGGGGGCAATCGAGGATGATGAAGTCCCAGGCTGCAGCGATCCGATCGAGGACGCCTTCGAGTTTTTCCATGAGAAGGGGGTTTTTGCGGATTTCATCCTCGATCGTGGCGGCGTGTTTGCCAAGAGGGAGCACGAAAAGGTCTTCGCAATAGACGGGGCTGCAGGCATCGATGGGGGCCTTGTCCTCCAGGAGCATGCCGGCGAGGCCTGCCTGATCTTCCTTTCGGACGCCCAGACCGCTCGTGGCGTTGCCCTGGAGGTCGAGGTCGAGAATCAAGGTTTTCCGGCCGGTGAGGGCGAGCAGGGTGCCGAGATTGATGGCCGAAGTGGTCTTACCGACTCCACCTTTGTGATTGGCGATCGCGACGACGTAACCCATGACCGGCCCTCTCTGAATTCCTGCGGAAGTAGACGCGGGATTATAGAGGGGTGGACGAGGAATCTGCAATACATCTCCGCGATCAGGGGTGCATTCCGAGTTTGGGGCAGGGCCTGCCCGAGGGGCCAGAGGAATTCCCTCGAACATCAACAGCTCCATAGTCCTCTTTCCCCTGTGACTCAGACCACTGACCACGAGCAGCAACTCCGGGGATGCACGCCAGCGATCCGGAGTATTGAACTGCCGGCGAGCACGAGAGCGGCACAATATCATCCTAACTACTTATATGACAGCACTTTATGTCATTATTTTGGCAGACAATCGGCAAAGGTTTCCTCAAAGCCATGAAATCTCGGTTTCTCCTCACGTCCTGTCCGGACCTTGGCGACTTCACCGCCACTTGCTACCATTCAGCGCCGGCGCCGCCGATGAAAGACGAACGCATCCGAGTCGTGTTCCACGGTCGAGTCCAGGGCGTCGGGTTCCGCGCCCGGACCTGCGAGGCGGCACGGACGTCCGGCGCGCGGGGCTGGGTGCGCAATAACGCGGACGGGACCGTGGAGTGCGTTGCGGAAGGATCGAAAGAAGTGCTCGAGCTGTTTCTCGGCGACGTCCTGTCATCGATGTCGCGGTACGTCCGGTCGCATGAAGTCAGCCGTGGAGACGCCACGGGCGAATTCGCGGGCTTCGGAGTCCATCGGTAGAACCATGTACAAGACCTGGGTCGTCGCCTCGAACACCGCGCATGAAGCGCTGCGGCAGCCGCTTTTCTATATCCTGCTCGTTTCCTTCGGCGGGATGATCTGGTCGTCGCAGTACTTCACGATGTTCACGCTCGATGAGTCGCTCGAGGCGTTTCTGCTGCGGGAGATGGGCATCTCTTCCATCGCGCTCGCCTGCGGCCTGATGGCGGTCCTGCTGTCCTGGCTGGTGATCACGCGCGAGATGGAGAAGTTGACGGCGCTCACGGTGCTGTCGAAGCCGGTGACGCGCGGGCAGTTCCTGCTGGGGAAGTACTTCGGGATTCTCGGAGCGGTGGCGTTTGCGGCGGCGGTGCTGGCGGCGGCGCTGGTGGTGACGCTGTGGCAGAAGGAAGGGGAGCCGCGGTTTTCGAGTCTGTGCGACATCGACGAAGCGGCGCAGTTCGACTGGGGTGGAGATTCGCCCGGACTAATAGAATCAGTTGAACTATCCCCGGAATACGCCCACACCGTCCTCGTCACCCTCGACCGCACCTACGAAGAACGCACCTCCGCCCTCGCCAGACTCGCAGGCGTCCCCCAGGAAGGCCGCTTCGCCGGCGGCTCACTCTTCGTCTGGCGCGACTCCGGCGCCCTCGAGTGGAACGTCCTGCGCAGCTCCGTCCGCAACGGAAAAACCACCCTCGTCGTCCAGCGCGACTGGCGCGTCGTCGATACCGCAGGCAGGGCCGTTCACGTCACCCTCCCCGCCGACGCCCAACCCCCGATTCCCCAGGCCCGCGAAGACGCCCGCGTCCGCCCGCGTCGCTACGGCGCCGCCGCCGCCCACTACCACCAGTTCTGGACCGGCGAAGCGCCTCAGATTCTGAAAGGCGCGACCCTCGCGGTGATGCGCGTCGCCATCCTCCTCGCGTTCGCCGCTTCCCTCGCGCCGCACGCCTCCCTCGTCGCCAACGCCTCCATTTCCTTCCTCGTCTTCCTCCTCGGGCACCTCTCCAATTACCTCTTCCTCGCTCTCACCGCCCCCGGCCGGGGTTTCCTCTCGCGCGGTTTCGGACGGATTTTTTACGCGCTCTTGCCGAACCTCGAGAATTTCCGTGTAGAATCCTTGGTCGCCGCGGGGCGGCCGATCACCATGACCTACGTCTTGACGTGTGCGGCCTACGGCATTGCCTACTCCGCTCTCGTGCTGGTCGCGGGGACGGCTGTCTTCTCGCGGAAGGAAATCCGCTGAACGGCGGGGTGGGGACAACAGTCTAGATGAAATACGGCATCCTGGGGGACATCCACGCCAATCTGGAGGCGCTGGAGGCGGTCCTCGCGGCCATGGCGAAGCACAAGCCCGACAAGCTCATGTGCGTGGGCGATGTCGTGGGCTACGGTGCCGACCCCTCCGCGTGCATCGCCAAGATCCGCGAGATCGGCGCGACGACCGTCGCCGGCAACCACGACTTCGCCACCATCGACAAGATCAACGTCGACTTCTTCAACAGCTACGCCCGCGAGGCCGCGCTCTGGACGCGGCGGATGCTGACGAAGGAGGAGAAGAGCTGGCTTTCGAGCCTGCCCCTCGTCGAGCTGATCGACGACTGCACGCTCGTCCACGCAACTCTTCACTCGCCCGAACTCTTCGAGTACATCCAGACCTCTTACGACGCGCACCTGTCGTTCGAGCAGATGACGACGCACATCTGTTTTCTCGGCCATTCGCACGTGCCGGTGACGTTCATCCAGAAGAGATCGGTGTCGTTCACGATGGAGCCGAAGATCACGGTCGATCCGAATTCGAAGACGATCGTGAACGTCGGAAGCGTGGGTCAGCCGCGGGACGAGAATCCGGACGCCGCTTACGCGGTCTACGACGAGCAGTCGCGGCTGATGGAGATTTTCCGGATCCCGTACGACATCGAGAAGGCGGCCGGCAAGATCGTGAAGGCCGGGCTGCCGGAGATCCTGGCGGAGCGCCTGAGGTACGGGCGCTAGGCGGATCGAGGCCGGGGCATCCGAAACCGTGGAACAGGGAGGGGCGATGGGCCCGAAGAACGTCTCCGAGATCATGTCCAGAAACGTGCGCAGCGTGCAGCGGGGGACTCCGCTTCTCGACGCCGTGAAAGAAATGCACCTTCACAACATCGGCGCGCTCGTGGTGACGGAGCAGGGGCGCCCGGTCGGTATCTTCAGTGAGAGGGATCTGCTCAAGCGGGTGGTCGCGACGGGTCTCGATCCGCGGGGCGCGACGGTCGACCAGGCGATGACGGGCAAGCTCATCAGCATTCCGCCCGACGAGGCGTTCGCGTCGCTCTGCGAGAAGATGCACGTCGGAAATTTCCGGCACCTGCCGGTGATCGACGGCGAGCGGCTGGTGGGAATGGTTTCGGTGCGCGACGTGCTGGGCGTGGTCGCGCGCGAGGGCCTGGGGGCCGCGGCGGCGATCGTCACGGGGCGGAGGACGGGCGGAAGCCGGCCCGCGAAGAAGTCGCGCAAGCCGGCGCGGAGGGCGGCGAAGGGAAAGAAGGCGCGGAAGCGGTAGGTTCGCTTAGACGGGCGAGCCGCATCCCGCGCAGAACTTCGCGCCCGGCGCCAGCACCGCGTTGCACTTGGGGCACGAAGCCGTCTGGGGCTTGCCGCACCCCGGGCAGAATTTCGCGCCGGCGGGCACGGGCGTCTGGCAGCCTGCGATGCAGAGCGCCTGCATGGGCGACCCGCAGCTCGAACAGAATTTGGCGCCTTTCGCAACCGCTGTTTTGCATTTCGGGCAGGGCTCCGTGGCGGCCGCCGGCGCCGTCTGCGGCGCCATCGCGCCGGCCATCATCTGCGGCATCATCAGCCCGGCGCCGAGGCCCACGCCCATCCCCGCCATCCCCGACGGATTCTTCGCGGCGTCCATGAGCGCGTCGGCCGCGGCCTTCTGCTGGTAGGCGCCCATCGCCGGGCCCAGGATCCCGAGCTGCTGGCGCTGGCGGAGCGCCTTCTGCACTTCTTCCGGCGGCGTGATCGCGCCCAGCATGAACGCGGTGATTTCGACGCCGTAGCGTTCGAAGTCGGTGGAGACCTTCGCCTTGAGCATCGTCGCGAGTTCGTTGTAGTTCTTCGCGAGATCGAGCAGGGAGGTCATCTTCTCGCCGAGCGCGTCGTTGAGCTGCTGGACGATCGCGTCGCGCAGCCACTCCTCCATTTCCGAAACCCGGTACGTCTGCTTCTGGCCGAAGACCGTTCCGACGAACAGCTTCGGGTCGCGGAGCTTGAGGCTGAACTTCCCGAACGCGCGCAGTTCGACCATGCCGAATTCGGAGTCGCGGAAGAGAACGGGCTCCTTGGTGCCCCACTTGAGGTCGAGGAAGTCGCGCATGTTGAGGAAGACGATTTCGACGGGGAAGGGGGTATTGCCGCCGAAGGGGAGGCGCATGACGGCGCCGACGAGGGGGATGTTCTGGGTGGTGAGGGTGAAGCGGCCGGCGCCGAAGGTGTCGTAGGCTTTTCCGTCGCGGTAGAAGACGGCCGCCTGGGTTTCGCGGACGATGAGCTGCGAGCCCATGTTGACGGTCGAGGGGCCGATGCGGACCGCCATGTTCTGACCGGACTCATCGAGGTACTGGATGACGTCGAGGATGGCCATTTCCGTTCTCCTAAGTGCGCCCCTTGACCTGGACTGCCGTTCTACCCGGTGACGATTCTCTCGCGCTGATCGAAGTCCCTGTCGATCTCCCTCACGAGCTGCTCCAGGAGCGACACCTCCGCCTTGAGCGCGTCGCCGTCGTTCGCGAGCGACGGGAGTTCCCGGGTCCGTTTCTCGAGCTGCTCCGCCCGCTCGTAAAGGGCGAGATCGAACGCGTAGAGGCGTTCGAGCTCCGGCTCGCCGATTTTCACGGCGTCGAAGAAGCCCGAGTATCCGTAGTCGGCGAATCTCACGCGATTGGCGACTTTTTCGACGAGCTTTTCCAGGGGGTCGATCCCCGCGACGGCGCGGAGCGCGTCGAAATTCCCGCTGTCCGCGACGGCGCGGACGGTGCGGCGGAGGGGTTCGCGCGCGGCGTCGAACGCTTTGGCGATGAACTCGCGCTCGAGCTTGTCGCTCTCCCGCCGGTTTTCCTTCGCCAGGTACCCGCGGAATCCGGGGATCTTCGCGAGCAGCCGCTCAAACGCGTTCTTCTGCGACTGGCTCTTGTCGTAGATCGTCATTTCTTTTCTCCGAATGAGGCGCGGATATCGGCCTCCAGGACGGGAATGCCCTTCAAATCCTGTTCCATCGCCTTTCCCGACTCCAAAAGCTCCGCCAGCCGCTCGTACTCGCGCAGGAACCTCTCCACGCGATACCGATCCTCGTCCGTCGCCGCCATCCCTTCCATCGCCGCCCGTACTTCAGAATATTCCTGCACGACCCGTGCGCCTCCGCCCCCGCGCGCCGCCTCCGCGAACCGCGCGTGCGCCGCTTCCCATCGCGCGAACGCCCCCGGCTCCGGCGGCCGCGGCGGCTCGGGCCCGCGCGACACCACCTCCACCCGCTCCGGCGCGAAGTCGCGCGCGATCTCGTCGCGAAGCGCGTTCACGGCGAGTTCCTGACCCGAGGAGAGCGCGTTGTCCGCGGCGATCGTGCGGGCGAAGGAGCCGAAGCGGTCGGAGAGAGAGGCGAGTCGCGCGGCGGGCTCCGCGGCGAGCAGCCCCTGCATCGAGCCGAGCGCCGCACGCGCCCGACCGGCGCATCCCTCGACGCGCAGGCGGTTGCGGCCCGCGAAGCGCAGCATGGCGTCCGACTCCTTGTGGAAATCGACGAACGCGTCCCTGTAGGTCGCGGGCGCCGTCCGGTTTTCCGGGGGCGTCGACGCGCAGCCCGCCGCGGCGAGCGCGAACGCGAGCGCGACGCCCCTCATCGCCCGGCCTTCATGTCGAGCACCTTCACGTCGTCGAACCAGACGTCCGCCTCGGCTTCGTCCAGGTCCAGCCAGAGCCGCACGGTCAGGGCGTATGCCGGCTCCGCGAGCGCGAGTCCCTTGCCTTTCAGTTCCGCCGTGGTGCGCGTCGGCACGCGCCACCACCCTCCGTCCGACGGCTGCATCTCCTCGACCAGCCCCTTCGCCCGCACCGGCGCGGCCACCCCCGGCGATCCCTTCCAGGCCAGGTACGTCGCCACCGGCTGTCCGTCGCTGCCCTCGAGCGTGAACTCGATTCCGACCCAGGTCTTGCCGCGGCGGGATTCGAAGCGGGCGAAGCCGTCGAAGTAATAGTCGAAATGGCGGAGGTCGGCGAGGGGCCAGGCGGCGCAGACGCGCGCGCGGCGGGCATCGGCGGGACCCAGGTGGAACCCGCCGGTGCCGCCGCGGCCCGCGCCGGGGGCGGACTCTCCCTCGGGGATCGCGTGCGGCTGGAGTTCCACCGTTTTCGACTGGCTCCAGCCGATCAGACGGGTGTCGGAGAAGTCGCCGTTTCCGACCATGTTGCGCGCGGTCGCGGCGGGGTCGCCCGACGTCAACTCCCCCCAGGCTCCCTCGGGCGCGCCCGGGCGCAGCGTGGGCGAGAGGATGAAGAACGCGACGACGAGGACGATCACGATGCCGGCCACGACGATCCGGGGATTCATGGGGGGCATTCTATGCTCGCCGCGGGGGGTGGGGAACCGGGAAAGGAAGAACGGGCCCTCCCCGCGCCCGCGGACAAACCGGCGGAACAGGACCGCCCCGATCTTTGTTAAATTGACATGGTGAGAAACCTGCTCCCCGCGATCGCCTTCCCCCTCGTGGCCGCCCTCGCCGCCCTCGCCGACGGCCCCGCCGACCCCCAGGCGCCCCTTCCCCCCGAACTCGAAGACGTCTTCCGAAGCGTCGACGCGCAGGCGGAGAAGGTGCAGTACCTGAAGGCGGAATTCCGGCAGACGAAGAAGATGAAGATCCGGAAGCGGCCGGACGTGGTGACGGGGCGGCTGTCCGTGAAAAAAACGCCGGCGGGACCGCGGATCTGCTGGGAGTCGTGGCTCCTGAACGAGCAAACGGGAGAGAAGCTGAACCCGCAGCGGACGCTCGTGCTCGCGGACGAGAAGCTTCTCTGGAGCTACGTGATCGAGGACAACGCGGCGGAGAAGACGGACCTGGGGAAGGGGAAGTTCGAGGTATCGGAGATGCTGACGGTGGGCGGGTCGCTGAGCGGGATGCGGAAGTCGTTCACGGTGGCGCTCGGGGCGAAGCCGGCCGAGGGCAAGGGCTGGGTGCTGGACTTCGCGCCGACGAGCGACCGGCTGAAGAGGTTCGTGAGGGCGCTTCAGCTCGAGATCGACCCGGAGGAATGGATCGTGTCGCGGGTGCGGTACGTCGACACGGCGGACAACGTGACGGAGATTCTGCTCTCGAACTTCGCGCTGAACGGCGGCGTGGACGAGAAGCTGTACGAGATCCCGAAGGACGCGAAGATCACGGTCGTGGACTTCGACAAGTAACGCGGTGCGTCAATGAGGTGGTGGGCGTTCCTGATGCTGGCGGCGGCGGGCGGCTGCGCGGGCCTCGACGAGAGGCGGGCGGTCATGGCCGACGCTTCGCGCGAGCAGGCCGAAGCCTGCACCGGACTGTGGCACCTCTCCGAAAACCGGAAGGCGCTTCCACGCCCCCTGATCCTTCTCTCCGGCTGGAACAACGATCCGGCGCTCTGGGGCGAGTTCCGGCACTGGCTGGGGCGCTGCGCGACGGATCTCGACGGCCGCGTCTTCGCGCCGGACCTCCGGGGGCCCGGGGGCGTGACGGGCGCGGCGGACCGGCTGACGGCGCAGTTCGCGGGGGTGGGCGAAGTCGACGTCGTGGCGCACTCGGTGGGCGGGCTCGTGGCGCGGGAGGCGGCGCGGGGAACGCGGGGTGCGAATCGGCTGCGCATCGCGCGGCTGTACACGCTGGGCACGCCGCACGCGGGGACGAAATGGTCGAAGTACCACAGGATTCTGCCGCTTCACGAGCAGGTGGCGGACTGTCTTCCGGGAAGCGACTTTCTATCCTCGCTTGCTGCGGATCCGACGTCATCGGAGATGCCGATCTGCTCGTGCTGGGCGGAGGGGGACATCGTGATCACGCGCGAGAGCGCGACGGCGGCGGGGGAGGAGCATCACGTGTACCGGCGGGCGGAAAAGGGGCGGGTGCACGAGCGGAGCATCCGGGACCCGCGGTGGGTGCGCGACGTGATCGGGGCGCTGCTGTGCGAGGGAGAGCCGGAGAGAAGAGCGGGGCGCTGAGCGGGTTCGGCGAAATTCCTGCGGAGGCCGCCGCGAGGGATTTCGCCGGACCCGCTCAGGCTGACGGGTAGGCTTCCGCGAGCGCCTTGAGCCGCGGCTCGATTTCCGCGGGGACCTGGTAGAGAAGGAATCCCTTCTCGTTCACGAGCGCCTGGCGCGAGTGGCCGGTGGCGATGAGTTCGCCGGTGCCTTTGCGCGTGATGCGGTAGCGGATCGTGATGGAGGCGCTGGTGAGGGGGTCGACGGTACAGGCGACGACGAGCGTGTCGTCGTTTTTCGCGGGGAGCCTGCACTGGAGGGCGAGGTCGACGACGGGGGGGAAGAGGCCGGCGGCCTTGAGGTCCCTGGACGTGAGCTGGAATTCGCGGGCGAGTTCGGTGCGGGCGACTTCGAAGTAGAGGACATAGTTCCCGTGCCAGACGACGCCGAATTCGTCGGTTTCGCTCAGGCGGACGGTGATTTCGGTTTCGTGGGCCTTCGGCATGCGGGCTCCTTTTACTCGAACGTGCGCCACAGGAGGGCGACGTCCACGCCTCCGGTTCCGGCGCCGTGCTGCAGGGCGGGGCCGCGGAGCGGGCGAGTTTCGCGGACGTGGTCGAGCGACGAGGCCGGATCGGCGAGTCCTTCGGTCGGCGGGATCTCGCGCGCGGCGCAGGCGGCGACGGAGGCGGCGGAGCGGACGCCGCCGATGGCGAGCGATTCGCCGCAGGCGCCCGCGATCGATGAGACGGCGGCCTGCGGGCAGACTTCGGCGATCGCGGCGGCGCAGCGCGCGTCGGCGCCGCGGACGGCGTTGGCGGGGGAACTGACCCAGGCGACGTCGCGCGCGGCGACGCCGGCGCGGGCGAGCGCGTCGCGCATCGCGGCGGAGGCGGCGGAAGCGGGGCCGTAGGCGAGGGGGCGCGCGGGGGACGAAGCGCGGCCGTACGCGACGAGTTCGGCGAGCGGGCGCGCGCCGCGTTTGCGCGCGTCTTCGAGACGCTCGAGCACAACCAGGCCTGCATCTTCCGCCAGCACCGTCCCGTCGGCGGCGCGGTCGAACGGGCGGCAGCCGGTGCGCGAGAGGCCGCGCAGGCGGCCGAGCGCGTGGTGCATCATGAGCGAGATCTCGTCGACGCCGCCCGCGAGCACCGCGTCCGCCCGTCCCGCCTCGAGCAGCTCCGCGGCCAGAGCGACCGCTTCCTCGCCCGACGCCCCCGTCTGCACGAGCGTCGTGTTGAATCCGGTGATCCCGGTCGCGATGGAGATCTGCCCCGCCGCGGCGTTGGGGACGGTGCTGGGAAAGGCCATGGGATTCGGGTCGGCGCCCGCCGTTTCGACGAGGCGGCGGTGGAATCCGCTCGTGGTGTCGACTCCCGCGCCGCCGGCGCCGAGAATGACGGCGATGCGGTGAAGCGGCCCCGCGAGGCCCGCGTCGGCGAGCGCGAGTTTCGCGGCGGCGACCGCGAGATGCCCCGTCCGGTCCATGCGGCGCACCGCGGCGGCTGCGACGAATTTCTTCGGATCGAAATCCGCGACGCGGAACGCCAGGTCGGGCGCGCCCGGCCGGAGCGCCCAGCCTTCGACGCGCTGGGCCCCGCGCCCGCCCGCGCGCAGCCCGGCCTGGAAGGCTTCGCGGCCCGTTCCGGGCGAAGCGAGGACGCCGGCGCCGGTGGCGACGATGCGGGTCACCGCGCGATGCTCGAGAAGACGAGCGCGCAGTTGTTGCCGCCGAACGCGAAGGAGTTGGAGACCGCGTGGCGGATCGCAAGTTCCCGGCCGCGGCCCAGGACGACGTCCACCGGGAGACACGCGGGGTCGACGTCCTTCGTCGAGACGTTCGGGGGCGCGACGCCGCGCTCGACCGCGAGCACCGTGACGACCGCCTCGACGCCGCCTGCCGCGCCCAGCGTGTGCCCGACCTGCGACTTCGTGGAGGAAACGCACGCTTTCGTTCCTACGCCCAGCGCCGCGCGGATCGCCTTCGCCTCGGCCACGTCGTTGGCCGGCGTGCCCGTCCCGTGCGCGTTCACGTAGTCCACGTCCTCCGGCCGCACGCCGGCGTCCGCGAGCGCCGCGCGGATCGCCGCCGAAGCGCTCGCCCCCTCGGGATGCGGGTTCGTCATGTGGAACGCGTCGCTCGTCACCCCGTACCCGCCGAACACCGCGCGCGGCCGGCCTTTCACGAGATCCTCGCGCTCGAGCACGAGAAACCCCGCGCCCTCGCCGAGCGAAATCCCCGCGCGCGCCGCATCGAACGGCCGGCACGGCGCCGGATCCACCGCGCGCAGCGCGTTGAACCCCGCCCACGTCACGCGCGAGAGCGCGTCCGCCCCGCCGCACAGCACCCGGTCCGCCCGTCCGCTCCGGATCCAGTCCGCGCCGATCCCGATCGCCGTCGCCGAGCTCGAGCACGCCGTCGCCACCGTCGCGCGCGGTCCCGTCAGCCCGAACGCGCGCGCGATCCACTCGGCCGTCGCGTCGGGCAGGAACGAGTACAGGTTCCGAAGCGGCGCGCGCGTGCCAGCCCCTTCCCGCACGAACCTCTCGTGATACCCCTCCGCATCCACCATCCCGCCCGCGCCCGCGCCGACCGCGACCCCGAACCGGTCGTCCATGGGCGGCGAGCCCGCGTCGAGCAGCGCTTCTTCCGCCGCCGCAAGCCCGATCCGGTCGCACCGCGACAGCCGGCGCTGGTCGTGCGGACGGAGGCGGGGGAGTGGAAGCGGAAACCGGATTTGCGCGCCAAGCTTCCCCGGGTAGGGCGAAACGTCGAAGCAGTCGACGGGCCCCACGCCGCACTTTCCGCCCACCACCGCGTGCCAGCACGTCTCCGCGTCGGGTCCGAGCGCGGTCACGAGGCCGAGGCCGGTGACGAGGATGCGGGGGCGGGACATGGCCCCATCGTGCGGGATTTCTGCGGAAAAGAGAAGGGGTGCCCGCTGTCGCGGTAAGATGATTGGTGATGATTCCTGACTTCGTCACAGAACAGATTCCCACCATCTCCTCCCTCTGCCGGAAATTCCGTGCGAGGCGACTGGAGCTCTTCGGATCGGCTTCAAAGGGAACGTTCGACCCGGCGAGGAGCGATCTCGACTTTCTCGTGGAGTTCCCACGGGAATTCGTGGACGGGCGCGCCGATTCCTACTTCGGGCTTCTGTTCGCACTGCAGGAGCTCTTTGGTCGGAACGTCGATCTCGTCGAAGTCACGGCGGTCGAGAATCCGCTCTTTCTCAAAGCCATCGGCCCGACCCGGACGACGGTGTATGCCGCCTGAAGCGCAGGTACTCCTCGCGGATGTTCGAAAGGCGGCGCTGGCACTCTTGGCGTTCTCAAAGGGACGAACACTTCCGGAGTTTCTCGCCGACGAGATGTTGCGCTCCGCAGTGGAGCGGAAATTCGAGATCATCGGCGAGGCGCTGACTCAGCTCGCCAAAGTGGATCCGGTGCTGGCCGATTCGGTTCCCGAGCGCAAACGGATCGTGGCCTTCCGCAACATCTTGGCGCATTCCTATGCGCGCGTCGATCCGGCGACAGTCTGGGACATCCTGGAAAAGGACGTACCTCCGCTTCTCGCATGGGTCGAGAATTCGATCAAACCTGCTTCCGCGCCGTGATGGCAGGGGAGAGGCACAACCCGCGTCGCCCCGGGTAAGGGAGAGTTCTCGGAATCAGCACCGCGAATCCGGACCTGGTTGTCGTCCACCCATGGCACGCCGTGGCCGGCAGCGAGGGCGATCGTGTTGGCCTTCAGCCCTTCCAGTCTTCTCGCCACGATCAGGAACCACGGGACCTGAATCGCGGCTTCCAGGAGAACGGTGACCCCGAAGACCAGGAAATCCGCCGTCCACACCGCGCAGGCCACGCCCAGTCCGGCGACGCACACTCCGAAGGACCGGAGGACGAGCGATTTCGGCAGCCCAGGGGTGATCCCCGCCATCAGCGCGCAGGACAGGCTCGTCACGACGTGGCCCACGACCAAGGCGAGCGCGATGCCGATGTACAGCGCTTCGCGGTCGTCGACGTTCTGGGCGACGACGGCAAATCCTATGCTCTCGAACACGGTTCCGAGGACGGCAAGGAGCCAGACGGCCCGTGCGGACTGGCCGACATGCAGCCTGCACGCCCACCAGGCGAGGAAGGAGACCGTGAGGACTGAAGCGGCGGTCGCGGTCATCCATCCGGCGATCCATGGGCCTGGATGCCCTGACGAGAACGGGTTTCGCGGTTCCTGCGGACCGATGCCTTTGGACAGGAAGACGATAATGAGGATGGCCGCTGTGGCCCGAGCTGCGGAGGCGGCGATGGGGGCCAGCCCTCGCAGAAGACTGCCGGCGCGGGTCTCTTCCAGTGCTAAAAGCGTCAGAACGAAGAGAGGGATCGCGACGTAGAACGTCATGGTGAAGACCCCGTTCGGAGCGACCAGGTCCGTGGTGACGACGGCGGCTCCGAACGCGAGCGAGCCCAGGATTCCCACGCACGCGGTCAGGCGACGCCACTCGCCGGGAGTGACCACCGCAAGGAGAGAGCTGCGGAGCACTAGTGGTAACGCCCAGAGGCCGTACGCCGGCGGGTGGCCCCAAGGTGAGACGTCCATCGCGGTCCACGCGAGGAGGCCCAGGGCCATCAGGAAGTCGGCGACGATGATCAGCGTCACAGGAACGCGATAGAGCCGGTAGTGGCGAGTGCCGTTCCTGCGGTCATTAGACAACAGTCCGTCCGGATTGGAGCCTGCCGACGACGACAAACCAGGGAAACAGAACCATCGCTTCCATCAGAATCACGACCTGGAATGTGGGAACCTCGGCAATCCACGCCGCGAAGGCGGTCGCGAATCCCATGAAGCACACTCCGAGCGACCATTGACCCAACCATCGGGGCATGCCGGGCGTGATTCCTGCCATCAGGGCGCAGGAGAGGTTGACCACGACGTGTCCCATGGCGAAGGCCACCGCGACGCCGAAATAAAGCTGCGCCGGGTCGCCGGCATTCATTGCAATCAGTGTGAACCCGACTGTTTCCAGGAGAGTTCCCAGCAGTGCGATGAGCCAGAGATTTCGCGCAGCCCGACCCGCCTCGAGGTGGCACCCCCACCAGGCGATGAAGGAGGCCGTGAGGACCGCTGAAGCGGTCCAGACCATCCATCCGGCCACCCAGCCGGCGTGGAATCTGGCTGAGATCGGTCCCGCCGGTTGTCTCGCTGCGAGTCCTCCTGACAAAAACGTGAGGAAGAGGACGGTGGCGCCGATGCGTGCGGCGGAGGTGGCCCACGGAGCCATCCGGCGGACAAACACGCCGGCGCGGTTTTCGTCGAGCGCGAGCAGCCCGAGGACAAAGAAGGGAATCGCGGAGAAAAAGGTCGCGGGGAGCACCTTAAAGGGACCCACCACGTCGGTTGCGAAAACGGCCGCGCCGAAACCCAGCGAAATGAGCATGCCGACCCAGGC
This sequence comes from Planctomycetota bacterium, assembly GCA_016190145.1. Classification (GTDB taxonomy): domain Bacteria; phylum Planctomycetota; class MHYJ01; order WSZJ01; family WSZJ01; genus WSZJ01. The sequence goes on along the minus strand of JACPRD010000197.1, from coordinate 115,803 downwards.
CGCGAGCCGGCGCCATTGGCCGGGGGCCGCCACGGCCATGAGGGAACCCCGGATCATCAGCGGTGCGGCCCCCAGGCCTTCCAGTGCTGGACGATTGTCCTCGCGCCAATCCAGGGCGGCGCGCACGGCCAGCACGAACGCCAGCGTGAAGTCACCTGCGATCATCAGGGAGATCGGAGCGCGAAAGAACCGCCAACGACGGACGTTGTCCATGCCTCAATTAAACGACCATCGGGCCGATTCGCCGCCTGCGACCAGGCAATCGGCCGTCAGGGGCGCAGATTCTCGTCGACCTTGAACCGGCTCACACCGCCCTCGGCAGGGTGACGACCCGCTCCCGTGCCAACTCGGCGGCGTATTCCAGGGCCGCCTGAATGTCCTCGGCCTTGAGCGCCGGATAACTGTGGAGAATGGCCTCGCGTGTCTCACCCGCGGCCAGATTGTCCAGGACGACCGACACCGGAATTCGAGTCCCTGCGATGCAGGCGTTGCCGTGGCACACCCGGGGATCCACGCTGATTCGATCCTGCCACCTCACGGCGGTCTCCTTTTCGACGATCAGCTCATCCCCCCGTCCACATCCAGCACTTTACCCGTGACGTACCGCGCCGCGTCCGAGAGCAGGAAGCACGCGGCCTCCGCCACCTCTTCCGCCGTCCCCATCCGCCCCATCGGCACGGCCGCGAGGATCTTGTCCTTCACCTTAGCCGGCACCTGGGCGGCCATCTCCGTTCCGATGAGCCCGGGCGCGATGGCGTTCACGCGGATCCCGAGGCGCGCGACTTCGGCGGCGAGCGCGCGCGTGAACCCGAGCAGGCCGGCCTTCGCCGTCGCGTAGTTCGTCTGGCCGGGCACGCCGATCCGCGCCGACACGCTGGAGACGTTCAGGATCGCGCCCGAGTGCTGGCCGATCATCGGCCGAAGAGCCGCGCGCGAGCAGAGGAACGCGCCGTCGAGCGCCGGGCGCACGACCGCGTCCCACTGCGCGTCGCTCATGAGCATGAGCGGGCCGTCCTGGAGGGCTCCCGCGTTGTTCACGAGAATGTCCAGCCGCCCGAACTCCGCGGCGACCGCGTCCACCATCTTCGGCGCCTCGATTCGGTCCGCGACGTCCGCCTTCCACGCGCGCGCCCGCGACCCCGCCGCCTGCACCCCGGCCACGACCGCCGCGGCGTCCTCTTCCTTCGACCGGTAGTTCACCACCACCGTCGCCCCGCGCGCGCCGAGCGCCAGCGCGATCGCGCGGCCGATGCCGCGGGAAGCGCCGGTCACGAGGGCGACTTTGCCTGTGAAGACCTGGTCCATGCGCGTCGAATCTAACCGACCGGGGCTCGGTGTGTCGAAAGACGTTCGGCGTTGGGCGTTCGGAGTTCGGCGTTGCGGCGAAACGAAGCCTTCGGCCGACGCCTCTTCCTGGCTTTGAACACTCGCCTTGAGCGACAGAACGCCTACGATGGCCCGCCGATATTACGGGGGCGCTCTTCATGCAGACGGTCACTTTGTGGCGTCCGGTGGGTCCGGCTGAGCTGGACCTGATCGCGGCGAGTGAGTGGAGGAGATTCCCTCCGCGGCTCCCTCATCAGCCGATTTTTTACCCTGTCTGTAACGAGGAATACGCGCGCCAGATTACGGAGAAGTGGAACGTGCCTGACCACGGTGTGGGGTACGTCACGAAGTTCGAGGTGCTTGCCGAGTTTTGCGCGAAGTACCCGGTGCGGACCGTGGGCGCTGCGGTGCATCAGGAATACTGGATTCCGGCGGAGGATCTCGAGGCGTTCAATCGTGCGATCGTGGGTTTGATTGAAGTCGTGGCGGAATACAGGGCCTGAGGCCGAACGCACGAGGGGGCTGATCACCGGGTCAGTGTCACACCGACCGGGATCGTCGCCCTCCGGAGAAACAGCAGCGCGAGGCACGTATCGATGACGTCGCACGGCTCGATTTCGGTGCGCGTGTCCCAGTGGCCGTCGGCCGCCTGAAGGTCGAGGATGACTTTCGCGCCGTCGGGATACCAGGGGTGGGCGCCGATCTTCTCGAAGCTGCCGAGCGTGCCGAGGCGCTCGAGGCCGTAGAGATAGTAGAAATGGCTCCGGAAGGCCTCGGGATTCCGGTCGACGGCGTAGTGGAGGTCGATCCAGGCGAGACCGTCGTAGATCCCGCGGTCGACCTGGGCGGAGAGCGACTTCGTCCAGAGTTTCGTCTTCGACAGCGCGGCCTTGCAGAGGATCAGACTGCTCACGCCGCACGCGGTGATGCTGCCGGTGACGCGCTCGTCCTCCTTCGAGCCGCGCCGGAGGTACGGCCAGCCGCGCGCGCGGTCGCCCTCGCGCACGGCGTACGTCCCGCCGCCCGCGTCCGCCGGCGCGGGCTTCTTCACGGCCGGGCCCGTCTTCTCCTGCGCCTCCAGGTTCCACGCGGCCGCCGCCTTCCACACTTCCGGCGGTGTTTCGACCCCGATCCGCCCCGCGCTCGCCAGGCCCAGAAGCACGATCTGCGTCGCGCTCGGATCCTCCTCCACCCCGCCCGGCGACTCCCAGATCGGCGCGCCGTAGCGCCAGCCGCCCTTCCGCGAATGCGTGTCCTTCAGCCACTCCACGATCCGCGCCACCGTCGCCTTGTCCTTCGCCTCCAGCACGACCGGCGGACGCACGTCCGTCTTCGGATCCTTCCCATCCGCCTTCATCGCCTTGTCCGTGCGCGCGTCGTAGAGCGCCTCGAACATCATGAGCAGAATCCCGCCCACGTACGTCGACCCCTGGATCGTCGGACTCGGACGCCCCTTCTTTACCTCGCCGTACTCCTTCACCAGCAGCCCGTCGACGTACGCCAGCCCGTCCTTCACCACCGGATCCTCGGGATCCACCCCGCACTTGAGGAGCGCCAGCAGGGCGAGGCTCGTGGAAGCGAGGTACATCCCTCCCGAGGACTTCGCGTCGCCGCCGCCGTAGACGGTGTTCACGCCGTCGCCCCAGCTGCCCTTGTGCTCGCCCTGCCGGATTTGCTTCTTCTTCAGCCACTCGACGCCCTTGTCGATCGCGCCGTCGATTTTCTTCTTAAGCGCGGCGTCGGCCTGGGCGGCCGCGGGGCGGGGGAGCACGGCCAGGGCGAGAAGTGCGGCGACGAGTGCGAAGCGCATGAGCGGTCCTCTCTGCGGAATCAGGAGGGATTGTACACCCGCTTCGCCACGAGCCGGGACTCGCGCGTCTCGACCTTCATTGCGAAATCGAACGCGTCGACGGCGGTCGCGCAATCGAGGTCCTCGATCGGCCGGTCGGAGTCGCCCGCGCGGTGCTTCGCGGCCGCGCGGCTGGCGAGCACGGCGCGGATGGCATCGTCGCGCGGCGGCGGCTCGCCGCGCAGGAGCGCTTCCATATATGTGGAACACGCCCGGTCTTCTTCGCCCTCGTCGGGGTATCCCGAAAGCACGATCGTCACCTCCCCCGGTCCGCGGATCGCCCGGACGGTCGCGGAAGCCACGACCAGGCTCGCCAGCCAGAGTGAAGTGGCACGCGGTGCGGCAACGACGGCGCACTGCGCGCCCGCGCCGGTCCGCAGCACGGCGCGGCCGGAGAGCTTTTTTCCGATCAGTTGCGACGGGGAATTATTGTGGTCGAAGCCCGGGATGAGCCTGCCGCCGACCTCACCCAGGCGGAATCCGGGCCGCGCCATGGCTTCCTCCACGGTGGCGACGACCTCGATTTCCTCTATTCCCTCTGCGAAAGCGTACGCGGCCGTCGTGAACGCCCTGAGAACGTCGACGACGACAATGGTCCCCGTCGCCGAACGCGCCCCCGAAAGCCCTTCGACCACACGGACTTCCTCGGCCATCCCCGTTCCCCAACACCGAACTCCGAACGCCAGACGCCGAACCTCATTGGATCGCGCGCACGGCCGCGGCGAAATCCGCGCTCACGCTCGCGGTCCTCGCCTCCCGCCGGACCCACTTCACGAGCTTCGCCAGCACGTCTCCCGGCCCGACGTCCACGAACACTTCGTAACCTTCACGCATCAGCCGCTCGGCGACCTGTCGCCACTTGACGGGCTTCTCGAGCGCGTGCGCGACGTGCTGCCGGAGCATTTCTTCGCACGTCCACCATTCCGCGTCGACGTGGTTGATGAGCGGGATCTGCGGCGGGCGCAGGGGGACGTCGTCGAGCCAGCGGAACAGCTTCGCGGCGGCTTCCGACTGCATCGGGGTATGGACGGCGCCCCGAAGCGGAACGCGCACGACGTCGTACGCGCCGGCCGCCCGCGCGGCCTCCTCGAACTTCGCGAGGCCGTCGAGCGGGCCGCCCACGGCCTGCTGCAGGGCCGAGTTGTCGTTGGCCAGGTGCGTCCCCGAGGCCCGGCAGAGCGCTTCGATTTTCTCGAGCGGCAGCCCGACGCAGACCGCGACCCCTCCCGGCGGCCCTTCGTCCAGGAAACGAGCCGCCGCCGCCGTCGCGCGCGCCCCGTCCTCGAACGTCCACACCCCCGCGCACGTGAGTGCCGCGTAGATTCCCATCGAGTGCTCGGCGATCGCCGCGGGCTCGGCGCCCAGCGCCCGGTACCCCGCCACCGAGAGCGCGTACGTCTCGACCTGGATCCGCCCGGCCTCGGACGTCGCCCCCGCCGCCGAGATCGCCTGCGCCACTTCCGGCGCCCCCCCGCCCGGCCCCGACACGCCCGGGAACATCGCCACCCACCTCACCATCGCGGCCGGTCCTCCCGCCAGGCGGGTTCGGCGATTTCGGGAAGCGGCGCCCGGGCTTCGCGTTCCGCGAGGGCGGCGGCGGCGGTGCCGAAAGGCAGTTCGCCGAAAAGCCGGTCGAGGCGGGCGGCGAGGTCGACGCGCGCGGTGTTGCAGACGAGGCGGGTCGCGAGCGGCATCCGGCCTGCGAGCCTGCGCTGCGCGACCTCCCACGGATGGACCCAGAAGACGGCCAGCTCGCCCGAGGCGTTGAGCGCCCGGGCGCGTCCGAGGATGACGCGGTGCGTCAAAGTCCGGAGGCCGATCGAACCTCCTCCCGGCAGCCAGCCGACCATCGTCCGCACGGCCATCGGCGGAAGCTCCGCGACGCCCGCCACGCGGTGCGCGTCGTGACGCATGCCGCGCGTCCCGAGCATCGGCACGGGATTGAGCGAGGAGTCGTACGCGTAGCCCTCTTGACGCAGCGCGTCAAAGTACCACGGGCCCGCGCGGCCCGCGGACCACTTCGGCGACCGGTATCCCCGCGGCCGCGCCCCGCACGCTGCCTCGATCGCCCCCTGCGCCCGCCGCAGGTCCTCGCGGAACCTCTCCGGGCCGAGGACGTGCACGTCGTCGTGCGCGTGCCCGTGCGACGCCACCTCGTGCCCCGCCGCCGCGATCCGCTTCACGTCCTCCGGCATCAGCTCCGCGACCGCCCCGAGCGTGAACCACGTCGCCTTCACGTTGCGGCGCCCGCAAAGCTCGAGGAGACGGTCGATCCCCTCCCGGATTCCGTCGCGCTGGGCCGCGAGCGGGACCGGCGCGGGGTCGGGAGAGAGCGACTGGTACCAGCCCTCGAGGTCGACGGAGAAGACGTTGAGCACGGGGTCAGGCTATTCGGGTCGGCCGAAAGATTCAACCGCCCCGGCAGAATGTCGTTTCTGAAGCGCTCCGGGAAAGGCACACTCCTGCGCATGCGATCCCTCCTTCTCGTCCTTCCCCTGTTTTCCGCCGGCTGCGCCGGCCTCCGCCCCGTGAGCGAAGGGTCGGATCCGGCGGGCTGGCCCGCAAAGCTCTGCTCCGGCCCGGGCCGGTCGTTCGCCGCGACGGAGGCGCCGCTCTTCAGGGAAACAGGCCGGCTCCTCTACGCGGTCGGCGACCTGCTCGAGGCGCCGGCGCTCGCGGTGGAGGGCGTGCTCCGGCTCCGCCCGGAGTCTTTCCGGGAAGCGGGCGAGAAATTCGTCGTCGGCGCGGGCGGCACGCTGACCGCCGCGCTCAACCTGCCGTTCTTCTTCGTCACCGGCCCGAACGTCGACCTCGCGCGCGACGCCGCCCTCGTGAACAGCGCGCTCGAGCACATGGAGACGGTGCCGCCGGAGAAGCTGCGCATCTGGCCGTCCGACCGCCGGACCGAGGTCTACCCGAAAGGCACGCGGGTCCGGCCGTGCGGGAAGGGGCTGCTCTGGACCATTCCCGGGGAGGGCGAGGTGCTGCAGGTCGCCGAGGAAAGCCCGTTCTTCAGGCTCGCGATGGAAACCGTCGGGCCCGACGTCTCCGCGCAGGAGCGTTCCTGGGGATTCATCGTCCCGCGCCGGAAAGACTGGGACGCGAAGAAGCCGCGCGACCGCGCCTCCACGATCGTCCACGAGTTCTACCACCAGCACATGCAGATCCGCCGGCAGTTCCTCGGCTGGTCCGCCGTGTACTGGCCCGCGTACGGATGGACGTATCTTCGGAAGGGGTGGATCCGCCACTGGGCCGAAATGTCGGGCCCGAACGGCGCGGGAACGGTCGACCGGGCGCTGGACGGGTGGAAGCCATAGGGGTCGCGGCGGCGGTATGTACCTTGGCCAGGCCCGCATTCCGATCGACACAGGCTCTTGCCACGCCCCTGAAATTGGGACCAATCGGAGCTAATTCCTATAATGGCCCCGGGGTGCGGATCGGGAGATCCTATCGACGGCCCGAGGCGCGTACCCGAACCCAAGGAAGGAGACGATCCATGAAGGTCCGTTTTGCTTTCGCCGCGGTTTGCGCCGCGGCCGCCCTGCTCGTCTTCGCCCCGGCAGGCCGCGCGGATGCGAAGAAAAAATGGGAGATCAAGGCCGATTACATCGAAGCCTGCTCCTGCCCGCTCTTCTGCTCGTGCTACTTCAACACGGAGCCGACCGGCGGACACCACTGCGAGTTCAACAACGCGGTGAAGGTGGCGTCGGGATACGTCGGCGACGTCAAGGTGGACGGCTGCCTGTTCTGGCTGTCCGGCAACCTCGGCGGCAGCTTCGCGGACGGGGAAATGGACGGGTGCGTCATCACCTGGGACCCGAAGGTCACGAAAGAGCAGCAGGAAGCGCTCGCGTTCCTGATCGGGAAGATCTACCCGGTCAAGTGGAAGGAGCTCAAGACCGACACCGCCCCGATCACCTGGGAAATGAAGGAAGGCGGCGCGGCGTACGCGAAGCTCGGAGACAAAGCCGAGGTGAAACTGGAGCCCGCGCTCTCGGACGGGAAGCAGTCCGTTCTCCAGAACGTCAAGTACTGGGGCGCACAGAAGAACGACGGCTTCCGACTCTGTTTCGCGACACACTGGTACAAGGGCAACGGGTACGATTACAAGTACGAAAAGCAGAACGGCTTCACCATTCACATCGAATCGTCCGGCGAGGAGGACATGAAGAAGTAGCCGTCGGGGCGCGGGCGGCGGGATCGACTCCGCCGCCCGCTTCCCCGTGACCGCTCTTCAGCACCCGAATGACGCGCCGCCGGCTGCTCGCCGCCCTGCTCCTCTGTCTCTCCGCGGCGAAACTCCGCGCCCAGCCGGCGTTCAAAACGGACGAGCCGGTCAGATTCGCGGCGGATCCGGCGAAGGGATTCCACTGGGATTACTTTCTGCTCGTGCCCGCGGCGGCCGACCGTAAGGCGGCGACCCTCCTCGTCGTTCCGAACAACACGGGTTCCGTCGACGACGACATCGCGGCGCATGAGAAGGCCGCGCTCCTGACGTTCGACCAGGCTCGCCCGATCGCCTCCCCGCTGAACCTCCCCGTCCTGATTCCCGTCTTTCCGCGGCCGAAGTCGAACTGGCAGATCTACACGCACGCGCTCGACCGGGACGTGATGACGACGGACATCGCGGAGCTGAAGCGTCTCGACCTGCAGCTGCTGGCCATGATCCAGGACGCGAAGGCGGCGATGGCGAGAGGCGGCTTCAAGTCCGCGGACAAGGTTCTCCTGATGGGCTTCTCAGCGTCCGGGATGTTCGTCAATCGCTTCGCGCTGCTTCACCCGAAAGCGGTCAGGGGAGCCGCGATCGGCTCGCCGGGCGGCCTCCCGATGGTGCCGCTGAAGTCCCGCGACGGATCCGCGCTTCGCTATCCCATCGGGCTGTCCGACTTCGTCGAAGTGACGGGAGCCGAGCCCGACCTCGAAGAAATGAAGAAAGTGAGACTGCACTTCTTCCTCGGCGCGGACGACCAGAACGACTCGGTCGTGTACCGGGACGGATTCGAGAAGGAGGACGAAGATCTCATCCTGAAAGTCTTCGGCCGGAACCTGCAGGACCGCTGGGCCCTGTGCCGGAAAATCTACGCGGAGGAGAAGTTCGGGAACGCCGAATTCGTCGTGTACCCCCGCGCCGGTCACAAGGTGACCGCGGAAATGACGGAGGGAATGCTGAAGTTCTTCCGCACGGTCCTCGCGCGCTAGCCCTTCACTCGCCGGCCTTGCCGAAAACCCCCGGGTGCTTCTCCCGGATCGCCTTGAGCGCCGCCCCGCGCGCCTCCTCGCACCGCTTCCGGCCGATCTCGTCCGCCGCCTCCCGCCGCGCGGCCTCGTCGCGGTACGCCTGCACGTCCGCCGCCGCGATTCCCTTCGGCGGAGCCTCCACCCAGGCGCGCAGCTTCCCCGACGCCGCGCGCGCGGCGTCCCGGGAGAGCCAGGCGTCGCGCCAGATCCGGAACGCCAGCTTGAACGCGTCCGCCGCCGCGCCCGCCTTCTCGGCCTTGTCGAGCGCGGCCTGAAGAGGCTGCGCCGACTTCTCATGCTTCGCCTGCTCCGCCGCGAACCCCTTCTCGAACGCCTTCCATTTCTCGGCGCCCTCGCACCAGCGCTGGGCGGTGAGAAAGTGAAGCGTCCAGTCCCCGTACGCGAAGGGCGCCTTCGCGGGCGCCGCCGGCGCGAGGGCGTCGAGCTGCGCGGCCACGAAGGTCTCCGCCGCCTCCTCGACCGCGCGCGCGTCCGTTTCCGCCTGGTCCTTTTCATCCTTCTTGAGCTTCGCCGCTCCCGCCCTTGCGCGCTTCGCCAGATCCAGCGCCCGGCCGATCGCGGGCTCGTCGCCGGCAATCTGGGCGGCGGCGCTGCGGAGCTGGCTCGCGGGGCCGGTGGCGGTGAGGGAATCGCACCACGCGAGGAGCGGCTCGGTCTTGTCCGGCCGCGGCCAGTGGCCGCTCTGCTCGTTGGCGTCCTCGAGGATCTCGAGGCGCACGTTCCGGTAGCCCTGCTTCACGAGATGGTCGCGGGCGCCCTCCGAGTTCCCGAGCGGCACGACCGCGTCCGCGCGCGCGTGGAGGATCGCGATCGGCTTCTCCTTCGTCTCTTTCGGGAGCTTGCACCCGGTCCACAGCCCTCCGGCGTGCGGACAGATCGCGTCCACGAGCGCCGGAAACTCGCCCATGAAGTAGAAGCAGAAGAATGCGCCCTGGCTGTGGCCGAAGAGGTAGACGCGTTCGATGCGGAGGGCCTTCTGGAAGGAGCGGATCAGCGCGGCGACCTTGTCGGCGTCGGGACGCTCGCCCATGAAGTTGAACCCGCCGTTTCCATTGGGAGTCGTCCCGTCCGGCGAGACGATGACGTCGTCGCGCCGGAACTTCCCGACCCCGAAATTCGCGAAACTCCACCGCCGGTCGAGGTTCGAGCCGTGCAGCATCACGAGCAGGGTCGCGCCGCGCTCGCGCGCGTAGCTCTTCGGAACCGTGTACTCGTACTCGACGCCCTCGGCGGACTTCCAGGCGAGCCTCTCCGCCCGCGGGACGCCGTCGGCCGGTGCGGCGCGCCGGGGCTCGTCCTCGGCTCGGGCCGGAAGGCGGGAGAGAGCCGCCAGGAGCGCGGCGGTGAAGAGGCGGCGGTTCATCGGAAACCCTCCGTTATCGTTCCCGGAGCCCCCGGATCCGGATGATGCGACTTTGACGTCCGTGTCCGCCACCCGGTCAAATCTCGACCCTGCTACGCCCGAAGTTCGACGCCGAACTGCGCGAAGGCCTTGAGGCCGCACAGGAAATGCGTCCACCCCATCGCGTGGTGCACCGCGCTCTCCGCACCCCTCGCGTCCCGCCTCCACCCCGCCTCCGACACCGTCACGCGCACCCGCCGCTTCTTCTTCGAGAACGTGAACGTCACGCGCGTCGCGTACGGGACACCGTAGGCCACCCACCGGAACGTCGTGGATCTCCCCCACCGCGCCTGCAGCACCTCGACGTGCTCCGATTCCTTCCCCCACGACAGCCGGATCCGCCCTTTTTCGTCCAGGTTCCCGCTGCACCACGTCGTGAAGTAATGGTCGAGCCACGCCCCCTTCGTCGCCAGCTGCCACACGCGCTCGAGCGGCGCCGTGATCCAGATCTCGTCCGTGAACCCCAGCGGGCCCCCTGCTTCCTTCATTTCCTTCGCCGCCGCTTTGCGTGCCATGGCGCGGGAGGATACACGCCCGTCCGTGCGCCACCCAAGGGAATTGGGGGATTTCCCTTGTTCCCGGTCTCGCGCGCGCTACCGTTGACCCCTTCCCCGAAAAGGAACGCGCCATGGGCCTGCGCCTCGGACTCCTGACCGAGAAGTTCCCCGCCGAAATCGGCGGCCTCGCACGCCACTCCGACCGCACCGCGCGCATGCTCGCCGCGTACGGCATCGACGTCGTCGTGATCGCCCCCACGGCGAAACTCGCCCCCGGCGACCAGCAGCAGGAAATGCGCGAACGCATCACCGAAATCCGCTTCGGCGTCCATAAACACTCCGGCGACACCCTCCAGGACTGGCACGACATCGCCCTCGCCGCGAAAAAGAAGTTCGGCCTCGAACTCTTCCACGCCCTCCATGCCTCCTACGCCGCCTACGTCGCCGTCTACACCGGCCGCTACGCCGGCATCCCCTCCGTCGTCTCGATGCGCGGCACCGACATGGACAGCGCCCTCGTCGACCCGCGCCGCATGCCGCTCGTCTCGTGGGCCATGGAAAAAGCCGACGCCGTCTGCGCGCCCTCCATGGACCTCGGGAAAAAAGTCCACACCCTCATCGGCGACCGCCCCGTCTACCTCGTCCCCAACTCCGTCGACGCCGACCTCTTCAAGCGCTACCCGGACGCCGCCGACTTCCGCCGGCGCAACGGCCTCGAGGCCACCAAAGTGATCGGGTTCATCGGGGAGGCGAAGAAGAAGAAGGGGCTGGTGACGCTCCTCAAGGCGTTCTCGACCGTGGCGCACTCCGATCTCTCGACGCGGCTCCTGATCGTGGGGGCGGTGAAGCGGGAGGACGCGCACCTGATCCAGGGGTTCCTGAAGGCGAACCCGACGATCACGCGGCTCTTGACGCTGGTGAAGTGGTGCGACCCGGCGGAGCTGGCGAGGTGGATCAACTGCATGGACGTGCTGGTGATTCCGGCGCTTCGGACCGCTGGGCCGTCGCCCGCGCTGGAAGCGATGGCGTGCGAAGTGCCGGTGGTGTCGACGGACGTGCCGGGGGCGGGGGAGGTCATCCGGCCGGAGTCGACGGGGTTCCTGTTCCCGCCGAAGGACGACGCGGCGCTCGCGGCGAACATCCAGCGGCTGTTCCGGGACGACGCGCTGCGGCGGCAGATCGGGCTGGCGGGGCGTTCGTGGGTGCTGGGGGAGGCGGCGCCGGAGAAGGAGAGGGAGGCGCTGTTGCATGCGTACGATCGGGCGCTGGGGAGGGGGGAGAAGGGGAGGACGATCAAGTTTGAGGTGGTGCCGGGGCAGAGGGGGGGGTAAGGGCGAAGGGCAATTTTGAATTGTGAATTTTGAATTTTGAATTTGAGACTGCGGCGCGGCCGGGACATCGGTCGGAGGGGCAATTCATAATTCACAATTCATAATTCAATATTGCCGTTAATCTTTCCCCCCATGCCGCCGACCACGTTTTTTCCGCGCCGGGACCTGGAAAAGGCCCTCCTCGCCGCTTCCGCCGCCACGCTCCAGCGCTGGGAACACGACCTCGCGCGGCAGGGCCGCCAGCGCGGCCTGAAATTCTTCCCCGAACCCGGGCGCGCGCGCCCGATCCACGTCACGCCGCGTCCCTGGATCGTCACGGGCCCGCAGCGCGACCACCTGCAGCGCGTCTTTCTCGCCATCGACGCCGCCACGAAGGCGCTTCCCCGGCTCGCGCACGAACACCCGGAAATCTCGCGCCTCCTCCCGGTCGACGCGCGCGAGGGGCGGTGGATGCGCGACTTCCTCGGGCCGCCGTTCCGCCGACCCCAGACGCTTCTCGGCCGGATCGACGCCGTCTTCGACCTCGGGTCGCCGCGCTGGCGCGAGTCCATCCGCGTGCTCGAAACCAACATGGTCGGGGTCGGGGCCTCCTACTATTCATGGGCGGCCAGCCGCGCCGTGCACGAGACGCTCGCGCCCTGGCTCGAGCGCGCGTTCCCCGGGCGGAGGTTCCGGCCCGACGACGACGTGCTCGACCTGATCCTGCACAGCGCGCTCGACCACGCGGAGAAGATCGGCGCGCGCGCGGACGCGATCTGTCTTCTCGAGGAGACATGCGAGTCGGGGCCCGCGGAGTTCCCGGCGATGGCGGAGATTTTCCGGCGGCGCGGGTACGACGTGGTGGTGGCGGACCCGGGGGAAATCCGGGTGCGGGGCGGCCGGCTGCTCGCGGGCGACAAGCCCGTGGACATTCTCTACCGCGACCCGACGGTCCTGAATCTGCTCGAGATGGGGGAGGAGGGGAAGGATCTGCGCGGCGTGAAGTGGGCGTTCCGCGAGAACCGGGTGGTATCGGGGCTGGCGGGGGAGTTCGACCAGAAAGGGGCGCTGGAGGTGTTCGGCTCGGAGAGGTACGCGCGGCATTTCGGGGTGGAGAGCCGGGCGGTGTTCCGCGCGCACATCGCCTGGACGCGCGTGGTGCGGGGGGTGAAGACGGACGATCCGCGCGGCCGGTTGGTGGACCTGCCGGAGTATGCGCGGCGCGAGCGCGAGCGGCTGGTGCTGAAACCGAACCGCGACTACGGCGGGCACGGAATCCATTTCGGCCACGAAATGAACCCGGCGGAATGGGACCGGGCGATTCACCGCGCGGTGAAGCAGTCGCCGGACTGGGTGGTGCAGGAGTTGGCGCATCCCGTGCAGGAGGTCTACCCCACGGGGGACCCGGCGGTCCCGTGGGAAAAGCGCGTGACGGTCGGCGGGTTCACCGCGACCCCGCGCGGCGTCGCGATCCTCGCGCGGCTTTCGAAATCGAAGATCGTGAACATCACGCGGGACGGCGGGGTGGCGGGGGTGCTCGGCGTCGTCTAAGGACGTTCCTCGTTACTCGTTTCTCGTTACTCGTTCCGTGCGAACCCCGGGGACGCCGGTCCGTTTGGAAGGAGGTGAAACGGGAGGCGAGAATGCAGATGCGATTCGAGTGCGGGGCTTGCGGGCGGATGCTGGAAGTGGATGGAGAACTCGCGGGGCGGCGCGTCCGGTGCCCGGCCTGCCGGACCATCGCGGAAGCTCCGGCCGCCGACGTGCCGGAAGTCCAGCCCATCGACGACATTGAGGAAATCCGGCCGATCCGGGCGCCGCGCGGGCGCCCGGCGGTCTCGAGGTTCGGCAACCTGGCCGTCGCGGCCGGCTCCCTCCTCTACGCCGCGGGGCTCCACGTGCTGATCCTCGCCACGTTCGTTATGGCCTGGAACCGCATGCACGACGAGGCCGCCCCTGTCGCCGGAGATTCCCGGGAGTCGGGTACCGCACTCGTCCAGCCGCGGAAAAAAGCATGGGGAACCCGGGAGCAGGCAGCCAGAAATGCCTGCCGGGAAAGGCTCGGCGCCGTCGTGCGAGCGATCGACCTGTGGAAGAGCGGCCATGGATCCTGGCCGAGGTCTTTGGGTGAAGTGATCCAGGACCCGCCCTACGGGAGTTGCCGGGCGGAATACGAGGAATTTGAAGAGATTTCCGAGGTGTCGGCGCGGAAGGTGCGGCAGGTGTCCTGCCCGGAACACCACATCCGGATCGAATTCGGGGCGGAGCGCATCGGGAGAGGCTGATAGGCCCGACGGGCCCACGTCGTGGGCCTCGCGACCCGGCTTTTTTGACACAAGTCTATTTTGCAAAATGGTTTGCGTCGAATTGTCTTCCGCGGATCGCCGCGTCAACGAGCTTTGCAAATCGTACACTTCAGCTCGAAAGTGGACATTTTCGCGAAGAATACTTACATTCCGGACATTCCAGCTCTGAATCAATGTGCATAAGTACTTGCGCCTAAACAACTTACAAAATCATTATGACGGCACACATCTTGCTTATTGTCTCCTAACGTGAAGGATGACGTCCCGAAGGTCACTTCTCACGGAAGGAGGCAAGCCATGGGCTTCAAAGCGTACTTCGCCGGCATTCTCACCGGCGCCCTCTGTACTCTCTCGGGATACCTGCTCGCCAACAACGACCGGATCGCTGCCGCCGACCCCGGCGGTGCGAGCGATGGTTACATCATGGCGACACCCCCTCAGGGACCCAATCACCAGCTCATCTACGTCATGAAAACCAGTCCCGCCGAAGACGCCCAGCTGGCCGTGTACAAAGTCTCCGACGGCGGTGACCTCACCCTCGTCTCCAGCCGCCGCGTGCCCTACGACTTCAAGCTGTGGAACATGGGAAGCAAAGGGATGAAGCCCGAGGAGATCAAGAAGCAGATCAAGGAAGATGAACCCAAATAAATGAAGCGACCGCTGCAGCCGCGGTAGCTCACGTGCGGGGAAGGGCCCGGAGAGTCAGCCGGGCCCTTCCTATTTTGAGCCCGTCCCCGGGCAACGGGAAACGAAGAACGAGTAACGAGTAACGAAGAACAGCCGTTAGTCCTCCGCAAGCGCGTTCAGCACCGCCAGCGTGTAAAGCGCCGCGCCCGCGAGCACCAGGATCCCCGCGATCCCCCAGAAGACCGTGAACAGCCGGAAACCGTTCAGGAGGAGCATCGCCACGAAATCGATGACGGAATAGCCGGAGAGGAGCGCGGCCGAGGCCGCGTTGTTGCGGAATCCGAGCGCGAGCTCGTTCAGCGGGACGAGCGCGACGGGGAGGACGAGCAGCATCACGATCCAGAGGAAGACGCGGAAGAGCGCCGACGTGCCGTCGACGCGCGCGCGGTAGCGGTCGAGCGAGAAAAACCCCTTTGTCTTCGCCGCGGCGGCCGAGCCTTCCGCCACCAGCTCGCCCGACGGCACCTTCACGAGCCCCCACCGGAACGCCACCTCCGCCTTCTCTTCGTTCTGCCGATACGCCGCCGCCTCCGCGTAGAACGCCGCCTCGACCCCCAGCTTCCGCCCGGCCTCCGCCGCCTCCGCGGCGACCCGCGGCCGGCGGTTGATCTTCGCCCCGTAGTCCCCCAGCGCCTCCTCCTGAAGCTCCCGGTCGAGCAGCTTCCAGCCGCTCTTCCCCTCGAACCTCTTCCGGAACTCCCGGTCCATCGCCCCCGACTCCTCGCCGCTCGGCAGGAACACCGCGACGCGGAGCGGCGGCGAGGGCTCCGCGGCCTCGACCGCCTCCGCCGCTTCCCGGAGCGAGAGCGCCAGCAGGTCCGGATCCGATCCGACGAACAGCACGAGCTGGACGATCCAGCAGACGAGGAGAAGCCCGGCGGCGGCGAGGCACGCGAGGTGGCGTCGCTCCATCTAGTCCTTCCCCGGAAGCTGGAGCTGGGCGACCTTCGCCAGGATCATCAGGTTGTAGAAGATCGAGACGGCCAGGGCGCCGACGAGGAGGATCCACTTGAAGATGGAGTTCGCCTCGAAGCCCATGAGGAGAAGGGCCATCAGGATGTCGACGACGGTGATGGTGAGGACGAGCGCGATGGGGACGACGGGCGCGGCGGATTGGAGCGTTTCGCGCGCGAGGAGGGTGAGGAAAGGGAGGATGAGGAGCGCGACGGTCCAGATGAGGATTCGGACGAAGATCGACGTGTCGTAGATCCAGACGCGGAAGTGCGGGATGGAGAAGACGGATTTTTCGAGGTCGGTGCGATAGCGGCCGATGAACAGTCCCTCGCCATCCGAGACCATCACGATGCGGAGCTTCACGTCGCACACGGAGCGTCCCTCGTCGACCGCCAGCGTCTCGACGCGCCCAAACATCACGGCCTCGGCGCCGAGTTTCTTCCCCAGCTCGATCGCCTTCTCGGCGGTGATCGGCGCCTCCTTGTCGTTCCCCACGATCTTGTCCCACAGTTCGCGGAGCATTCCGGCCTCGACGATGTCGAAATGTCCCGCGGCCGCGAGGCGCTCCTTGAGCGCCGCGACCACGATCCCGTCGGGGTCGTTCCGGAACGGCGCGACGACGAGTTTGCGGCCCTTGATGCGGAAATGCATGTCCTCACTGGCCATGCGCGCGGCATCCTCGGCGACGGCTTTCTTCAGCGGCTCGAGGGTGTCGGTGGCGGCGGCCGTGGCGAGGGGAGCCGCGAGGAGGAGGGCGAGCGCAAAGAAAAGGCGGGGCATCGGGGGACATCATACCGGATGGAAGGGAAGGGCAGGACGAACTTGACGGGAGAGGGATCGGGAAGCCCGCCTGCCGGGGCTGGAAAGCGAGGGGCTACTTACTTCGGGCGTGCGTGGGCGGACAGCCGCGCGACCGCGGCGCGGGCTTCCCGCCGCACCCGTTCCCAAGGAGAGTGTTCGGCGGCGGCGCGCAGAATCCGGAGTGATTCGGACGACTCGGCGGCGGCGGCGGATCCGCCGATGCGCTCCACAACGGCGATGGTGCGAAGAGCCAGACGCTGCCGGGGCGAGGCGGCGCCCGGGCGCTCCTCCGCGAGGGCCAGGATCGAGGAGAGGCGCGCCTTGAGTTCCGCGGTCGGGTCCGACCCCAGGGCATCCCTGACTTCCGTTTCGGCGTCCATGCGCGTGAGGCGCCCGAAGGCCTGATCGCGCTTCCCTGGATCCTCGTCGTCGAGATCCCGGATCGCGGCTTCCGCCTCCGGGCACGGGGCCGCGGCTTCCAGGAGGCGTCGCTCTGATTCGGCGAGCGATTCCGCTCCCTTCGCCGACAGTGCGCCGAGGGCTTTCCAGGCCGGTACCGGGTCGCGCCCGGCGAGCGCCGCCCAGAGCTTCTCCCAGGCCGCGTCTTCATCTCCGACAGGGGCGGTCATGCCGCAGGCCTCCTCCATGTCCCAAACCAGGGCCGTGCCGTCCTCCATGGACGTGACCAGCCTTCGGCCGTCGGCGGTGAACTCCAGCTCGCGCGCGCGCCCGCTATGGTTTCGAAGGACGGCAATCTCGTCCCCCGACGCGATTTCCAGGATGCGGATGCTCATGTCTCCCGTGGGGTTACCGATCAGGCTCCGCCACAGCGCGGCCGCGAGGAGCCTTCCGTCCGCCGACCAGGCGAGGCCTTCGATCTCTTCCGGGAAGGGCCCGTAGGAAACGAGGACCTGCGCGTCCGAGGCGCGGCGGACGTGAACCTTCCTGTCGGAGCCAGCCGAAGCGATGTGGTATCCGGAGGGTGAGAAGGACACGGCGTGAGTGTTGCGGTGGCTCGCCACCCGGGCCTGCACCTCTCCGCTTTCGGCGTCCATGACCAGCACCTCGCAATCGCGCGGCCCGGTCACGATCCGGCTTCCGTCCGGCGATACGCCAATCTCCGTATATCCGTAGTTCCCGATTTGAGCCACACGCCTGAGCCGCTCGGTCGACAGATTCCACTCGATCAGGCTCTTGTCTTCGAACAGCATGATCCGTCCGCTTCCCTGTCGCCAGACCGGATTCGATTCCGGCTTCGCGCACTCGAAGCGTGCGAATCGTGATCCGGTTGTGGCGTTCCGGATCGTGAGGGCGCCGTGGCCGAGCGTGGCGATGAACCTGCCATCGGGCGACCATGCGACTCGAGAGGCCGGCGCGTCTTCCTCGTTCACATGTCGGATGAGTTTTCCCGTCTCCAGATCCCACACGAACAGTCCTTCGTGGTAGGAGCCCGTTGCCACCCGGGTGCCGTCGGGCGAGATCGAAAGACCGGCGCCGCCTCCATTCGCGGGACCGACGACTTCCGGGAGTTCCTTGCCGGATTTGAGATCCACCAGACGGATGACCATCTCCGTCGTGGCAACGGCGGCTCTCGCCCCATCGGGCGAGACCGCGACGGACAGGATCCGCCGGTCGCGGCCCATCTCTCTCAGCATGCGGTCGCGGTCGGGCCGACGCAGGTCCCTCTTTCGCCAACTCCAGGGCGCTTCCCAGATGTCCCGCGGGTTTTCCTGATCGGCCAGCGACGTGACGGAGACGAGCGCCCGATCCCAGACCACCGCCTCGTCACCTGAGCGCAGGAGCACGAATCCGTCGCCACTTCCGGCGTCGGTCGGCCGCACGACCTTCCCGGTTTCCAGATCCAGGGTCATGATGCCATGCCCGTTGGATGCAAAAACCGCCCGACCGTCCGCGCGAAAGACCAGCGAAGCGTCGAGTTCGCCCAGCGAAAAGGACCCGATCTTCTCGCCCGTCACGGGATTCCAGGTCTCCAGAGGGTTCCCACGCTCGCCCTCCCGGGCCATGGCAATGAGGCCCCCCGTCGGGGACCACGCGAGTGCCGTCGTCCGGACTTCCTTTTCCGCCCCGAACGAAAGGAGCCTCCGGCCGGTCGCTACCTCCCAGACCGTTACCGCGCCAGCCTCCCCACCGGTGCTGACGACCCGGTCGTCCCCCGGAGAAAACGCGGCCAGCTCAGCCCCCTCTTCCCCCGCCAGGATGTCGCGGATCCGCTCGAGTGCCGGAAGAGTCATGAGTCTGATGACTCCCTTGTCGGTGACGGCGATCTTCGTGCCGTCCCAAGAAATCTGCAGGTTTCCCCAGAGGGAAGGCGCCTCCCCGACGGCGATCGGAGTGCCGTCAACGGCGTTCCAGACACGCACGGACGAGTCCCCCGCGACGGAGACGAGGAATCTGCCGTCCGGAGTGAAGGCGACGTCGCCGACGGAGTGGGCGTGGCGCAAGGCGGAGGATCCGCAGCGTGCCACGGCGAACCGCGGCAGGACACAGCCGCGGGCGTCGCGACGGACTGCGGGAGATTCCGGCCCGGGATCCGACTGGGCGAAGACGGGCCGCCCGGCGATGAGGGCGGCCACGGCCAGGAGCGAAATCCGGCTCAGGGTCGCGAGGCGCATGACCGCGTCGAGTCTACACGAACACACGGATACTCGAACTCTCAGACGTCCATGCCGAGCGCGAACAGGATCGCTTCCTCCACCGCGATCAACTTCTCCGGGCGAAGCGTCGTGATCCTGCGCGTCAGGCACGCCTTCGGAATCGTCGTGATGGTATCGAGATTGGCGACGCACGCCCTCGGGAGGCCGTCGCGAGTGCCGAGCGGGACCTCGACCGGGATCGCGCGCGCGCGGGTAGTGACGGGCGCGACGGTGACGAGTTCGCGGACGGCATAGGCTTCGTCGCGGGAGAGGAGGATCACGGGGCGGCGGCCGGCCGGTGCCGGCAGCTCGGCCCACCAGACGTCGCCTCGTTTCATTCCCAGGGTTCCGAGGCCAGGAGCCGCGCCGCGGAGGCTCGGGCCGCGGCGATCTCCGCGCGCGTTTCGGGGCGGCGGGCGTAGCCTTCGAGGTAGGTCGCCACGCGGCGCCGCCGGCGGGCGGCGCGCAGGTACCCCTCAAGGGCTTCCCGGATCAGGCCGCTGCGGGTCAGGCCGGTGATCCGGCGAAGGGCCTCGACGCGGCGGAGCAGGGCCGCGGGGAGGCTGAGGGCCACGCGTTCGACGGTATGATTCTGAGGCATACTGGAATCATACGAGATCGACTTCCTCGAGCCAAGGGGACGGCGATGTCCGCCGGAGCGCGAAGCGCGGAGGCGGACCCCGTACCCCCGCCCGCGCCCGCGCCCGGTCGTTCTTTGGCTTCGGAATGAAGATCCTGTGCCAGACCGAAAGGCCGGGCGCGGGCGGGGGAAGGGGAATGGGGCCGCTTCGCGGCGAGGCCTCCGCCGCCTACCCCCCCTTCACACCGCTCTCGTGCAGATAGATGAACCTGAACACCACGTCCCTTCCCGGAAACAGCTTCTTCACCACCCCGAGGTACACCTGCTGCTGGACCTCGTACTTCGGATTCTCGCGCCCCGTTTTGTAGTCGCGGATTTCGAGGCGGCCGTCTTTTTCGAAGAGCAGGTCGATGACGCCGGTGATGGTGCGGCCGTCCTGGAGGGGCTGGGCGAAGGGGATTTCGCGGCCGAGGATGGTGTTTGAGGCGATTTCGCGGGCGTCGGCGGACGCGAGGAAGGCGGCGAGGAGTTCGCGGGCGCGCGGCAGGGCCGCGGCGCGGTCGGGGGCGGGGAGTTGCGCGGCGGCGCGCGCGAGGGCGCGGTCGAGGTCGTCGCCGGCGAAGTTCCAGCGCTCGAGGACGGAGTGGACGAGGATTCCGGTGTGTTTCGCCGCGGGGGAGTCGAAGGAGTGGCCGGGCTCGAGAGCAGCTTCGTCTTCGTGGTGCATGAGGCCCGTGGGGGAGATCACGGCGGGTTTCCGCATGACTTCTTCGTATTCCTCGCGGCGTTCTTTCCAGGAGTCGATCTCGGCTTCGGCGGGGAGGGGGGCCTGGCGGGGGAGGGATGCCCGGGGCGCGCCGGTGATCGGGGCTTCGACTTCGGGAAAGGTGCCGGCGGGGACGAGCGGGAGGTACGCGCCCTCGCCCGTGCCGGCGCGCGAGAGGACGAGGGCTTCGCGGGCGCGGGTGCAGGCGACGTAGAAGAGGCGGACGTCTTCGGCGGCGGCCCGGCGGCGGCGGCGGTCGTCGAGGAAGGCCCAGAGCGGGGTCACGGCGTCGCCGGCGCGGGCGGCGAAGCCGGCGGCGTCGGTGAGGACGGGGTCCTCGTGGCGGCCGCCGCGGCGCGGGGTGTGGAGGCCGGCGAGGATGACGACGGGCCATTCGAGGCCCTTGGCGCCGTGGATGGTCGAGACACGGACGACCTCGTCGTCGGGCTCGCCGAGGGGGGACTCGGCCTCGCGCTCGGGCTCGCGGAGGCGCTCGCCGAGCCGGTCGGCGAACTCGCGCAGGGTGAGTTCGGGGGAAGCGCGCCGGGCGGCGAGCGCGGCGATCTTCTCGAGATTGGCGAGGGCCTGCTCGCCGTGCGCGGAAGCCGCGGCGGCGGCGCGGAGGCCGGACTCGTCGAGAATGTGGTCCACGGCTTCCGCGACCGGGAGCTTGAGCGCGCGCGCGCGCAGGTCGCGCAGATTCGCGAACAGCGCCTCCGCCCGGCCTTCCGCGGGCTTCCGGAAATCGGGGCGCGCGCCGACCGCCTGGATTTCCGCGAACGTCAGCCCTCCGACGGGCGAGCGCAGGACGCCGGAAAGCGAGAGGGCGTCGTCCGGCCGGACGAGCGCGAGCAGCAGGTTGATCGCGTCCCGCACTTCCTGCGCCTCGTAGAAATGCTGTTCCCGCGTGACGACGTAGGGGATGCGGGCTTCGCGCAGGGCGTGCAGGTACTCGGGGAGGTGCGTGGTCTGCCGGAGGAGGATCGCGATGTCGCGGAGGCGCACGGGCTTCACCGCGGGTCCGTCGCCGTCGTCGACCTCGATCCGGCGGTCGGTGTCGCCGTGCAGTTTCCCGATCCAGGCCGCGATCGCTTTCGCCTCCTTCTCCGCCAGCTCCGGCGCGCGGTCGCCTTCGTCGGGCTTCGCCGTCCGCAGTTCGACGATCCGCCCGCCGAGTTTCCGTTCCGGCCGCGCGGCCTCGAGCGGCGACGGGGGCGCCTGGATGCCGGGCTCGGGCTGGAATGCGCGGTCGAAGACGCGGTTCGCCGCGTCCACGACCGCCGGCTGGCAGCGGAAATTCCGCGCGAGCAGGAGGTCGCGCGCCCCCGCCGCGACGAGCTGCGCGCACACCGCGTCGTAGACCCCGAGATCCGCGCCGCGCCACGCGTAGATCGACTGCTTCGGGTCGCCCACCACGAAAAGACGTCCCGGGTCCGGCCGGAGCGACCGCCAGTCGGCCTTGGCCGCAGGCGACGCCAGCCGCAGCACGATCTCGGCCTGCTTCGCGTCGGTGTCCTGGAATTCGTCGACGAGGAAGCGGTGGTCGCGGAAGCGGCGGGCGACGTGGGGCTTCGCGCGGAGGAGGTCGCGGGCGAGGAACAGAAGAGCGTTGAACGACAGGCGCCCGTGGCGGAGGGCGGTCTCGCGGTGAAAGGCGGCGAAGTCGGCGAGGAGGCGCACGGCCTCGACGGCCTCCTCGCGCGCGCGCGACCACGCCTGCGCCGCGCGCCATCCGGCCTCCGCGGCGGCGTGCTCCGCGTCCGTCCAGCCGGAGGACTTCGCATGGTCGCCGAATTTCTCCTCGAAACGTTCGTCCGCGGGCGCGGCCGGCTTCCAGCCGCCGGTTTTGACGCGCTGCAGCAATTCCAGCGCCGCGCGGGCCTGCTCGACGCAGGTGACGGGCTTCTTCGCGCGCGCGACCAGCCCTTCCAGCGACGCGACGGTCTCCGCGTGCCACGCGCGCGCCTCATCCGTCACCGCCCCCGGATCCCCGGGGACGTCTTCGAAATCCGCGAGCCTGAACGCGAGCTCGCGGACGCGGTCCCAGGGCAGGGCGCGCAGCACGGGGCGCCAGCGCGCGAGGCGTTTCCCGTTCTCGGCGAACTCCTCGCGCGACCAGGCGGCCCAGTCGCGGTCGATGGATTCGGCGACGGCCGTCTCGTCGTCGATGGCGAAGGAGGCGTCGACGCCGGATTCTTCGGGGAAGAGGCGCAGGAGGCGGCCGGCGAAGGCGTGGATGGTTTCGATGATGGCGCGGTCGAGCTGTTCGAGTGCGGCGGCGGCGCGGCGTCCGACGGCTTCGTCGCCGGCCTCGCGGACGGCATCGTCGATCGGGGGTTTCACCTCTTCGCCGAGGCTCCAGCGGAAGGCGTCCTGCAACCGCCTGCGGAGGCGCGACTTCATGTTCGCGGCGGCGTCCTCGGTGAACGTGATGGCCACGATCTGGTCGGGCTTCAGGCCGTCGCGCAGCAGGAGAACGAGGAGGCGCTCGACGAGGACCGTGGTCTTCCCGGTGCCGGCGCTCGCGCGAAGGACGACGTTCTGCGAGGTCAGCGAGACGGCCTCGCGGCGGGCGGAGGCGTCGCTCACAGGCGGGCCTCCCGGAACTCGCGGAAGCGCGGGTCCTGCAGGGCGCGCGTGCGGGTCGCGTGGTGGCCGCGGCGGCAGATGGAGCGGGCGTCGCACCAGGAGCAGACCCGGTCGTCCTCGACGATCACGAAATGGCCGTGCGAAGCGACGTTCCACACCCGGGGGGCGAGGGCCGCGAGGGCCTCGGCGCCGTCGTCCTCGAGGAGTCCCTGGCGGACGGGATCGATGCGGGGGCCGAAGAAATAGTAGGACGACCCCGCGAACTTCGCCTCCGGTCCGATCTTCGCGGCGGCGAGCCGGGCGTAGACGAGCAACTGCAGGCGCAGGCCGCGGGCGGCTTCCTTGAGCACGCGCCCCTCGACCGTCGCCGGCTTCGCGTCGCCGTAGCGCGGCCGCTTCCCCGCGATGTACTTGAAGTCCGTCACGCGGAATTCCGTCGCGCCGCCCGCGTCGCGCGTCTCGATGCGGTCCACGCGGCCGTGGAGGCCGGGAAGAGGATCCGGGCCGTCCGTGCGCGGCAGCTCGAGTTCGCGCGCCCGAACGGTCCAGCCGCCGGCCTTCAGCTCCGCGCGATCCTGCGCGACGAGCGCCTCGAGCGCCGCGATCCCTTCGTCGCGCGCCGCTTCCCAGACCGCCCAGCGGAGCGGCGGCCGTTTTTCCGCGCGCTCGCGGAAAATCTCCCTCGCGATCGCCGCTGGATCGCCTTCCGCCTCGCGCGCGAGCGCCTCGTGGAGGATCGCCCCCACCTCGCGCGCCGCGGTATCCTCCTCCGCCTCGAGCGGATCGAGGATGCGGAGGCCGGCAACTCGGGTGGCCCAGTACTTGAAGGGGCAGGTCGCGAGCGTTTCGAGCGCCGTCGGCGAAAACCCCTTCCGGCTCCGCGCCGCGAGGTGCGCCGCGGGCCCTTCCGGCAGGACGTCGAATTCCGTCCAGCGCCCGTAAAGTTCGAGGTCGCGCGCCTTGACGACCGCGGGGTCGGGGTCCTTCGCGCCGGTCAGGATCGCGTGGAGCCGCTTCTCGACCGGCGTCAAGCGCCCTTCCCAGATCTCGTACTTCCGGACCGGCAGGCGCGGCACGGTGACGGGCTTGTCGGGGGGCGCGACGCGGCGGACCTCGTCGAGATAGGCGGAGGGGGCCTCCTTCCGGCCCTCGTCGTCCACGCGGCGGTGGACGAGAATCACCCGATCGGCGGCGTCGATCGCGAGGGCGAACAGCAGCCGCTCTTCCGCGATGGCGTCCATTTTCTGGAGGAGCTTGACGCCGGTCGTCGCGGCGACGCGCGCGCGGGACGCGTCGGGGAAGTGAGGGTCCTCGCGCGGGATGCGGGGCCACTCTTTTTCGTTCAGGCCGAGGAGGATGGCGGCGCGGAAGCGGCGGCCGCGGGCGGCCATGAGATCGAGGAAGGCGACGCCGTCGGCGGGGCGCGGCTGGGCGGGGATGCGCGCGGCGGCGAGCGCGCGGGCGAACGCGCCCGCGAACGCCTCGGGGCCGGGGGGCGCGGCGGCGCCTTCGAGGGCGGAGAGGCCGCGAAGGACGGCGCGGACGGCGAGCCAGGCGGCTGGATCCGCTTCGGTGTCCAGCCGGGAGGCGAGAAAGCCCTCCCACGCTTCCGCCGCCGCGTGCCAGCCGCGGCTCCGGCCGGCGCCCGCGAGATCGCCCCGCAGCCCGGCCACCGCCTCCGCGAACGCGTCCACCGTCGCGGCTCCGACGACGGGTTCCCCCTCCCCGTCGAGCAGGTCCGCGCCGCGCGCCCCGTCGAGCCGCCTCCAGTCGTCCCCCGACACGATGCCGAGCGCGCGCGCCGCCTCGCCCCACGCCTCGGGCTGCGCGGACTCCTTCACGAGCGGCGACGCGAACCACTCGAGGACGTCCGCGTGGTAGGCGCTCTCGAGGAAGAGGCGGGCGGCGAGCGAAGCGGCCTGGGCGAGCGGGCGCTCGAAGAGGGGGCGGGCGGCGGTGGTCGCCCAGGGAACGCATTCCTCGCGGAAGTAGCGCTCGGCGAGGCCGAGGCGGCCGTCGAGCGTGCGCGCGAGGATGGCGATGTCGTGCCAGGCGATTCCCTCGCTTTCGTGGAGGTCGCGCGCCTTCTTGACCGCGTACCACATCTCGTCGGCCCGGCCTGCCGCGGAAACGATTTTGACGGGCGGGTCGCCCTTCTTGATTCCCGTCCCCGGGTCGAAGAGCCTCGTCACGAACGTCGTCGCCCGGACCGCGAACGCCACGCTGGGCAGCTTCGAGACGCCCGGGCCGCGCGCGCGCGGCGGGCGCGTCTTGAGCGCCTGCACGAGCACGGCGTCTCCGGGAAGCTCTTCCACCCCGCCCTTGCGCGCCTGGGCGGCGCCCAGGTCTTCGTTCAGGGTGCGGTCGACGTATTTCCAGGCGGGCGCGTCGCGCCAGGGGAGGAAAACGGTGATGTCGGCCGCGCGGGCGAGCGCGTGCAGGAGGTCCATCTGCTCGCCGAGGAATTCGTAGAAGCCGTAGACGGCCCAGGTCGGCGTGGCGCGGACGAGGGGCGCGCGCTCGGCGACCTCGGCCGCCGCGGCCGAGACCGCGGCGCGCGTGGTGAAGCCGGCCTTGAAGAGAAAGTCGCGGTACAGCTCGAGCAGCTTGCCGAGTTCCGCCAGCCGCTGCGCGTCTTCCGGAAGCTCCTCCTTCACCTCGGCGAGCAGCGGCGGCGTCAGCGTCGCCGCCCGCAGGTCCCGCACCGTCGCGAGCACGGCGGACGCCCCCGGCCGGTCCGCCAGCCGCCGGTACCGCTCCGGCGACCCCGGCTCGCGCAGGAACGCCCGGAAGATCTCCTCCTCCCCCGCCTCCTCGACCACCGGCTTCACCGGCACGCCCGCGTCCTCGAGGAGCGTCTTCGCGAGCGCGTGGAAATTGCAGACGCGCGCCGCCGCGACGCCTCCCGCCGCGGCGAGCGCGCGGCGGAGCTGCCCCGCGACCTGGCCGCCCGGAACCACGACGCACGCCGGCTCGAGCGGCGGCCGCGCCCGCAGGCGCCGCACGAGCTCGTCTTCGAGGTAGCGGAACGATCCGGTGAGAACCGAGAGCACGGGTCGAATCTAACGCGACACGGAAGGAAGCGGGGTGAGAAAATGCAGGCGCATGAGCGATGCGCGGCAGACCCTCGTCGAACGCTTCACCCCCTCCGGCGGCGAACTCGGCCTCTTCATCGGCCTGTTCTTCGGAACGCTCCTGGCCAGCCTCGCCGTCGCAGGCTTTCTGCTCGTCCGCGCGCCGGCCGACTATTTCGCGGGCGCGAAGCCGCCGCGGCTTCCCGGCCCCCGGTGGGTGCGCATCGGCCTCCACATCCTCAAGAATCTCCTCGGCGCCGGCATCATCGCCCTGGGCCTCCTCATGTCGATCCCCGGCGTCCCGGGGCAGGGCCTCCTCACGATGCTGGTCGGGCTCATGCTGATCGACGGGCCGGGGAAGCGCCGGGTGGAGCGGTGGGTCGTCGGGATGCCGGGGGTGCTGAAGGCGGCGAACGCGTTGAGACGGAGATTTGGCAGAGAGCCGCTCGTGATCATACGGGGAGATTCTCCGCGCGCATGACGCGCGGTCGGGTTCGGAGTTCGGCGTTCGGAGTTCGGAGTTCGGCGTTGGGTGAGACCTCGGGAGATCCATTTCTCCAGACCCCGGCCCTACCGCGATGCCGCGGCCACGCTCCACAGCGCGCCCACAGGAACGGCATGGAGATTCGAGCCGAACCCCACGACGGTTTCGCCCGTATGAAACAATACTCCCCGGACGAACTTCTTCCCGGTCGCCTCCGCCAGATTCCGAAGGCCGCGAAAGTCGTGAGAGCCCGGGGAGGCGGTCTTCTTCACCTCGATGCCGACAATCCTCCCGGCGCCGTCTTCGAGCACGAAATCCACTTCCTGCTGTTTGTGCGTCCGGTAGTGCAGAAGGGCGGGCCGTGTGCGGCTCCAGGCGCTCTGGCGGATCAGTTCCAAGGCGACGAAGGACTCCAGCGCAGCTCCCGCCATGAGATCGTCCCTCTCCAGCCGGGGGGCGTCGAGATCGAGGAGGGCGCAGAGGAGGCCCGTGTCGCAGATGAGGACCTTGGGAGCCTTTACAAGCCGGGCCGTGTGTCCGCCGCTCCAGGAAGGAATTGTCCGGACGAAGAAGACGGCTTCGAGCAGGGCCCAGTGCCGCTGAAGCGTCGTCAGCGGGAGCGCCGCGTCGCGCGCCAGGTCGGCGAGGTTCAGGAGTCCCGAGGTGCGGGAGGCGACCAGTCTGAGCAGCCGGGGAAGTTCCCGAAGCGCGTGAATCTGCGTCAGGTCGCGCACGTCGCGCTCGAGAAGGGTCGTGACGTAGCCCTCGAACCAGGCTCTCCGGCGGGCGGCGCCCGCGCGGCGCACGGCCTCTGGAAAGCCGCCCCGCACGATCCGCGCGACCAGCGACGGCCATTCGCTGCCGGGAAACCGCCCGGCGGGAAACGTCTTTGCGAAACAGGCGTCCACGAAACCTTCGACAACGCCCTCGAGTTCGCCCTGTGAAAACGGCCACAGGGTGAGGGTTTCCATTCGTCCGGCAAGAGATTCCGAGACGCGCGGAAGGACGAGCGCGTTGGCGGATCCCGTCAGGAGAAACCTCCCCGGAGTTCGCCGGCGGTCGACGCTTCGCTTGAGTGCCCGGAACAACCCGGGCGCGCGCTGGATCTCGTCGAGGACGACGCGTTCCGGCAAGGCGTCCACGAATCCATCCGGATCCGCCGTCGCGGCCGCGAGGGGTCCGGCGTCGTCAAAGGTCAGATAGTGGGCGTCGTGCTCTCCGCTCAGGAGGCTGCGGACCAGCGTGGTCTTTCCGGATTGCCGCGGTCCCCTCAGAAGAACGACGGGTGAATCCGCGAGGGATTCCATGATGAGGGGCGCAAGGTTGCGGCGGATCACGAAGGCATTGGAACCCGGAAGCTGGGACACATTCAACCATTATTTGGATGAATTTAACCCACAATTCGGGTGAATTTAACCCACTTTTTCAGGCCCCGGGAGCATCCGCGCCGCGACGGCGCTGTCTCCGGCGCCACGCTTCAGATACCACGCCACGCCTCCCGCCACGAGCACCAGCGCCTCGAACACGTAGTACCCTATCAGCGTGAGCAGGATCCCGCTCGTGAAACCGTAGCTGTGCAGGCCGACGCCGAGGAGGTTGACGCCCCACCACGAGGAGGCCACGACGGCCGCGCCGAAAACCGAACACATCGCGATGCCGTGGTCGCGGATGTACCCGCCCTTCCGCGCATGCAGCACGATCAGCTCCCACAGCACGATGGCGAGCGCGCCGTTTTCCTTCGGATCCCAGCCCCAGAAACGGCCCCAGGAGTCGTTGGCCCAGATGCCGCCGAGGACGGTGCCGACGACGGAGAAGAGGAGGCCGAAGCAGAGCATGCCGTAGGTCATGGAGGCGAGGGTCCGGTAGAAGGACGGCTCGTTGCGTTTGAGGCCGAAGATGCGGCCGAGGATCGTGACGTGTCCGATCGCGCCTGCCAGGAGGCCGGCGCCGTAGCCGATGGTCACGGTCGTGACGTGGGAGGCGAGCCAGAAGTTCGTGTCGAGGACGGCGACGAGCGAGGGCATGGTGTCGACGGCTTCCTGCATCTCGTACCGGTTGGCGAGAAACATTCCGCCCGCGCCGAGAATGGTCGAGAGGGTGAGGGCGATGCCCTGGCGGTTGATCCATTCGGCGACCATGGAGGCGATGACGGAGACGGCCGTGATGAAGAGGATGGACTCGTAGAGGGTGGAGACGGGGGGGCGGCCGCGGATGATGCAGCGCATCGTGATGCCCGCGACGAGCAGGAGGGTGCCGAGAGCGACGGTACCGGTGGTCAGGCGCGGGACGAGTTTCGTGGGCTTGATCCAGCCGAAGGCGGCGATGAGGAAGGCGAACACGAAGACGACCTGGGCGTAGTAGAAGAACTGGCCGCGGTAGAAGGCGACTTCGAGCGGGATCTTGTCGTACTCGCCGCGGGCCCTGGCGGCCGCCACGACCCGATCGCGGAAGGACTCGGCGCGCGCGCCGAAGGCGGTCGCGTCGCCGCGCAGCCGGAACAGCAGTTCGAACTCCGCGAGGGTTTCGACGGGCTGCTTCATGTCGGCGCCGCCGAAGAGGGCCTCTGCGGCGACGCCTCCGGGCGTGAGCCATTCGGCGTCTGCCGCGGCGCCGGGCGGAGGCGGGAACAAGGCCAGGCCGCCGGGGCTGCCCGCGACCTCCTCGGCCCAGCCGCGGAGCACGGGGTCGCCCGAGGCGCCCGAACCGTGGGGATCGTCGGCCATCCCGAGGTACGGCCGCAACTCCGCGGCGCGGGCCAGGATCCCCGAGAAAGACGGGCGCGCGTCCTTTCCGAAAACGCGCGCGATCGCGGCGCAGTCCGCGCCCGCCGGCGTCGAGCGCAGGACGTAGAACGACGAGGTGATGCTCTCGAACTGCATCACGTTGTGCGCGAGGTTCACGACCTGGCCCTGCACGGAATTGCGCAGCTTCGCCTCGATCCGGTCGTACTGCGAGGCGAGCTCGAACAGCTTCCCTCGGGCGGGCAGGAGATCGGTGTAGGAGTATCGGTCCCGGCGCGACTTGCCCTCGTGCGCGAGCCCGAGATCGTCGAGCGCCTGCGTGTCCTGGACGAGGAAGCACGAGTACAGGCTCGCGTGCTCCGGCCAGAACAGGCAGTCCATCAGCCACTCCGTGGGCTCGAGCCGGACGCCCTCCGGCGTCGTGCAGCCGCGGCGGCCGTTCAAAGCGAGAAGCGTGAAGCTCGCGAAGGTCGAGAGCGGCTTTACGCGCCCGCCCTCCTGCACCGGCAGCCGCGCAAACAGGTCCACCGTCTCCCGGTTCCAGCGCGCGTGCGACTCCGCGGGGCGGCTCTCTTCCGCGAAAGCCGGCGCCGCCAGCGCGAGAACCAGGAGGATCGCCCGCCACCCTCCCGCCCTACCGCCCTCCCGCCCTTCCGCCCTGGCATTCCGGCTCATGCGCGCTTCTCCGTCTGCGCCCGCACGTGGCGGATCAACTGCTGCGCAAAATGGAGGAGCAGGCCCGCCGTGATCACGACGCACGCCCAGAGCGGCACCCGGTCGGCCGGATTCTTCACGACCGAAAACGTCGACCACCACCGCCCGCCGCCCTGCGACGGCTTGATGAACGACGACTGGTAAAGCGTGTACCCGCTCTCGCGCAGCGGCTCGTTCATGCTGATCTTCACCTTCTGCCGTACCCCGTCGCGCGTCTTCGTGACGTCGCTCTCGAACGCCTTCGCCATGCCGGTCCCCGGATGCAGCTGCTGCCGGAAATCGTCGAGATGGATCGAGAATGGAAGCTGCCAGCGCCGGTGCGACAGCCCGATCGTCCACCGCCGGCCCTCCACCACCACCGACATCGGATACCGCTCCAGCCCCCAGAGCAGCCCCTCCACCGGCGCGCCCCCCGACTTCGGACGCACCGTCACGTACGCCCCCGCCACGTCGGACTCCGCTTCCTTGCCGGGCGGAAGCTCCTCCAGCGCCACTCCGTCCACGCTTCCCGCCCCCGCCGCCCGCGCCGCCCGCGGCTCGCAGTTGGCGAACACGCGATTGACCGCCAGCTCGAACGGAATCGCGGGCGAAACGAACCGCGCCTTCTCGCCCTCCCGCAGGCCCATGAACTGCGCTCCGGGAATCACGTGCTCCTCCACGCGCCCCGAACTGCGCGCCTCGGCGATCGCGATCTCCCACTCGAAATAGCTCTGGAACTCCCCCGTCTCCGTCCCCTCGGCCAGCGTCGTGTGCCCCTTCTGCGACCACTGGTATTCGATCAGCGAGCCCGAGAGCAGGAAGAGGATTCCCGCGTGCGCCACGATGATCCCCGCCGTCGAGCGGCTCTTCCGGATCCGCACGATTCCACCGCAGACCAGGTTGATCGCGAGCACGACGAGGAGAAGGTAGACGCCGGGAAGCGGGACGGGGATGCCGCCGAGGTCGTGGACCACGAACGCCGACTCGAAGTAGCGGCGCTGGACCTCGTAGAGGCTGGTGCGCGTCTGCTCGACGGTCCCGACCACGGTGAGGACGAGGAGGAACGAAAGAACCGTGATCGCCAGCCCGAAGGAAGCGAGGAACGCGAAGGATTTTTCGAGGAAGCGGCGCATGGGGGGATCAGTCGGAGAGCGACCGGCAGAAGGCGACGAAGCGTTCGCGTTCGTCGCGGAGCGACGGCGTGGGGCCGGTCATCTTGACGAAGACGGTCTGCGGGCCGAGTTCGCACACGAGGCCGAGGAGTCCGGACTCGGCGCCGTAGATTTCG
This sequence comes from Planctomycetota bacterium, assembly GCA_016190145.1. Taxonomy (GTDB): domain Bacteria; phylum Planctomycetota; class MHYJ01; order WSZJ01; family WSZJ01; genus WSZJ01. Next base: position 84,543 of record JACPRD010000197.1, on the reverse strand, counting down.
ACGAGCGGCGCGGAGTGGCCGAGCACGGGCACCGTGGGAAGCGCGGCGATCTCCGCGGCGGAGAGAGGTTCGAGCTTGAGCTGGCTGCGCCAGCGGTTGACGTTTGATTCGAGCCCGCCGCCGGTCCCTGCGAGCACGGTCACGTAGCACTCGACTCCCGTCGTGCCCGCCGGCACGAAGGTCACCAGGCGCATCGACTTCGCGGGGCCCTGCGTCCATCCCTCGGGAGCCTTCCATTTCAATTCGCCGTCGCCGGGCGGCGGCTCCGCATTCTTCTCCCGGAGCGAGGCGCAGAAAGACTTGAATCGGTCGATCTCGGCGCGCACCGCCGCGGTCGGCCCGATCATCTTCACGAAGACCGCCGCGCCCGGCCGGTCCAGCGCGACGGCGGCCATGGTGTATCCGGGGAGGCCGCCCTCGACGTTTCCGCCGGTGTATGTCCCGTCCATCGCGAGAAAATGGGCGTCGGCGCCGAGCAGCTTCACGCGCGGCAGCGCCGCGAGCTCGGCGTCCGCAAGCGGCCCGAGACCCATCTGCTTGCGCCAGCGGTTGAGGTTCGCGGCGAGTCCGCCGCCGCCGCCGGGCAGCACGGTCACGTAACACTCCAGCCCGGGCATGGCGGGCACGCTGAAGTTCGCGGCGCGCAACTGCGTCGGGGCCAGTTCGGCCCATCCCTCCGGGACGTCCCAGGCCAGTTGCGGCGCGGCGGCGCCGGCCCCTCGCCCCGCGTCGGGCTGGGCCCCCATCCGCTTCATCGTGTCCGCCGCCACCGTCTGCTCGGGCCGCGGCTGCGCCAGGACGCGCTTCTCCTCGATCGGAACCGGGTCGCCGTCCCTGCCGCAGCCCGCCGCAGCCGCCGCGAGGAAAGCGGCGATCAGGAGCGGACCGGGCTTCGTCAAGGCTCTCATCTTCAGGTGTCCCGGGAACGGCGGAAGGGGGGGGAACTATTCTCGCCGGGTTCGACCTCCCGGGCAAGGCCATCGGACGTGGCGGGTCCGATTCGGCCGGCGGCCGGACAAAAAAAGGGGGCAGCGGAAGCTGCCCCCCCTCAATACCCCCACGGGGATTTGAACCCCGGTCCCAAGACTGAGAATCTCGTATCCTAGGCCGCTAGACGATGGGGGCGGTCGGGACTTCTTGTACCCCGGAAGCCGCCGGAGTCCAAGCGCTATTTTCGCCGGATTTCCGGGCTCCGGAGCCGCCGCCGGGCGTCCAATCTGCGGACCCGCTCAGGACGGGAAAACCCGGGGAACAATCCCCCGTCCGAAACCCTTATAATCCGAAACGATGCGCGACACCCTGAGGGAACGGCTCGCCCCGTACGAACTCCGGCTCCGGCTCCTGCGCGCCGCGCGGTGCGCCGTCGCCGGCGCGCTCGGCGGCGCGGCCCTCGGCGCGGCGTGGATCCTCGCGGCAAAATGGTTCCGCTGGCCGCATGCCCTGGAAATCGGCCTCGGACTGTTCTTCGCCGGCAAGATCGGCGCGTTCGCGTGGCGCATGGCCCGGCCCCTTCCCCTCGAAGACGTCGCCCGCGCGACCGACCGCGCAGCCGGCGCCAACGACCGGTTCAGCTCCGCCTGGGAACTCGACGGCAGCGAATGGGGACCGCTTCTCGAAAGAGACCTCCAGGCCCAGGTGGTACCGGGGCCGCGGACGGCGTTTCCGGCGCGGCCGGGGCGGTGGGTGAAGTGGCCGGTGGCGGCGTGTGGGGGGCTCCTGGCGCTGGCGTTTTTCGTGCCGGCGCGGCCGGTTCCGCCCCGGCCTGCGATCGAGAGCGACCTGGCGGGGATGTCGGCGCCGCCGGAGCTGGCGCAGGCGGCGGAGGAGTTGAGGCGGCTGGGGGCGCTGGACGACCAGCCGGAGCTGGCGGGGATCGGGCGCGAGCTGTCGGAGATCGACCGCGACTGGAAGTCGGGGGCGATCGACCGGAAGGAGGCGCTCGCGCGGGTGGGCGAGATGCGGAGCCGGCTGCGGAAGTTGCGCGAGAAGATGGCGGCGGACAAGGAGGCGCTCGCGCGGATGGCGGAGAGCGAGTCGGGGCACGAGCTGGCGCACCGGCTGGCGACGGGGGAGGGGCGGGAGGCGGTGAAGGAGGCGGCATCGAGGCTGGGGAAGGACGCGCAGGCGGACGCGAAGCTGGGGAATGCGCTGGACAACGCGGCGCGGGCGGCGGGCTCGGACAAGGAGCTATCGGCGGCGCTCGAAAGTGCGGCGGCGGCGGCGCGGCGCGGGGACGCGAAAAAATTCGAAGAGGAGATGGGGAAGGCGGGCGAGCGGTGGAAGCCGCTGGCGCGGAAGGGGAAGGAGGCGGCGGAGAAGGAGAGACTGGAGAGGGGAGAGGGGAGCGGGGAGACCGCGGGGAAGGATCCGAAGAATGGAGGCAGCGAGACTGCCGGGAAGGACCCCAAGGAAGGTGGAAGCGAAACCGCGGGAAAGGATCCGAAGAACGGGGGCAGCGAGACCGCAGGGAAGGACCCCAAGGAAGGTGGAAGCGAAACCGCGGGAAAGGATCCGAAGAACGGGGGCAGCGAGACCGCAGGGAAGGACCCCAAAGAAGGTGGAAGCGAAACCGCGGGAAAGGATCCGAAGAACGGGGGCAGCGAGACCGCAGGGAAGGACCCCAAGGAAGGTGGCGGCGAAACCGGGGGAAAGGATCCGAAGAACGGGGGCAGCGAGACCGCCGGGAAGGACCCCAAAGAAGGTGGAAGCGAGAGCGCGGGAAAGGATCCGAAGAACGGGGGCGGCGAGACCGCAGGGAAGGATCCGAGGAATGGCGACAACGGCGCCGATTCGCTCAAGAAGGCCGTCGAGGCCGCACGGCGCAAGCACGAACTCGAAGAGAAGCTCAAACAGGGCGGCGACGGCGCGCAGGATGCGCTTCAGGAGGCCCTGAAGAACCTGGACCCCGACGCGCTCAAGGACCTCGCCGACAGGATGAAAGAAAAGGGACTCGACAAGGAGAAGCTCGAGGAGGCGTTCAACGAAGCGATGAAGAAGGACGGCGAGGCGAGGGAGAGGGGCGAGGGGGAGTCCAAGCTCGGCGAGGAGCTCGCTGAGAAGTTCAAGGACAGCGAGCTGATGAAGGACATGGCGAAGAAGCTCGCGGAGAATGTGGATCCTGAAACGCTGGCTTCGCTGGCCGAGCGGTTCGGGGACCGGCTGCCGAAGCCCGATCCGTCGTGCCCGCCGGGCGGCGACTGAGGGTCGAAGGAGGCAGGCGACTGGATTCGTCGCCTCGGACCTGAAGCGGAGAAACTCGTCGAGAAGGCGGAGGGGGCGGCCGAGAAGGCCGAGGACCGCCTGGGCGGGAACGAACGCGGCGGCAAGGACCTGGCGGGCGGGCCGGAAAGGGAGGGCGAGGATGGCGTGTTCGGGCCCGACGGATCGCCGTCCGGCGGCGGCAAGGGCGGCCTCGTCGGAGAGGCGCGGGATCCGAAACGGAAGCCGGTGAAGTTCCACGACGAGGAAGTCCTCGTCCCCGTCGGACCCGGCGAGGGCGAGGCGACCGGAGAGTTCGTGATCGGCGACCCGAACGAAGGCGAAGCGCGCGTCGGGTACGAGAAGGTCCTGGTGAAGTACCGTTCCGAGATGGAAAAGGCGATGGACGAGGAAGCGTATCCCGAGGAATATCGTCGCGCGGTGCGCGACTACTTCGACTCCCTCAAATAAGGTCCGATGCGGCGCCTCCTCACGCTTTCAGTCGCGCTTGTCCTGTCGTCCGGGTCGCTGGCGCGCGCCGAGGTAAAGCTCGCGGGCGGCTCCTGCCTGCCGATGCATCCGGGCGACGCCTGGATCGAGACCTGGACTGAAATTGAGAACACCGGTGGAGCGGAGCTGAAGGGCACGCTCGAGGTCGAGCTGGTGTATCTGCGCGGCAAGGGACCGCGGGCGTCGCGCGCGATCGCGGTGGCGCCCGGAGCGAAGAAGCGATACCACCTGCTGCTGTACGCGGGATTCGGAAACCGCGGCGATCTGGTCTTCCGCGTGGCGGACATTTCGGAAGATACCGTCGCGCACATCCGGGAAGCGGGACTCTGGCCGCAGGTCGCCCTGCAGACATGCGTCGTCCTCGCCCCGGCCGATCGCCGGCCGTCGATCCTGGCCGCCCTGACCGAGAAGCAGCTCGGAACGCTCCGGCTCTGGCGCTGGGAGGCGACGCCCGACCGGCTGCCCGAGCACTGGCAAGGCTGGACGTCGGCGGGGCTGATCGTCGCTTCCGAAACCGACTGGACGCAGATGAACGAGGAGCAGCGCCGCGCGATCCGGGAGTGGGTCTGGAGCGGAGGACGCATCCTGTTCCTGGCGGGGACGGACCCGGCGTGGCTGGAGCAGCCGATGGTGCAGGCCCTGGCTCCGACCGGCAATGTGAGCGAGGCGGCGGTGGCGCCCGCGCTGGAGATCTATTTCACGGAGTTCCCCGAGCGGTCGTGGTCGTTCGAGAAGCCCGGGACGCCACTCCTGCTCCGGGCCGGCGGGGCGGTGCACGCGTGGACGGCGGGGCAGGGAACCGCGGTGGTCTGCGCTTTCGACGCGAATCACCCGACTCTCCGGAAAAACGGCGCCGACCTGGCGAAGTTTTCGCAGGACCTGCTGCGGGAGATCGAGGTGGCGCGGAACGACTTCGATGCCTACTCGCCGCTGAGAGGCGTTTACGACTGGAACGATTTCGGACTCGCGCTGGGAGAGGGGCTGATCGGGTATCCGCCGACGGAGTGGCTGGTGCTGGGGCTGCTCCTGTACATCGCGGTGGTCGGCCCGCTGAACTTCTTCGTGCTGCGCCGGCGGCACAGTCCCGCGTGGACGGCCATCACGGTCCCCGCGCTCGGGATCCTGATGACGGTGCTGCTCTGGTCGATCGGCTGGGCCATGCGCGAGACGCGGATCCAGGCGAACCGGATCACGGTGATACGTCCGGTGAAAGGCACGACGTCGGCCGTCGTGCGCGAGCACCTCGTGGTCGCGACGGGCCGGCGCCGGACGGCGCTCGTGGCGTCGGCGGCCGGGCGGCTGGCGGCGATGACCGACGGGCGGACCTACGCGCCCCGGAACGTCCCTTACGGCGGCGCCGAGGGCGAAATTCTCGCGTGGCCGTTCGAGCCCCGCGAACCCGCGTGGTTCTACGCCGTGGGCCGCCGCGAGATCGGCGTCGCCCTCGCGATCCTCGAAACCGACACGATCGCCGTCACTAACGAAACCGACGCGGATTTCACTTACGCCGTTTACGTCGACTCCCGCTTCGGACACCACCGCGGGCTCGGACGGATCGCGCGGGGGCAGACGAAGCGCGACCGCACGACGACATCCAACGGCAATCCGTTCACGCCCCCCTACGACGTCGAGGACCTGCAGGCGCACCTCCTCCGGTCGCTCCAGGGCTGCTGTTTCGAGTCGAAGGAGCCGGTCGTCCTCGCGGTCATCGAAGCGCGCCAGCCGGACGTGACGGCGGACGGGATGCCGGTGGAGTTTCTCCACGACACCACGGTCCTCGTGATCCCGGTCGAGGTGAAAAAACCGTGATCGAGGTGCGGAACCTGCGGAAAACCTACGGGCCATTCACGGCGGTGGACGGCATCACGTTCGAAGTGCCCCGCGGGGAGATCTTCGGCTTCATCGGCCCCAACGGCGCCGGCAAGACCACGACGATGCGGATCCTGTCGACCCTTCTCGAGCCGACCTCCGGAGAGGCCCGCGTGAACGGCCTCGACGTCCTGGAGTTCCCCGAGCGCGTCCGGCAGCTGATCGGGTACATGCCGGACTACGCCGGGGTCTACGAGGGCATCGACGTGGTCGAGTACCTCGACTTCTTCGCCGCCGCCTACGGCGTCGAGCGCTCCCGCCGCCGCGCGGCCATCGAGGGCGTGATGGAGCTGACCGATCTCGGCGGCCTCCGGCACAAGATGGCGCCCAGCCTCTCCAAGGGAATGCGCCAGCGCCTGATCCTCGCCAAGACCCTCCTCCACGACCCCGCCGTCCTGATCCTCGACGAGCCCGCCGCCGGGCTCGACCCGCGCGCGCGCATCGAACTCCGCGCCCTCCTCAAGGAACTCGGCACGATGGGCAAGACCATCATCGTGTCGAGCCACATCCTCACCGAGCTCGCCGACATGTGCACGAGCGTCGGCATCCTCGAGAAGGGCCGGATCGTCGCCGCCGGCAGCATCGCCACCATCCTCGACCGCCTCCACCCCGGCCGCACGCTCGCCCTCCGCACCTACGAACCCGAAAAAGCCCTCGAAGTCCTCGCGCGCTTTGCCACGGTGCAGGTGCTCGAAACCGCGGACCACACCGTGCGCCTCAACCACACCGGCGAAGAACCCGAGATCGCGGAGATCGTCCGTGCCCTCGCGACCGCGGGCGTCTCCGTCCTCGGACTCTCCGAAGAAAAAGCCAACCTCGAAGACCTCTTCCTCCGCATCACCCGGGGAGAGGTCCAGTGAAACGCTTCGCCGAATTCGCCCTCTCCCTCGCCGCGGGCCCCATCCAGCTCCGCGAACTCCGCGCCACCTTCCGCGGCTGGCGCTTCATGGTCATCTTCACCGCCTCCCTCGTCATCGCCCTCTTCATCCTCTGGGTCGCCGCCTTCGCCTTCATGACCGATCGCGAACCCTCGAGCGAGGTCGGACAGGTGACGTTCGTGGTGCTTCTCACCGTACAGGCCGCGCTGATCGGTCTCCTCCTCCCCGGGTTCGCCGGGACCTCCATCGTCCGCGAACGAGATCAGTCCACCCTCGAACTCCTCGCCACCACGACCATCCGCCCGTCCCAGATCGTCTGGGGACAATTCGTGGCGTCCATGGGCTACGTCGCCACCTACCTCTTCGCTACCCTCCCCCTCATGGCCTTCCCCCTCTGGTTCGGAGGACTCGTCGGCTGGGAACCCGTCGTCGCGTACATCGGCCTGTTCCTCATGGCCGCCCTCATCGCCATGTGGTCCATCTACGTCTCCGCCACCAGCGGCTCCATCGCCCGCGCCGTCATCATGTCCTATCTTTTCGTCTTCTTCCTCGGCGGCCCCCTCGTCGGCGCCCTCGTCGAAATCATCGAACACGCCACCCGCGGCCGCGGAAATCTCTCCGAAATCATCGAGCTCATCTCCACGTACGCATGGCCCATCGCCGTCAACGCCGCCTGGGGCTTCGCCGCCCCCTTCGCCTTCCTCTTCATCGCCGCCGTCAACCGCCTGAAACCCATCGGCGCCAACCGCGCCCTCCCCGTCCGCCTCTTCACCCTCGCCTGCATGCCCGTCACCGCCGCCGTCATGCTCGGCAACTACCAGCACTTCACCGGAAAAAGCGGCCGCGGCGACCGCACCGAACTCGCCTTCGCCTTCTGGGTCGTCCTGGCCGTGTTCGCGGCCGCCATCGCGTTCATGACGACCGAGGGTCCGCTGGAGGGGAAGCGGCTGGTGAAGCAGCGCGCCGCGTGGACCGGGCTGCGCCGGCCGCTGAGGTTCCTGCTTCCGGGCGGGCTGCGCGCGTTCGTGTTCACGTTGCTCCTGGGCGGCGCCGTCCTCGCCGTCTCGGGGTGGTTCGTGACCCGCGTGTATCTCTGGGACGTGGCGGAGGCGGCGGAAGCGGTCGGCGCGGTGCTGGCGGCGATCGGCGCGCTGGTCGTCTTCGGCGCCGGATTCGGGCTCTACCTGGGGGCGCTCCGGCTGACGACGACGGTCGCGCGCTCGGTCTGGTTCCTCGGCGTCATCTTCGTTCCGATCGTGGGATCGATCTGGCAGCTCGCGGCGTACGGCGATTTCCCCGACATCATGCGATGGGACGCGCCCGGGTACCTCGTGTTCCCGTTCGTGCTCTACAAGACCTGGTACCATTTCGCGGAGGACAAGGTGATGCCGGAGATCGGCGGACACACGCCGATCCTCGTGCCGTTCCTCATCTTCCACCTGGGCCTCGGCATCGTCTTCGCCGTCTCGGGCTTCTTCGCCGTGCTCCGCAGGGAGCGCGAGGCCCGCGACGCCGTCTTCGGGCCCCGGGCGCCCGCGCCGGCCCCCGCCGCCCCCGCGCCCGAGCCCGCCTCATGAGCGAGGTCCTCGGCCCCGAATTCGTCCGCCGCCTCCTCCGCCTCGCGATCCGCGTCCGCCGCGCGTTCGCGGGCCGGATGCAGGGCGAGCGCCGCTCCACCAAGCGCGGCGTCTCCGTCGAATTCGCCGATTTCCGCGAGTACGTCGCCGGCGACGATCCGCGCTACCTCGACTGGAACGCCGCCGCCCGCATGGACCGGCTGTACCTCAAGCTCTACGTGGAAGAAGAAGACCTCTCGGTGCACTTCCTTCTCGACGCGTCCGCCTCGATGGAGTTCGGAACACCCTCGAAGCTCGACTTCGCGAAACGCGTGACGGCGGCGCTCGCATACGTCGGCCTCGCGAACCTCGACCGCGTGACCGTCGTGCCCTTCGCGGAGGAAAAAGGAGCGGTGCTCGGGCCGGAGCGCGGGCGCGCGCAGGTGTTCAAGCTTCTGGGCTTTCTGGAAGGGGTCGCCGCCTCCGGGCGGACCTCGCTGACCGGCACCGTCCGCCAGTTCCTCGCGCGGACGCCGCGCCGGGGGCCGATCTTCGTCGTCTCCGACCTCCTCGACCCGGCAGGCTACGAGAAACCCCTCGCCATGCTCCGCCACGCGGGATTCCAGCCGATGGTCGTTCACGTGATGGCGCCCGAAGAGCTGGACCCGCGGGACGCCGACGACGTCCGCTACGTCGACGCAGAGACCGGCGCCGGCGTCGACCTCTCGATGAGCCGGAGCGTCCTCAAGGCCTATCGCGCACGAGTCGACGCTTTCCGGAAAGACGCGGAGGGCTGGTGCCGGAAGAGGGATATCCCGTATGCTTTCGCTTCGAGCGACCAGGATCTGGAGGAATTCGTCCTGAAGTCGCTTCGCGTTCTCATGCTCGAGGTCTGACTCTGCGGTCCCGCCTCGTCCCTCGGGAACAGAGATTTCGAGGGTCCCCGATGTCCGATCCCCGCAGCCAGACGCTCTTCCTCGATTCGATCATCGAGTACCTTCCGGCGATGATCTTCGTCAAGGACGCGCGCGACCTGCGTTTCGAGCGCTTCAATCGCGCCGGCGAGGAGCTCCTCGGGCTTTCGCGGGAGCAGCTGATCGGCCGGACGGACTACGACTTTTTCCCGAAGGAGCAGGCGGACTTTTTCGTGGCGAAGGATCGGGAGGTGCTGCGGCGGAAGACGCTGGAAGACATCCCGGAGGAGCCGATCGCGACGCCGCGGGGGACGCGGTGGCTGCACACCCGGAAAATCCCGATCCTGGGGCAGGACGGGGAGCCCACGCACCTGCTGGGCGTGTCGATCGACATCACGGAGCGAAAGGAAGCCGAGGCCTTGCTGCGGGCGTCCCACGCGGATCTCGAGCGCAAGGTCATCGAACGGACGGTCGAGCTGCGGCGCACGGAGGAGCAACTGCGGCATTCGCAGAAAATGGAGGCCATCGGCCGGCTCGCGGGCGGGATCGCCCACGACTTCAACAACCTGCTCACGGTGATCCTCGGATACAGCTCGCTTCTGCTCAAACGCCTCCCGAAGGAAGACGCGCTTCGCGGCAGCGTCGAGGAAGTTCACCGGGCCGGAGGCCGCGCGGCGGAACTGACGCACCAGCTGCTCGCGTTCAGCCGGCAGCAGGTGCTCACGTTTCGCGTGATCGATCCGGGAGACGTCGTGCGGGGAATCGAGCGGATTCTGAAGCGGATTCTGGGGGAGGACATCGAGATCCGGATCCGGCACGGGGCGAGCGCGGCGCGCGTGAAGGCGGATGCGGTGCAGCTCGAGCAGGTGCTGATGAACCTCGTGGTGAACGCGCGCGACGCGATGCCGCGCGGAGGCCGGCTGACGATCGAAACTGCGGTCAGGCAGGTCGGCCAGCCGGAAGCCGGAACGCGCCTGGGGATCCGACCCGGGACGTACGCGACTCTCGCGGTCTCCGACACGGGCGTGGGCATGGACAAGGCCGTCCTCGGTCGGATTTTCGAGCCGTTCTTCACGACGAAGGAGAAGGGAAAGGGCACGGGGCTGGGGTTGTCGACGGCGTTCGGGATCGTCCGCCAGAGCGACGGGGCGATCGCGGTGGCGAGCGAGCCGGGGAAGGGATCCACGTTCACCATCTACCTGCCGGTGACGGAGGAGGCGGAGGAGAAAGCGCCGGCCTCCCTGGCGGTCGCGGGGGAAGCGCGCGGAACCGAGACGATTCTCCTCGTCGAGGACGAGGACCAGGTCCGCGCGATGACGGGGAACATCCTGGCGGAGCGCGGGTACCGGGTCATCTCGACCGCGCGGGCGTCCGCGGCGATGGCGGAGGCGCAGAGTTTCGAGGGCCCGATCCACCTGCTCCTCACCGACGTGATCATGCCCGAGACAGGCGGGCGCCTTCTCGCTCAGGAATTGCTCTCGATCCGGCCCGACATGCGCGTGCTCTTCATGTCCGGCTACACCGACGACGCCATGGTCCGCTACGGGGTGCTCGAATCGGGACTTGCGTTCCTGCAGAAACCTTTCACACCGGAGGATCTCGCGCGCCGGGTGCGCGAGACGCTCGACACGCCGGCGGGGGAAGGGAAGGGCGGCGGATCATGAGGGCGCCCGAGCTGCTTCTCCTCTGGGACATCGACGGCACGCTTCTCACGTCGCACGGTGCCGGGACGCGCGCGATGGAGATGGCGTTCGCGGAGTGCTTCGGGGTCGCGGACGCTTTCGCGGGCGTGAACATGGCGGGCTGCACGGACCCGTGGATCTTCAGGCAGGCCTGGGAGAGGCATGCGGCGGGGACGGCGTTCGCGGAAGGGCTGGCGCGGTTCGACGCGGCGTACCGGCGCCTTCTGCCGGGGGTGCTCGAGGCGGGGCGCGTCTCGCTCAAGCCGGGGCTTCCCGCCGCGCTGGATACGCTGGCCGCGCGCGGCGACGTCGCGCACGGCCTGCTGACGGGCAATTTCGAGCACGGCGCGTGGGCGAAGGTCCGCGCGGCGGGGATCGAGCGGTTTTTCGAGACGGGGGCGTTCGGAAGCGACGACGAGGACCGGAACCGGCTGGTGCCGCACGCGCTGCGGCGTTTTGCGGAGCGGGACCGCCACTTCACGCCGGCCTGCACGGTGGTGATCGGCGACACGCCGAGGGACATCGCCTGCGCCCGGGCGCACGGGGCGCGGGCGGTGGCGGTCGCGACGGGGGGGCACAGGCTCGAGGACCTCCGTCCGCACGGGCCCGATGTCGCGTGCGGCTCGCTCGCCGACCCGGCTCCGCTCCTGCGGTTCCTCGACGGAATGACGCGCGCGTGACGCGCGATTTCCGGGGTAAGATCCGTCCACCGTGAACTTCCTCAACCCCGCCTTCCTCTGGCTCGCCGCGCTGGCGATCCCCCTCATCGCCCTGTACATCCTGAAGCTGCGGCGCCGCGACGTGAGGATCTCTTCTACTATTCTCTGGGAACGCGCGGTCCGCGACGCCCAGGCCAATGCGCCGTTCCAGCGGCTCCGCTCCAACCTTTTGCTCCTGCTGCAGCTGCTCCTGCTCGCCCTGCTGGTGCTCGCGATCGCCCGCCCCGCCCTCCGGCGCGTCGCCTCCCCGGGGCGCGTCGTGGTGCTGGTCATAGATACCTCGGCCTCCATGGGCGCGCGCGACGGCGAACGCACCCGGCTCGACCGCGCGAAGGAAGCTGCGGAGAAGGTGCTGGGCAACCTGCGCGACTCCGACGAAGTCATGGTCGTCGAAGCCTGGTCCGGCGCGCGTGTCGCCGCGGGGCTCACGCGCGATCACGCGGCGGCGGAGCGCGCGATCCGGCTGATGGAAGTGCGCGACACCGGAACGGCGCTCGAGGAGGCCCTGCTGCTGGCCGCGACCGCGGTGGAGAAACGGGAGGGCGCGGTCGTGGTGCTGTTCTCCGACGGAGCCGGCGCGCGCGTGCCTTCCCATCCCGTGCTGGAGAAGGCCCTCACCTGGGTGCGCACCGCGGATCCCGCGGACAACCTGGGGATCACGGCGTTCCGCGCGGAAGTCGTCTCCGGCACCGACGGCCGCGTGGAGTCCCGCACCGTCAACGGCCGCACGGAACACCCCTACTCCGTCTTCGCGGGCGTCTCGAACTTCTCGCGAGCGCGGAAGAAGATCTACGCCGCGCTCCGCTCCGAAGGCTCAACCGTCGCGGTGCGCGCGCTCGACCTCGCCCCCGGCGAAACCGGCGGCGCCAGCTTCGAAGTCATGCTCCCCGGCGAGGCCGCCGTCGAAGTCGCCCTCGACGAGCCCGACGCGCTCGCCGCCGACGACCGCGCCTGGTCGCGCGTGCCGGAACCCGCCGAGGTCCGCGTCGCCTTCAAGGGCGAACACCGCTTCCTCCAGGCCTTCCTCGCCACCCGCCCGCGCGTCCGGGTGGACGAGGCGGCGCCCGACCTCTGGTTCTGCGAAGGGCCCGCCGTCGAGCCGCCCGCGGGAGCGCACGCCGTGTACTTCAGGCCCGACCGCCCGGTGGCGGGGATCGCGCCCGGCGAAGAGGTCGCGCGCGTGAAGGCGCTCTCGTGGGACGAGACGCATCCGCTTCTCCGGTTCGCGAAATTCGCCGATGTCCACGTCGGAAAGGCGGTACGTCTGTCGCTTCCGCCGGAGGGAGTGAATCTCGTGCAGGGAAGCGCGGGTCCGCTGGTCGCGATGGTGTCGGAGAAGGGCCGGCTGCGGATCGTGACGGCGTTCCGGGCGGCGGATTCCGACTGGCCGTTGCGGCCGTCGTTCCCGATTTTCTTTTCAAACGTCCTGCGTCTGGTGTCGGCGGCGCGGGCCTCGGAGGTGCCGCCCCAGATCGGGGCGGGCCGCGCGGCGCGGTTCACGGCGGGAACGGCGCCGGTGGGCCGCGTGACGGATCCGTCCGGCACCGGGCACGCGCTGACCGCGACGGAGGCCGGCGACTTCGTGTTCGGCGCGACGGAGAAGGTGGGGCTCTACCGGTTCGAGGCGGGCGGGAGCACGCGGCCGTTCGGGGTCAACCTGCTGTCCGAGGCGGAGTCGAATCTCGCGCCCGCCGACTCGCTCGGCGCAGGCGCCTCGCGCGTCGAGGCGGCGGCCTCGGCGGGGGAGGACAATCGCGACCTGTGGCCGTGGCTTGCGGGCGCGGCGATCCTCATCCTGCTCGTCGAGTGGGCCTGCTTCAACCGGAGAATCACTTGAGTCGGGCAGCGCTTCTCGCCGCAATTCTCCTCGCCCTCCCGGCGGACGCCGAGGTCAAGGTCGACGTCCGCCTGGCCTGGTCGGGCTCCGCGCGGCTCGGCCAGTGGACCGCGGTGCGGTTCGAAATCGAGAACACCGGCGAGACGACGGAGCTCGCCCTCCGGATCGAAGGCCGCGAGGCGGCCGCCACGCGGCGCCTTCCCACGCCCGGGGGCAGCCGCCGCGTGATCTGGCTCCCCGTCAAGGCCGAGCGCCGGCTGCGCTGCGTCGTCGTCCAGGGCGGAAAGGCCGTCGTCGACACCGACCTCTCCCCGGCGCTCATCCCCATCTACAACCGGGCCGTTCTCGTCGTCGCGGAGGGTGGACTGGCGCTGCCGGAAGACAAGGGCTGGACCTCGGTCACCGTGGTCCCCGGAGACCTCCCCGACATCTCCGACGCCTTCGATCCGTTCGACGCCGTCGTCGTGCGCTTCCCCGCCCCCGCGTTCTCCGACGAGCAGTCGGAGGCGCTTCGCCGCTGGACGCTCGCGGGCGGCCGCCTCGCGGTGTGCGCGGGGATCGAGGCGCCGGCGGTCGCCGCGGGGCCGCTGGGGAAGCTTCTGCCTGCGTCGGTGCGGGGGGTGCGGGAGTTGAAGCGGCTGACGGAGCTCGACGAGGGGGTGCCGACGCCGGAGGCGCCGTTCCCGATCGCGGACTTCGAGTTGCGCCCGGGGGCCGAGGCCTTGCCGCTGGGAGCGGTCGGCGGCGCCGGCAAGGGCCGGTGCGCGTTCTTCGGATTCGACCCGATGCTGCGGCCGGTCGCGGACTGGGGCGGGCTGACTGCATTCTGGAAGCTGCACCTTCCCGTTTCGCCGCGCGATTCGCTGGCGAACGTTCCGGACGACGGAAAGTCCGGCGTTTCCGAGGGCATGTCGGAGGAGGAGAAGAAGCGGCGGACGGAGGCGGCGGCGAAACGGGCGCTGGCGGCTTACGAGAAGAACGTGCGGGAGGCTGCGGAAGGCGATCTGCGGCGCGCGACGGACCTCGCGCTGGCGGGGCAGCATGTCGCCGTGAACTGGTTCTTCGGGCTGCTCGTCGCGTACCTCGCCGCGATCGGGCCGTTCGACTACTTCGTCCTCAAGCGCCTCGGCCGGCTCCCGCTCACCTGGGCGACGCTTCCCGTCGCCGTCGTCGCGTTCTCCGCGGCCGCGTACGCGCTCTCGTGGAAGGAGCGGGGGCAGGAGCCCGCGCTCGTCGCGGTGGGAACGATCGACGTGTTCGCGGACGGGGTGCGCGAAACGGCGGTCTACTCGGCGGTGGTTCCGCAGACGGGCCGGCACGCGATCGTGCTGGACGCGCCGGATGCGCGGCTCTGGCCGGCGCCGGGGGAGGACCCGGACTGGAAGAAGATCCGGGAGTCGCTGCCGGAGATGGAATCGGGCGCGCACCCCGCCGCGCGCAACCTGCCGGCGCAGGCGTGGACGCCCTACGGCATCGTGGCGACGGTGGACCTGCCGGCGAAGGCGTTCGAGATCCGGCCGCGTCCGGGCGCGACCTCCGTGCACGCGCCCGCGACGCTTCGGGACTGCCGCCTGCACCTCGGCGCGCGGTCCCGTGGCCTGGGAGACCTCGAGCCCGGGGCGGTGATTCGTGCCGACGACCACGGCTACGTCGCGCCGCGGACCGCGTTCGAGGCGGACGTCGTCTCGTTCCTCATCCCGCGCCAGACCGGCGGCGAGGGGGTCTTCGCGGGCCGCGCTCCCTCGGACTTCGCGCCGCTCGTCACCGGCTGGCTCGACCGCTCGCTCGCCGGCCCCACGCTCGACGGCCGCCCGCCGGTCCGGGCGCTGTTCCTCGTCCGCATCCACCTCACGGAGGAGCCTTGATCGAGATCCGAAATCTCGTCCGCCGCTACGGCGCGCTGACCGCCGTGGACGGCCTCACGTTCTCGATCCAGCGCGGCGAGATCTGCGGGTTCATCGGCCCCAACGGCGCCGGCAAGACCACGACGATCCGCATCCTCGCCACGCTCCTCGCCCCGACCGGCGGCGACGCCACCATCGGCGGCCACTCCGTCTCCCACGACCGCATGGAAGTCCGACGCATCCTGGGCTACATGCCCGACACGTTCGGCGTCTACGAGGACATGCTCGTCGAGGAGTACCTCCATTTCTTCGCCGCCATGTACCGCATCGCCCCCGAAAAACGCGAAAAAACCGTCGATGAAATCCTCCAGCTCACGGACCTCACTGCCAAGAAGGGCGCCCTGATCAAGACCATGTCCCGCGGCAACCAGCAGCGCCTCGGGCTCGCCCGCGTCCTCGTCCACAGCCCCGAGGTCCTCCTGCTCGACGAGCCGGCCAGCGGCCTCGACCCGCGCGCGCGCATCGAAATCCGCGCGCTCATCGCGGAACTGGGAAAAATGAAAAAGACGATCCTCGTCTCGTCGCACATCCTGCGCGAAATGAGCGACCTGTGCGACTCGATCGCAATCATCGAAGCGGGTCGGCTGGTCTACAAGGGCCCGGTGTCCGAGGCGCTGAAAAAGGCCGCGGGCGGGCTCGTCGTGGAGTTCAAGGTCGCCGCCGAGCCGCAGAAGGCGCTCGACACGGTGGGGGCGATCGAGGGAGTCAAGCGCGTCTGGGAGGCGGACGGGCTTCTGCTGGGCGAATTCGACCGGCTTGACAGGGACATTACGGTCGTGCCGGAAGCGCTGGTCCGCGCGGGGCTCAAAGTGACGCTCTTCAAGGAAGCGGTCGCCGACCTCGAAGACGCGTTCATGAGCCTGACGAAAGGCGGGGGGAAGATCTCGTGATCGGCCGCCCCCTCATCGTCTGCGAGCTCCTGAACCTGTCGCGCGCGCCGCGGACGTACGCGCTGCGGTTCCTGTGGGTGTTCGTGCTCGCGAGCGTTGCGGCGCTGGCCTGGCCCTGGGGAGGCCGGCCGCAGGACTTTCACCTGCGCGGCGTGGCGCTCTTTCACATCTTCTTCTGGGCGGAGCTCGTCGCCGCGACCTGGCTCGTGCCCGCGATCGTCGCGCCCGCGATCTCCGTCGAGCGCGAGCGGCACACGCTCGACCTGCTCGCGGTCTCGCCGCTCACCGAATTCGAGATCGTGTTCGGCAAGCTCGTCGCGAACTCCGCGCTCATCGGCTCGATCCTGCTGGCGGGCCTGCCGATCGCGTTCGCGAGCCTGCTGCTGGGCGGCGTCGAGCCGATGCGGATCGCCACGGCGACCGTCAGCATCCTCGTCTGCGCCGTGTTCTCCGCGTGCCTGTCGATCCTCATGTCGGCCTCGTGCGAGCGAAGCGGGATCGCGACGTCGATCGCGCTCGTGCTGATCACGACGCTGATCGTGGTGACGCTGTTCGCGGGGCTGATCGCGACGATATTCTACGCGGCCGCGATACGCGCCGCGGGACCGTGGGCGTCGATGACGGTCTTCTTCGGCATCTGTCCGTGGTCCTGCTACGTGGCGGACGCGGTGGATCCGTCGGACGTGACGTGGCTCAATCGCGGGCTCGCGTGGGGAATCCAGCTGGGCGTTTCGGCGTTCTGCCTCCTGATCGCGACGTGGGTACTCCGGAGCAGCCGCTCCCCGAAGTCGCGAAAGGCGCTTCCCGCCCCGCCGGCCGCGCTCTCGCGTCCGTCCCTGCTGGCGTTCCCGCCGACGAGCAGCGTGCTCCCGATGCCGCCGGGCGTGGTCGCGATGGAGAACCGCCCGCCGGCGCAGCCCGTGCCGATGGCGATCGCGGCCGCGCCGGCGATTCTGCCTCCCGACGGCATCCCCATGGCCATGATGCCGCCCCCGGCGCCGCCGCGGACGTTCGTGCCGGCGGAACTCCCGCTTCCCCCGTCCGAAGCCTGGGTGAAGTACCGCAAGTCGATGAAGTCGCACCTGCCCGTCAAAGGAAACCCGATTTTCTGGAAGGAGACGACGTTCAGCGTCAACCTCGGCCGGCAGGTCCTGGTCGGCCTGTCGGCGGTCGCCTGCGGAGTGATCGTGCTGCTGGCCGTCGCGTTCTGGCTCATCCGGAAATTCGGGGGCGGCGGCGCCGGGCTGGGAGACGTCCACTACACGCTGCTGTTCGAGCTCGGCGTGCTCGTCATCCTCGTCACGGGCGCCGGCGCGTCGACGATCGGCCCCGAACGCCTCCAGGGCACCCTTCCGCTCCTCCTCGGAACCGGAGCCTCCGCGCTTTCCATCCTGCGCGGGAAGCTTCTCGCCGCCGCGCGGGGACTCTGGCCGGTGCTCGCCCTCGTCGCCGTCCACCTGCTCGTCGTCGTCGTCAGCTTCGGCTGGGCCGGCGTCTGGATCTTCGGCGTGTTCGTGCTGACGGTCGCGCTCGTCGCGTCGGTGTCGACCGCCGCCTCCATGGTCGCGGGCCTCCCGCGGCGCGCTACGCCGCTCACGTTCGTCGCGCTCTTCGCGCTCTGGGGCGTGCCCGCCATCGCCGCCGGCCCCGCGACGCCGCTTCGCTCCGTCCTCTCCGCCGTCAACCCGTTCTCGCTCGTCGCGCTCTTCGTCGGCCAGGCGAACGGGGCGACCTCCGGCCCGGACCCGGTCGCGGTGTACCTGTTCGCGGTCGCCTGCGCGATACTCGCGCCCGCGCTCATCGGATTCGTGGCGCTCGGCATGGAACGGAGGATCCGCGCGTGATCCCGGTCGACCTCACGCGGCCCTGGTGGCTCCTCGCGATGCTCGCGCTGGTGCCGGTCGCCCTGCTCGCGCGCTCGACGCTCGTGCGCCTCTCCGCCGGGAGGTTCTGGACGAGCGCGCTCGCGCGCGCCTTCGCCGTCGCCGCGCTCGTCCTCGCCCTCGCCGGCCTCCGCCATGTCCGCGTCTCCGACGAGCTCGCGGTCGTCTTCGTGCTCGACCGGTCGCGGTCCGTTCCGCCGGAAGAGGGCCGCCGCGCGCTCGACTGGATCCGCGAGACGGCCAGGACCGCGGGGCCGCGCGAGCTCGTGGGGCTGGTCGTGTTCGGCCGCGAGGCCTCCGTCGAAATCTCCCCCGGACCGGATCTCGAACTCGACAAGGTGCACTCCGTCATCACCCCCGAGGGCACCGACCTCGCCCGCGCCCTCCGCCTCGCCGCCGCCGCGTGCCCCGACGGCGCCCAGAAACGCATCGTGCTCGTCTCCGACGGCAACGAAAACGCGGGCGACGCGGCGACGGAGGCGCTCTCGGCGCGCGGGCGCGGCGCGGAAGTCTGGACCGTGCCCGTGGGCCACGAGGACCGCGCGGAAGTCCGGATCGAGCGCGTCCACGTCGCGCCGCGCCTGTCGCCGAAGGAGCCGTACGAACTGACCGCGATCGTGACCAGCACGGCCGATCTCGAGGCGACCTTCCGCGTGCTCAAGAACCGCGTGCCCCTTCCCCCCGTCCGCCGCCCCGTGAAGAAAGGGACCTGGCCGGTGACGTTCGGCGGCAGGGTGCTCGAGAGCGAGGCCGGCGCCTCGCTCGACTTCGAGGTCTACCTCGCCGTCGACGAGAAAGCGGACACCTGGCGCGAGAACAACGTCGGCCGGGCGCATGCCCGCGTTCTGGGACCCAGCCGCGTGCTCTACATCGAGGGGAAGGACGGGGAAGGCGAGGCGCTCGCAGGCTGCCTCCGCGACGCGGGTCTTGCGGTCGAAGTGCGCGGTCCGGCGGGGATGCCCCTCTCCCTGGCCGAAATGGACGCGTTCGACGCGATCCTCGTCTGCGACGTCCACTCGCGGCAGGTCTCGAAGGCCCAGCAGGACGCGCTGCGCCAGTATGTCCACGACCTCGGCGGCGGCCTCGTCATGATCGGCGGCGACGCCTCCTTCGGCGCGGGCGTGTGGCAGAAGACGCCGGTCGAAGAGGCGCTTCCCGTCTACTGCGACGTCCGCCAGATGAAGCACCTGGCCTCCCTGGCCGTCTGCATCGTCATCGACTCCTCGGGCAGCATGTCCGCCCGGGTCACCGACGGCCGCACCAAGCTCGAGCTCGCGGGCGAGGCGGCGGCGGAAGTCGTGCGCGTCATGAACGAGAACGACGAGCTCGCGGTCGCGACCGTCGACACGGAGAAGCACTGGGTCCAGGAACTGGCCCGCATCGAGGACAAGGCGGCCGTGACGCACCGCGTCACGGCCCTTCCACCCGGCGGCGGCGGCATCTACTGCAACGCCGGACTCAAGGCGGGCTTCGAGGCGCTTCGCTCCGCGAATTCCAGCATGCGCCACCTGATCCTGTTCGCCGACTCCTCCGACGCCGAGGAACACGAAGGATGCGAGGAGCTGATCCGGCAGGCCGGGATCGAGGGGATCACGCTGTCCGTCGTCGCGATCGGGCGGCAGGAGGACAAGGACGCGCCGTGGCTCCAGCAGATCGCCGAGCTCGGCGGCGGGCGCTACTACATCACCGAGGACGCGATGGACCTGCCGCGCATCTTTTCGGAGGAGACGGTGGCAGCGGCGCGAAGCGTCATTGTCGAGGAGGAATTCGCGGCGGCGGTGGCGAAGACGGGGCCGATCCTGGAGGGCGTGGACTGGACGGCGGCGCCCGCGCTCAAGGGTTACGTCGCGACCGTCGAGAAGGAAACCGCCGAAGTGCACCTCGAGGCGCTCCAGGGCGATCCGCTGCTCGCGCGCTGGCACTACGGCCTCGGACGCTCGCTCGCGTTCACGTCGGATGCCAAGCCCCGCTGGGCCGTGCGCTGGGTGAACTGGCCCGGCTACCGCGCGCTCTGGCCGCAGTCGATCCGCTGGACCATGCGGCGCGGCGACCCCAACGCGTACAGCGTCGCCACCACGCTGAGCGGCGACGCCGCCCACGTCACCGTCGACGCCGTCGCCACGAACGGCCGCTTCAAGGACTTCCTCAAGCTCCGCGCCTGGGTCGCCGGCCCCGCGGGACATTCCTCGGAGGTCCCGCTGCGGCAGACGGGCCCGGGGCGCTACGAAGCGGAGTTCCCGGCGGGCGAGACGGGCTCGTGGTTCGTGACGATCGCGGAGGAGGAGGGCGGCGGCTGGGCGCCGAAGGCGAGCGTGCCGATCCTGATCCCGTATCCGGCGGAGTACCGGACGTCGTCGCCGAATCATGCGCTTCTGCGCCGCATCGCGGAACTGACCGGCGGGCGCGCGATCGGGCTGATCGCGCAGTCCGACCTGTTCCGCCACACCGCGCAGCCCGCGAAGATCCCCCGCGAGCTCTGGCGCCTCCTCCTCGCGATCGCGCTCGCGGCCCTTCTCCTCGACGTCGCCGCGCGCCGCCTCGGCGTGCCGGAGACGTGGCGAAAATGGTGGGCGCGGAAGACCGCGCCGCTTCCCGCGGCGGCGACGGCGGCCGACCCGCTGATCGGGAGGCTGCGGGAGGTGAAGGCGGGGGTGGTGCTGCCGAAGGGAATCGACGTGCCGGCTGCGCCTCCGTCCGCGGCGCCCCAGGCGCCCGCCGCGCCGCCGGCCGCGTCGCCGACGCCCGAGCCCGGCGGCGATGCGGGGTATCTCGAGCGGCTGCGGCAGGCGAAGAAGCGGGCGCAGAAATAGGATCGCAAGAACCCGCGCGGCCCGCGGACGTTTTGAACCTCCATGCGCAACCTCGCGAAGACCATCCGCGGCCTCAGCTGGATCGGGATTGCGTGCGGCGTACACGGGTGGGTGTTTCTGATCCTGAGCCTGTGCGCGTGGAGGGAATTGGTCCCGGAGGAATCGGGACCCTTCTTGCCGCTGGCCAGCGCAATCACGCCGCGATTCCCCCTGGACCCGATCGAGCCCGAGTTGCGGAGACGCTCCGGCCGCCCTGCGGAGTCCCCTCCCGAATCTGAAGATCTCGGCAGCCTCTACGACTGGGTCACGGTCGAGGCGGAGCACCGGGCGGAGGCTGCGCCGCCTCCGCGCGCGACGATTCCCGATTCTGAGTCCGGCAGCGCGCGCGGGCGCAGCACCGTGACGCGCTCGCCGGGCCTTTACGACGTGATGGGCACGGGCGGAGGCGCGGGGCGCGGCGGGGCGTTCGCAGGGCGGTTCCGTCGCGGCGGCGGCGCCACGACGGCGACGGAGAAGGCGGTCGACGCGGGTCTCCGCTGGCTCGCGCGCCACCAGGCGCCCGACGGGCACTGGTCCCCGGCCCGGTTCTGCGACCATTGCGCCGGCGCGAAATGCGACGGCCCGGGCGACGACCGGCACGAAACCGGGCTGACCGGGCTCGCGCTCCTCGCGTTCCTCGGCGCGGGCTTCACCCCCGCGAGCCGCGAGACGTACGTCGACCTCCATTCGGGGAAGCGCATCGCGACCGGCGACGTCGTCCGCCGGGCGATCCTCTGGCTGATCGGCGAACAGCAACCCGACGGACGCGTCGGCGGACCCGTGCGGGAAACGTACAACCACTCGATCGCCGCCCTCGCGCTCTCCGAGGCGTACGCGCTGGGCGGGGGAGGGGCGCTCCGGGAAGCGGCCCAGAAGGCGATCGACTACGTCATCCTGCTCCAGAACCCCTACCGCGGCTGGCGCTACACGAAAAAGTGCGGCGACAACGACACTTCCAATTCGGGCTTCGCCCTCATGGCCCTGAAATCCGGCGACCTGTCCGGCCTGGTGGTCGGCAGCTCCACGTACGACGGCGCGCGCGCCTGGCTCGACAGCGTGACGGACGAGAACTACGGGGGGACGGGGTACAACGCGAAAGGCCAGCTCTGCGTGACGGTCCCGGGATTCAAGGACCACCCGACGATGCCGGCCGTCGGCATCATGTGCCGCGTCTTCATGGACCGCGCGCCTTCCCATCCCTCGATCCGCCCGAGCGTCTGGATGCTCGCCGCCGACCTTCCCGTCTGGAAGCCCACGGAGATCGACTACTACTACTGGTACTACGGTTCGCTCGCCCTCTATCAGGCCCAGGGCCCCGAAGGCCCCGAGTGGAAGAAATGGAACGCCGCGCTCAAGACCGCCCTCCTCCCGCACCAGCACGGCATGAACGACGGCTGCGCGGACGGTTCCTGGGATCCCGACGTCGACAAGTGGGCGCACCGCGGAACCGGCCGCGTCTACTCCACCGCGCTCAACACGCTGACGTTCGAGGTGTACTACCGGTACGAGACGGCGTTCGGGGTGGAGAAGCGGAAATAGGCCCGCGAGAGCGCGCGACCGGAGAATCCCAGGTCCCAACGCGTGCCCATCCCCGGGCCACGACTTGGGCTTGATCCTTTGGGAATTGAAAGTTTTCTTGGCCCTTGGGCATTCGCGCTTCCTCCTCCCCCGGTATATTGTCGCCACCGCGCCGTTCCCCCGCCCGCCCTCCGGAGAGAACCCCCGCATGCCCCCCGCCTCTGTCCCCCTGATCCCCCGCCTGAAGATCTTCGGCAACCCCGAGCGCACGATGCCGCAGCTGTCGCCGGACGGGACGCGGCTCATCTACCTCGCCCCGCGCGACGGCGTCATGAACATCTGGATCCGGACGGTCGGAAAGGCCGACGACCGGCCGCTGACGGACGAGCGTCGACGGGGCGTGCTCGTGGGTTTCTGGTCGTGGACGGGGGATCGGGTCCTGACGATCCGCGACCGGGACGGGGACGAGAACTGGCACGTCCACGCGATCGATCCCGGCGGCGGCGCCGAGTCCGTCGATCTCACGCCGTTTCCCGGGGCGCGCGCGGAATTCGTGGCGATGCCGCCCGAAATGCCGGCCCAGCTCCTCGTCGGCATCAATAACCGGGATCCGCGGCTGCACGACGTGCACCGGCTCGACCTGCGGACGGGAAAGCTGGAGCTCGCGCAGACGAACGACGTCGGCGCGCGCGCCTGGGTCGCCGACTCGAAACTCCGCCTCCGCGTGGCCATCGTCCCGACGAAGGACGGCCAGACGATCCTCCACCGACGGGACGCGGACGCGCCCTGGTCCGAACTGCTCCGCTCGGGCCACGAGGACCCCGGCACGCACCCCCTCTCGTTCGCCGCCGACGACCGCACCCTCTGGCTCGCATCGAGCATCGGCACCAACGCCGTCGAACTGCGCACGCTCGACACCGAAACCGGCGCGCAGAAGACCGTCGCCTCGGACGCCGCCGCCGACCTCGCGGACCGGCTCTTCCACCCCACCCGCCACACCCCCCAGGCCGTGAGCTTCGAACGCGAACGCATCTCGTGGACCGTTCTGGACCCTTCGGTCGCCGCCGACTTCGACGCCGTCGCGAAACTCGCCCCCGGTGATTTCCACGTCGCGTCGCGCGACCTCGAAGACCGCACCTGGATCGTCGCCTTCGAACAGGACCGCGCCCCCGTCCATTTCCGCACCTGGGACCGCACAACCCGGAAAAGCGAGTTCCTCTTCTCCACCCGCCCCGAACTCGCCGGCCTCCCGCTCGCCGAGATGCAACCCGTCTCCTGGCGCGCGCGCGACGGCCTCGTCATCCCCGGCTACCTCTCGCTTCCGCCAGGCGCCGACCCCGCCCGCCTCCCCGCCGTCGTCCTCGTCCACGGCGGCCCCTGGGTCCGCGACTCGTGGCGCTTCCACCCCGAAGTCCAGTGGCTCGCCAACCGCGGCTACGCCGTCCTCCAGGTCAACTACCGCGGCTCCTCCGGCTACGGCAAGGCATTCCTCAACGCCGGCGACCGCGAGTGGGGCGGGCGGATGCAGGACGACGTGAGCGACGGTGTGAAGTGGCTGATTGAACGCGGCGTGGCGGACGCGAGGCGGGTCGCGATTTACGGGGGTTCGTACGGAGGGTACGCGGCCCTTTCGGGGATGACCACGACGCCCGAGCTGTACGCGTGCGGCATCGCCAACTGCGGCCCCTCCAACCTCCTCACCTTCCTGAAGACGATCCCCCCCTACTGGGATCTCGCGCGGTCTTTTTTCCGGAAGCGGGTGGGCGACCCCGACAATGAGCCGGAGTTCCTGAAGTCGCGCTCGCCGCTGTTCCGCGTCGACCGGATCCGCGCGCCGCTTCTGGTCGGCCAGGGTGCCAACGACCCCCGGGTCGTGCGCGCGGAGAGCCTGCAGATGGTGGACGCCCTGCGGGCCGCGGGGAAGGAAGTCGAGTACATCGAGTTCGCCGACGAGGGACACGGGTTCCTGCGGCCTGAGAACCGGCTGAAGTTCTACGCCGCGGCCGAGAGGTTCCTGGCGCGGCACCTGGGCGGGCGGTGCGAGGAGTAGCAGGACGCAGGCCCCGCTCGCCTGCGGTACAATGCAGTCCTCATGCACCCTTCACTCGCGTCCCACTCGGTGGAGATCCGCCAACTCTGCGCCCGCCATCACGTGCGCCGGCTGGAGTTGTTCGGCTCGGCATCGCGAGGCAAGGATAAACCCTCGAGCGATTTCGATTTTCTGGTTGAGTTTGAGGAGCTCAAACCCGGCACACACGCGGACGCTTTCTTCGGGATGTTGTTCGGACTTGAAGAGCTGCTCGGAACGAAGGTGGATCTCGTGATGATCAAGTGCGTGACGAATCCCTACTTTCTGAAGGAAATCGAGCCGGATCGTCAGGTCGTCTATGAACACGCGCTGTCGTAAACTCCTCCAGGATGTATGCACGGCCAGCGCCCTCATCGAGCAATTCGCGCGCGGAAAATCGCGGGAAGACTACGGAAAAGACGCGTTGCTTCGGTCCGGCATCGAGCGGCAATTGCTCATCGTGGGAGAGGCGATGAGTCGTCTCGTGCAGGAAGATCCACTTCTCGCTGCGGGCTTCGGTGACGTCAAACGGATCGTCGCGTTTCGGAACATCCTGGTACACGCCTATTTCCAGATAAATGACGACGTAGTCTGGGACGTGCTACAACAGCATCTTCCTCCCCTTGCATCGATGGCCCGGTCACTCCTCAACTCGCCCTGACTGCGAACGTCTACCGGGACCGTCAACCCGACTTCGGGCCCTATCCCATCCTCTCCAGCACTTCCTTCGTCGGCCCGTCGTCCACGATCCGCCCGTCCACGATCCGCAGGATCCGGTCGGTGCGCGCGGCCATGTCGGGGTCGTGCGTGACGACGACGATCGTCTGGCGTTTCTCGCGCGCGAGCTGCTCGAAGACCGCGAAGACCCGGTCGGCGTTCTTCGTGTCGAGGTTGCCCGTGGGCTCGTCGCCCAGGATCACGAGCGGCTCGTTGGCCAGCGAGCGCGCGATCGCGACGCGCTGCTGCTCGCCCCCGGAGAGGCGGCCCGGGATTCGGCCCAGCTTGTCGCCGAGGCCGAGGTCGCCCAGGAGCGCCGAGGCGCGGGCGCGCGCCTGGCGGGAGGAGGCGCCTCCCTTGAGAAGCGGCATCATGACGTTTTCCAGCGCCGTGAATTCCGGCATCAGGTAGTGGAACTGGAAGATGAACCCGATCTTGCGGTTCCGCACCGCGGCCAGCGCGTCGTCGTCGAGCTTCGCGGTGTCGGCGCCGTCGATCAGCACGGACCCGCCGGACGGCCGGTCGAGCGCCCCCAGCAGGTACATCAGCGTCGACTTGCCGCTTCCAGACGGCCCCATGATCGCGCAGAACTCCCCCTGCGGGATCGCGAGGTCCACCCCGTGCAGGATCTCGTTCCGCGCGTCGCCCTCGCCCAGCACGCGGACGAGCCCGCGGGTTTCGAGGACGGGGCGGGGGGAAGCGGCGATCACGCGTGCCCCCGGAGCGTCTCGACGGGGTCCATGCGCCCGGCGCGCAGGGCCGGGAGAACGCTCGCGACCATGGTGACGAGCATGGCTGCGGCGGCCGCGATGTAGTAGTTCCGCGGCATGTTGTTCATGATGAGGTGTTCGGACTCGACGAGGCCCTTCTGGGGAATGGGGAGAGTCCCGACGAACTCCGTGAGGTAGTAGCCGAGCGAAGAGCCGACGAGGACGCCCAGGATTCCGATCGCCACTCCCTCGATGAAGAACGCCAGCGCGATGTCCCGCGCGGTGAATCCCATGCTTTTCATCATGGCGATCTCGGGGTACTTCTCGAGCACGAGCATGATGAGGATGTTCAGGATCCCGAACCCCGCGACGATCATGATGCCGCTAGTGACGATGTACGTGATCGCCTGCTGGAGGACGAAGATCGACAGGAAGTTCTGGTTCGCCTCCTGCCAGCTCTCGGTCCGGTAGCCGACGAGCTTCTCGACACGCACGGCGATCTCCGGCGCCTGCGTGTGGTCCCGCAGGCGCATCACGATGCGGTTCACGTCCCGGCCCATGCCCAGCACCTGCTGCGCGAGCGACACGAGCACGTAGGAGCGCGAGAAATCGATCGTCGTGACGCCGGTGTGGAGAATCGCGACCACCTTGAGCGAACGCGTGCCTCCGGAGCGCAGACTGACCCCGATCGTGTCGCCCTTCTTCACTCCCAGCCGCTCGGCGACTCCGCTTCCCACGATCACCGCCCCGCCCGACGAGTACAGGTCCGTCATGCGTCCGCCCTGCACGTACTGGTCCGTCGCGACCACCGCTTCCTGCGCCTCCGGGTCGATCCCGTACATCGTCGAGCCCGTTTCCTTCGCTCCGAACGACAAGATGGAGGAGCCCACGACGTTGGGCGCCGCGGCCTCGATTCCTTCGAGCCGGCGCACGGAATCCAGGATTTCGAGCGGCTTCTTGATCCGGAAGATCCGCGAGCGCGGCTTGCCGCCTTCGACTTCCACCGGGCCGCCGGCGGCGCGGTCGGCCCAGTGGTCGAAGTCGTCCTCGCCCGCTCGAAAATCGTCGAAGACCGTCACGTGCGGGGAAGACTCGATCGTCTCCTTCACGAACTTCCCCTCGAACCCCGTCATGAGCGAGCTCATCATGATCATGAAGCAGACGCCGATCGCGACGCCGCCGACGGAGATGCAGGTCCGCAGGAAATTCGAGCTCAGGTGGCGGCGGGCGATGAACAGGAGGAGAGCGGGGTTCATCGGCCGCGCTCCGGCGCCTCCGCCGCGCGCACGCGCTGCCCGGTCTTCAGACGGCTGAGGCCGTCCACCGCGACCACGTCGCCTTCCTGCAGCCCCTCGAGCGCCTCGCACGCGTCGAACGAGCGGATCCCCACGCGGACGGAAACCTCGCTCGCGACGCCGTCCCGGACGAGGAACACCGTGCCGCGGTTCGTCAGCGCCGGGCGCGGGAAGACGAGCGCCCCCTCGCGCCGCGCCACCACGATGCCGAGTTCCGCACTCATGCCGCTGTACAGCCCGAGGCCCCCGGGAAGCTCGCTCCGACCGGAAAGCCCCGTCGGACTCTTCGGGTCCGGCACGAACTTGGCCTCCCGGAACCGCACCTTGACTTTAAAACTCTTCGTCCCGCGGTCCGCGTCCGGAAGCACCTCGTACACCTCGCCCTTCGCCGCCGCCTCGTCGTCCCCCGCCAGCCGCACGATCACCTCGAGCCCCGGCCGGACGCGCGCGATGTCGTCCTCGTCCACGTCGGACTCCACGATCAGGTCGCGGATGTCCCCGACCTTCATGAGATCGCGCTCCGGTCCGACGGATTCTCCGATCTCAGCCTGCAGGCTCAGGACGATCCCGTCGACCGGCGCCGTCAGAATGTCGTCCTTCTCCGCCGCCAGAATCGTGTCGAGCTCCGCCTGCCCCTTCCGCCGCCGCGACTCCCACTCCGCAAGCGTCGCCTGCACGTCCTCGCTCGCCTGCCGCGCCCGCTCCGCCAGCGCCCGGGCCCGGCTCTCCAGTTCGTCCAGAACGCTCTTCTGGATCGCCCCCTCCGCGAGCAGCGGCCGGTTCCGCTCCACCTCGCGAAGCGCCTGGTCCGCGTTCTCCTTCGCCTCCGCCACCCGCGCCGCCGCCGCCGTGCGGAA
The DNA here is from genome assembly GCA_016190145.1 of Planctomycetota bacterium. GTDB lineage: Bacteria > Planctomycetota > MHYJ01 > WSZJ01 > WSZJ01 > WSZJ01. The sequence goes on along the minus strand of JACPRD010000197.1, from coordinate 56,689 downwards.
GGCGCTTCCCTCCGCCAGATTGCCGTTCACCAGATCGAGCTCCGCCTGCGCGCGCTCGCGGCGGATGTCGCGCGCGGAGTCGCGGAGGCGCAGCAGCGGCGCCCCCTGCTTCACCTCCGCCCATTCCCGCGCGAAAATCTCGGCCACGATTCCGGGACGCGGAGGCCGAAGCGTACGGCGGAGGCGGGCCTCGACCGAGCCGGTCGCGAAGACGGTCGCGACTGCGGGTCCCCGGCGGACGGAGCCGGTGGCGACGCGGGCGGGTTTGAAAACGTTGTAGAGAAGAGCCGCGCCGCCGGCGGCGAGAATCAGGGCGAAGGCGGCGAGCACGGCGAGGCGTTTCACGCCGAGAGCTTATGACAGAACTTACGAAGGGTCCATGCGGGACTGGCGGGCGGGACTCCCGCCACGACCCCGCATCCTACACCGACTTGCGCGCGCGCCCGTTCCGGGCCCGCTTCCGCCCGTGCCCGTTCCCGTTCCCCCCGTTCCGGCCGTGAAGCTCGGCCTGGAGGGCGCAGAAATGTTCCCGGGAGAAGCTGGTGTGGCGACCGCCGCCCGGGCGCTTGCAGTCGATCAGGTCCGCCACCGTGCAGTCGCGGAAGGACTTCTCGACGGACGCGAGAGTCTCCTCGATGCGGCGGTGAAGCGGGCACAGCGACATGGCGTGGTCGCCGATGCCCAGCGGACACTTCTCGATGCGCTTGAAGGGATCGACCGCGCTGATGATCTGGAGGGCGGTCATCGACTTCGGCGTCCGGGCGAGTGCGAAGCCCCCGTGGTAACCCCTCCGCGAGCGGAGGAGTCCTGCGCGACCGAGGGCCTGGAGGAGTTTGGCCAGGTAGGCCTCGGGCACGCGGGTGAGCTTGGCGATTTCGCGGACCGTCATCGGCTGCCCGTTCCGGCCTCCGAGGCAGACGGCGGCGCGCACGGCGTACTCGGCTGTTTGGCTGATCATGAATGCCATTAAATAATCAGGAATCGGGCATGTCCAGAACAATCCGGAATTCCGGCTCCGATTTGTGGGATCCCCCGGCGGGGTGCGAAGAACGCCGGCCGGCGCGGGAGCTTCCCGCGGGGGGGCGGGAAAGCGCCTCGCGCCGTCCGGTCATTCCGTCTTGTTGTGCTGGGCGTTGCCGCCCCAGGCGGTCCAGCCGTCGGCGTCGGAGGAGCCGGTCTTGAGGCAGACGAGGCGCCCGTCGGAGGTCCCGACGTAGAGGTTGCCCTCCGCGAGTGCCGGCTGGGACAGCATCGGCGCCTTTGTGGCATAGAGAAACCCGATGGCGCCGTCCTTCTGCCGCACGCTGGCGAGGTGCCCCATGCCGCTGCAGAGATAGAGGTGCTCGCGGCCGAGCGCGGGGGGACTGAAGACCTGCGTCTCGTCCGTCACCCCGGCGCCGCGGCACTCCGCGCGCCAGGCGTATCCGCCCGACTCGCGCAGGCAGTTGAGCGTCCGCCCCTGCGCGTTCATCATCTGGCCGCGGGCGTAGAGCACCTTGGAACCCTGGTACGCCCAGGCCCCCGCGACCGTCTGCACGCCGACGTGGTCGTTGGCCTGCCCGAGCTTCGCCGCCTCCGGCGCGCTCGCGAACCCCACCGACCCGTCCAGCTTCTTTGCCGCCTCCGCGTCCATCGCCACGCCGCCCCCTTTGTCGCGGTCGATGTACTTCGCCTCCTCCCGCGCCGCGACGTTGCGGACGTTTCCCCCGCCCGCCATGTCGGCCTGCTGGATGCCCTCGAAACTCCTGCCGTCGCGCATCTCCTTCGTCGTCAGGATCACGCGCTCCCCGGCCACGACCGGCGCGCTCGTTCCCGAGTTCCGCTTCTCCCACTCGACCTTTCCCTCGGTCGCGTCCACGCAGAACGACGTCCCGTCAAAACACGTGAAGACGCACTTCCCGCCCGCCACCACCGGCGCCGTGATGACGTCGCCCGTGATCGCGCAGTCCCACAGGTGCTTCCCCGTCCTGAGATCCGCGCACAGCAGCCGGTGCGACCGCCCGTTCTCCGGCGCCGGCCCGGCCCGCTGCCCCGCCGGATACGCCATGTACAGCCGCCCCTTCCAGATCGCCGGCTGGCTCATCAGCGGATCCCCCAGCCACTCCTGCCAGAGAATCTTCCCGGTCTTCGCCTCGGCCACGATCACCGTGCAGCTCTCCGTGTTGAACGCGACGCACCCGTCCTCGACCACCGCCGCCGTGGGGCCGTCGTCGCCCGTCGCGATCTGCCAGACGAGCGCGCCCGTCTGCGCGTCGAACGCGTAGAACTCGTGCGAACCGTAGCCGCCCCCGATGAACAACATCCCGTCCGCGTACGCCGGCGTCGCCAGCGGCAGATTCCCGGGGATCTGCACCGCCCACCCCTCGCGCCCGTCCGAAGTCCGGAACGAAGCGGGCTTGAGTGTCCCCTCGAGTTTCGGGAGATCCACGGCCACCGCCTTGTCGAGGTCCAGTTCGACGGACATGGGCGGGGAAGCGGCTTCCGGGGAAGCGTTTCTGGACGCCGGAGGCTCCTGCGCGCAGCCCCACATCACACCGAGCGCCAGCACGGCGGCGACGGCTCCGGCAAGCGACTTCTTGAGACGCATGTCAAACCTCCTTCAAAACGCCCGCTGATTGGACGCTGGGCTGCGGAAACCGTTCCAAGCGCAACTCACGTGCCCGAGGATTCGTGCTTCGTGCCTCGCCGGGCATGGGCGTATCCGCAGCGATACACCCCTTCCTTAAGTGAAGACGCCGCCGGAACCAATATGGTTAAGCTGAAAATCCTGTTCCCTCTCACGATGCACGAAGCACGAAGCACGGATTTCCCGCAAGGTTTCCGCCCCCCGCATCACTCACCTTCCGGCACGCCCACCCCGGGGAGCCCATGGAGCCGTCCCTGAACCGCTTTCCGACGGACCCGGAGGAAGCGCGCCGCGCGTTCGAGGCGTCCCGCGAACCGCTGTACCGGTTCCTGTTCGGCATGCTGGGCTCGCGCGAGGAGGCGGAGGACATGGTGCAGGAGACCTGGCTCACGGCGCACCGCGAAGCCGCCCGGTTCCGGGGCGACTCCGTGCTCCTCACCTGGCTCACGGGCATCGCGCTCAACCACGCGCGCCGCCGGCTCCGGCGCCGCAGGCTGGAACGCTGGCTCACACTCGACTTCGAACTCTTCTCCCCTGACGCGGCACCCGAGGCCGAGGCCATCCGCCGCGAAGACGCCGAGCAGGTCCGTGCCGCCGTCGCCGCCCTGCCGGACCGCGAACGCGAAGTCCTGACGATGTTCGACTGGGAAGGGCTGTCGCACGCGGAGATCGCGCGCCTCCTCGGCTGCGCGGAAGGAACGATCTGGTCCCTGCTGTCCCGGGCGCGGTCGAACGTGAGAAGGAGGCTTGAACGTGGGCGCTGAATGTGAAGAGGTCCGCCGGGTGATCGCCGGCGTCCTGGAGGGCGCGGTGGGGTCCCCGCACGCCGGGGCCTGCGGGGACTGCCGCGAGGCGGTCGGTCTGGAGCGCGCGACGCGCGATCGCATCCGCGGCGCCGCGCCCTCGCGCGAAACCGCCGCCGCCCCGCGCCGCGCGCGCGGCCGCTTCCCGGCCGCAGGTCTCGCCGCAGCCGCCCTGCTGGGCGCGATCGCCTGGCTCGTGCAGCCGGCCGGCACCGGATCGCGCCCCGGGGACGCCCGGAAGCCGATGGCCCCCGGCCGCTCCGAACCCGAATGGTCCCTCCTGCGCGGCGGGGACGCTCCGCCCGCCGGCCCGTTCGCCGCCCGCCGTTCCGTGGAATCCGGCCTGACCCCTTCCGGAGAAAACCGATGAGCGCCCCCCGCGGCCTGCCCGGCCTGTTCGCCGTCTTCCTGTCGGTCGCCGCCCTCGCGCTCTGGGTCGCGGGAACGCGGGTCGAGCGCGACGTCCTTCCGCTCGAGGGCCTGATGCACGACCTGGACGCCAAACCCCTTCCCCGGAACGCCGGCGCGCTTCGCATGAACCAGCCGATGCAGTTCGTGGTGGACGCCGCCGAGTGGGCGCCGTGGGACACGGTCGCGCAGGGAACGGACTACATCGGCACCGGCCGCGCCGACGAGCGCGTCGGGGCCGCCACCGCCGAGGCCGCGCTCCATTTCGTCCTCTCGAACGACCGCCGCGGCGCCCCGCATCCCCCCGAGGATCCCCTCGCGTGGCTGGACTGGGTGATCGGACGCGCGAAAACCGCCGACCCCGGCAACGGCTGGTACGACTTCACGCTCGCGTGCGTGAATCTCGAGGCCGCTCTGGCGAAAAGCCGTTCCACCGCGGAAGACGAGAACCTGCCGCCGTCCGTCCGGGATGAGGAGAAGCTTCGGCGCGCGCTTGCGCTGCTCGAGGCGGCGTCGAAGGCGTCGTTCGTCGACTCCCGCCGGGGAGAGCGCATGCTGATCCGGGCGCGGCTCGTGCCCGGAAGGGGCATGGACGCGATATCCCAGCGCATCATGGTCTGGGCGGGCACGCTTCTGCCCGAGTTGCCCGCCGTCCGCACGGCGATGAACGGCCGGCTCATTCCCTGGGCACGGGCGTCCGCGAAGCCGGAGGACGCGGTCCGGATCCTGGAGCAGGTCTGCGCGGTCGCGCGCATGATGCGGCATTCCTCGACCCTGATGATCGAGTGGCTCGTCGCCGCGCGGTTCGAGGGCGAGGCCTGGGACGCGCTCGCCGGGCTGCACGACGCCGCGGACGCCCCCGCCTCGGCGATGAAGGCACGCCGGGCCGCGGAGGAAACCCGCTCGTGGCACCATGACACCGACACGATCGAAAGCGACGATCCGCGCCTCGGGATCGCCGACGCGCTCTGGGCCGGAAACCTGCGCGCGGACTTCGACACGGGACCGGGGAGACGGATGGACTACGCGGTGGTCGAGGAAGGCGCCTTCGCGGTGCTGATCCTGGCCGTCGTTCTCTGGGGGTTCGCCGGCGCCGTCCGCGCATGGGCGGCGCGCCGCGCGCCCACGCCCGCCGAGCCGCCGGCCGCCACGCGCCCGTGGACGCTTCGCGACCTCGCCGGCGTGGTCGTCGCCGGCGTGCTCGTTCCCGCCCTGGCGTTCATCGCCTACAACCGCACCCATCCCTTCCGCGACACCGGCATCCCGGCGGCCGGCCCCGCCGTGCTCGCCCAGCCGCTCCTGCTCGCCGCGGGCGCCGTGCTCTTCTTCTCCTGGCGGCTCCGCCGCAGCCTGGCGGGCACCGCGGACGCCCCGCCTCCGGTGCGGCTCACGGGGATTCTCCTGGTTCCCGTGGCCGCGCTGACCGCGGCGTTCTTCCTCTGGTTCACCGGCCCCGCGTGGAGGACGCGCGAAGCCCTCGTCCTGGCCGCCCTGGCCGCCGCCGGCGCCGCCGTCCTCGTTTCCGCCGTCGCGGCCCTCCTCCGCGCCCGCCGCGGCGCCCCCGGCGAGGCCTCCCTCGGCCGCGCCCAGCTCGCCTGCGCCACCGCCGCCGCCGGCACCCTGATGCTCCTCCACCTCCTCGTCGTCCAGCCCTGGGCCGACGCGAGAATCGACGACTACCGCACCGGCGTTCTCGAGCCGTGGATGACCGACGAGGTCCGCATGTGCATCAAGAACCACTACCTTTGGCACGATCGGGCTTCGTGGAAATGAACGCCTCCGGAGTTGACGGCGACGCTGAATCGGCATATATTGCATACACCTATGAAGGAAATCGTCTTCGGCGTCCGTGAACTCCAGGCCCACCTGGGCCGCGCACTTCAGGCCGTGCGGGATGGCCACCGGGTCGTGATCACGAGGAGGGACTTGCCGGTCGCACTCCTCGTGAAGTCGGATGCCCGGCTGCCGCAGGATTCGGCGCTCGACCGGAGGCTCCGCCGGCTCGCGGCGGAGGGCCGCATCTTCCTGGGCCGCCGCGGCCGGATTGCGCCGTATTCCCTTCCCGCCGGACTCAAAGGGCTGACCGAACAGGTTCTCAAGGACCGCCGGTGATTTTCTGGGACACCAGTGCCTTCGTGCGCGGCTACGCCACGGGAGAGCCGGGATACGGCCACGTCCGCAGCCTCCTGTTGCGTTCCGGCGACCACGCGGCGTCTCTCCTGCTCCGGCCCGAGTGCACAGGGGCGGTCACCCGGAGATTCCGTCCTGATCGAGTCCGCGTCCGGACGCTCCTCGACCTCATGCAGGAACATCTCAAGGAGTTCGTCTTCGTCGGGCTGGACCCCGCCCTCGCCGCTTCCGCCACGCGCCTCGCGTCGGAGCACCGCCTCAGGGGCGCGGATGCCGTGCATCTCGCCTCCGCTCTCACCCTGCGCCGCGAAATCGGCCGACGCGGGTTCCTCTTCGTCACCGCGGATCACGAACAGGCCGAGGCGGGCCGGAAACAGGGGCTCCGCGTCGTCGTTCCGCGTCCCGCTTAGAACAGGAAGTCCGTCGTCAGAAACTTCGACGCCCGGTGCGTCAGGATGTCGCTCACCACCTGCTCCGAGCCCTCCTTCGTCGCGACCATCGAGCGGATCGAGAACACGCGAAGCGCGTCGGTGACCGAGAGCGTGCCTTCGGCGCTGTCCTTCCTGCCCGTGAACGGGAACGAGTCGGGGCCGCGCTGGCACTGGGCGTTGAGGTTGATGCGGCAGAGCTGGTTCACGAGGACGTCGACGAGCGCACCGACTTTTTTCGGGTCGCGCCCGAAGATCGACGCCTGCTGGCCGTAGGGCGAGTCGACGACGTAGTCGAACAGCTCTTCCTCCCTGTCGAAGACGGAAATCGGGCACACCGGCCCGAACTGCTCGACGGACCAGAGCTGCGCCGCCTTCGCCACCGGGAACACGACCGCGGGCCGGTACCACGTCCCCTCGCGCTCCCCACCGCCCGCGTTCAGGACCTTCGCGCCATGACGCACCGCGTCATCGACATACCCCGCGAGCTTCTCCGCCTTGCCGTGCTCGGGAAGCGGCGTGATCTTCGCCCCGTCCTCCCAGGGCAGGCCGACCTTCAGCTTGGACGCCGCATCCGCCATCCTCCCCGCGAACGCCTCCGCCACCGACCGGTGCACGAGGAAATGCTTGAGCGCGGTGCAGCGCTGCCCGTTGAACGAGAACGCCCCCGTGATCCCCTCCGCCGCCGCGAGGTCGAGGTCCGCGTCCGGCAGCACGAACGCCGGGTTCTTCGCGCTGAGGCCCATCACGCTCCGCAGCCGGTGCGGCGCGGGATGCCCGTGCTTCAGGATGTCCGCCGCCCGGCACGACCCGATGAACGCCAGCACGTCCACCTTCCCCGTCCGCTGGATCGCCCCCGCCGTCGTCGCCCCGTCCCCGCTCACCGTGTTCACGACGCCGCGCGGGAAACAGTCGCGGAACGCCTCGAGCAGAGGCAGCACGCACAGCGCCCCGTACCGCGGCAGCTTCATCACCACCGGGTTCCCCATCACGATCGCCGGAATCAGCGTCGTGAACGTCTCGTTCAGCGGATAGTTGAACGGCCCCAGGCAGAGCGTCACCCCGAGCGGCGCCCGCCGGATCATCCCCACCACGCCCCCGTCGATCGAAAACCGGTTCCCCGCCCGGTCAAGCTCCTTCACCTCCTGCACCGTCGCGTCGATGTACTCCACCGTCCGGTCGAACTCCTTCTCCGAATCCTTCAGGTTCTTGCCGATCTCCCACATCAGCAGCCGCACACACTCCGCCCGCTTCTCCGCCATCGCCTTCGAAAACCGCCGCGTCGCCTCCACCCGCTCCTTCACCGACATCGTCGGCCACACCCCGCGCCCCCGGTCCCACGCCCTCACCGCCGCGTCCAGCGCCGCGAGCGCCGCCCCCTCGTCCATCTGCGGCAGCCGCCCCACCACGTGCCGCGCCTGCGCCGCCCCCTCCGCCTCGCGCAGCATCACCACCCCCTCCACCGCCTCCGCCTTCCCCCCCCACTCCCGGATCTCCCCGTCCACCAGGTACCGCCGCGACCCCGCATACTCCGGCTGGAAATGCACCGCCGGCACCTGCGCGCGGGTGGGATAGGGGAACGGCATGGGTGTTCTCCGGAAGAGGAATCTTCGCGCGAGGAGCGCGCCGCCGAAGGCGGCGGCGCAGTGTCGCCGGTACCAATTTGAAGAGGGCGTTGAGCGGTTTCGCGGCGGCCGGAAGCGCGGACGTTCGCGCTTCCGTGCCAGAGCGAAACCGCTCAACGCCCTCTTCAAATTGGGGAGCAAGGATTCGAACCTTGACAGGCAGATCCAGAGTCTGCAGTGCTACCGTTACACTACTCCCCAGGCAGGTGGGGAATTCTATGCGGGCGGCGCCGGAGCGGCAAGAGCGGAAGAGTCGGGAGGATCGGTAGGCGCGCGCGGCGCAGCCGCGCCCCTTTCCCTTGCCCTTGCCCTTGACCTTGCCCTCGCCGTTCGAACGACAGGGCAAGGTCAAGGGCAAGGTCAAGGGCAAGGGAGGCCGCTTCGCGGCCTCACCCCCCCCGCCCTCCGAACCTTTTCCCCTCTTCCTCCATTTAACTCAGCAGAGATTCTGCTTTAATATCTTCATAACCCGTCTGGAGGTCCCGAGGTACCCGCTTGAGCTCCATGGAGGCCGTTCTCGACCAGCGGACGCTGGTCCTCAACCGCTCCTGGGTCGCGATCGACACGACCACGGTCCGGAAGGCCCTCGTCTGGATGTACCGCGGACTGGCGCGTGCCATCGCGCCCGAGTCCTTCGAGACCCATGATTTCGCTTCGTGGACCGATCTCTCCGTGAACCACGGGGATCCCTGCATCCACACCATCAACCTCCAGATCCGGGTCCCCGAGATCATCATCCTCGCGCTCTACAACGAGGTGCCCAAGAAAGAAGTCGTCTTCTCCCGCCGCAACATCTACAAGCGCGACCGCTTCACGTGCCAGTACTGCGGCGAGCAGCCCGGCAGCGAGGAGCTGACGATCGACCACATCCTGCCTCGCGCAAAGGGCGGCAAGTCGTCGTGGGAGAACTGCGTGCTGGCCTGCGTCGAGTGCAACCGTGCGAAGGCGAACCGGACGCCGGCGGAGGCGGGGATGCTGCTCAAGAAGGCTGCGGTGCGTCCGCCGTGGACGCCGTTCATCAGTCTCAAGCTGGGGACGCGGCGTGCGAGCTGGGAGAGGTTCGTGAGCGAGCGGTACTGGGACATCGAGCTGGAAGAGTAGGGGAGCGGGAAACCGGAGTGACGACACGGCCGGGCGACGAGCCCGGCTGTTTTTTTCGAAGAGGGCGGAGAGTTACCCATGAAGGGACGGAAGAAGAAGGCGGTCGACTCGCCTGACAAGGCTCACGAGGCCCTGGTCCGGAAGATGTTCGCGGCGATGGACGCTGTCGCCTGCCGGTTCTCCGCGACCGATCGGCTGCCGCGCGAACGACTGCACGAACGGAAAACGCGCCGGACGCCGTGAGGAAAGCCGTCACTTTTCATCCATCGCGAACGCGTTCCGCACCGCTTCCCAGAACGTCTTCGGCGGCGCCGGCGCGCCCGGCGGCTCGGGGTCGCGCGGGGCCGTGGATTCGCGGCTCACGATGAAGAGCCAGCTCAGGCCGGTGATGGGGAGCGCGTACATGGAGAGGAACGCGAGGAGGACGACGATGATGTAGGCGTCGTCGTTGGCGGTGCGTTTGCCGCCGCCGGACATGAGGTCGAAGACGGCGCGTTCGAGGTTCAGGGCGGCGAGGGTGGTCACGACCGCGGTGATGGGCAGGAGGGTGGCGACGATGCTGCGGAACATAGTCAGCCGGCACAGGCGGCGGAGGTAGAAAACGAGGAGCGCGACGCGCCACGCGGCGACGACGGCGAGGAACCAGGCGTTGACCTCGCGCGCGGTGCGGAGGGGCATGAACCGTTCGACGGGGATGGCGTAGAGCGCGGCGAGCGGCGCGCAGAGCGTCACGAACGTCCACAGGTTGAGGAACGTGGTCCCCGCCGGCCGCATCGGCTTCACGATGACCCAGAGAACCACGGCGAGCGCGGCGGAGACCGCGACGGACCCGAGGCCCGCATACTGGAACGCGGACGCCGACGGATGATCCCAGTAGCGCCCGATCCCGACGAGCCAGGTGGCGATGAGCCCGAACACCAGGTGCCGCGGGCCGAACGCGAGCATCTCTTCGCGCGTCGCGCGGAAGGTCAGCAGACGGGAAGCGGTGCGGAGAACCTCTGTGAAGCGAGGATCCGTTCCGTTCGGCTTGTCGAGCGCCATTCTCGTCGTTCCGATGAAGTCAGGCTGTCAGGTGAGGCTCTGCGTTTCCCATGGATCGACGCACCAGAGAAGGACAAAAGCGATTTGAAAGGCGACCGGAATCAGGATCCCACAAAGCAATGCACAATACTGTCGACGCCGGGAACCCGGGAGATCTCTGCGAAGGAGGCCCTGCATGACTCGCGCGACGATCGCGACGGTGAGGGCGCCCGCGGTCCACAGGGTCAACGGGTCGCCGCCCCACCAACCGTGGGGCCAGCGAAACACCGTCGGCCAAGGCCATGTCATCAGCGCCGCGGTACCGGGCAAACACAATGCCAGGAGCAGTTCCATGAGCCCCGCGACACAGAGCCCTGCGTAGCTCACGAGGGCCGTTGTGATCATCGAGGACCTGGACTCTGCGGAGTCCCGGCTGGCGAGGGCAAAGCTGTTCACTCCATCCTCTTCCCATTCACGATGAGCGCCGTGAGCGTCGCCGTCCCGTCCTCGGCGACGGCGAACTCCGCCTGGACGGTGCCGCCGCGGATGGCGTCCTCGATTTCGCGGCCGCGGCCCTGCTGGACGAAGAACTGCTCGATGCCGTAGGTGGCGGTGAGGGTGTCGCCCGGGGATGTGCAGCGGCCGCGGAGCCAGACGGCGCCGGGCTCTGCCTTGCCGACGCTGGCCTGAAGGTCGGTGGGGACCCAGGCGCCGTTGCGGTTTTCGAGGCGGAGGAAGAAGGGGCGGTCCTGCTGCGGGGCCAGGGTGCGATTGAGCTGGGTGGTGTCGAGACGGGAGATGTCGTAGCCGAGGCGGACGTACTCGCCGCGGAACAGGTCCATGGGGTCGACGGGGACGACGGGGAGGGTGACGCGGGTGTCGCGGCTCACCGAGAGGGCGGGTCTGGCGCCCATGGCGGCGAGGATGACGCACTGGAGGGCGACGGCGCCGGCGAAGGCGTAGTGGCGTTTCACGGGCGTGCCTCCCGGAGGGCGGCGGAGATCTTCCGGCGCTGTTTTTCGAGGGCCCAGCCGACGCCGAGGAGGAGGAGGCCTCCCACGATGAAGAAGAGGGACTTGTCGACGAGGTCGTAGCCGTATTCGACGTAGCGGGAGAAGAGGCCGATGCCGAACCAGGCGAGGCCCTGGTAGGCGAAGCGGGCGCGGCGTTCGTGGCAGCCGAGGGCGACGAGGCCGACGGAGCCGGCGAAGAAGGCGATGTTGAAGGCGAGGGTCAGGATCATGGACGACTCGTTCGAGGCGACGGTGAGCCAGAGAAGGCCGAAACCGGCGAGGACGGCGGCGGCGATGGCTTCCACGCGCTGGAGGGAATCGCGGGCGCGGAGGGCGGCGAGGCCCGCGGCGGCGGCGGCGGCGACGAGGAGGGCGGCGTGCCAGCCGGTGGCGCCCTGGCCCGCGGTGTTCGGCGCGAACTCGTCGGCGAGTTCGTGGAAGCCGAGCAGGTAGGTGAGAAGGAGAGCGGCAAAGACCGCGAGCGTGCGCCAGGTGAGCCCGTGCTCGGGGGCGCCGGCGGAGGTGTGGAGGCCGCCGATGGCGAGGAAGAGGGCCGCCGCGCCGAACCAGGCGCTGAAGAGCTGTTCTTCGTCGTGCGGGGCCCACGCGACGGGGCCGAACACGAACCACGCCGCGAGGCCGAGGACGGCGACGGTCAGGTGGGCGGGCTTGCGGCGAAGGTATGCGAGCGGGAGAAGGCCCGCGACCAGGACGCCGAGCCCGAGCAGGTGGTTCCTCTCAAAACCCACCGCTTCCGACCCGCTCCAGACCGCGAGCGCCGCCGCAGCGACGGCGAATACGGGAACGGAGTCGACGGCGATCGCGACGGCGAGCGCGCCGGCGCCCCAGAGAAGGAAGCCGTTCGGGTAATGCTCGTCGAGGTGGAAGATCTGCGCGACGAGGAAGATGCCGGCGCCGTACGTGAACGCGCCGATGAGGAGCAGGGCCTGGCCGATGTACGGGTGGTTCCCGCGCCGGAACGCGAGCTCGTAGCCGCCCCACTGAAAGCCGATGACGCCCGCGAAGATCATCGCGAGCCGGAGCGCGTCGGGCATGTCTTCCCAGTTCGAAGCGATGAACGTCAGCACGCCCGCGCCGAACAGGAGCGCGCCCATGATGGAGACCGCGGCCACGAGCCGTCCGGGCCCCGCGCGGCGGTCCAACTCGACCTCGTGGAAGTCATAGCGCAGGCGGATCCGGCTCGCCTGGTCCTCCGTGAGAAGCCCATCCCGCGTCCATTGCGGGAGTTCCTGCGAGAGCCACGCGAGCGCGGCTTCGGGAGGACGCATTGCGACCGTCAATTCGGGGTTCTGCAGGATCATGCGGTCCTCCTCCGAGCCTTCGCAACAGGTTGCACTTCCTCGGTCCTCCCACGAGTCAACCCGTGCAGCCAGATCGGGAGGCCGACCGCGGCGAACGCGACGGTTGCGACCGCGTAGCCGGTGGACGCGGCGCCGTTGTATTCCATCGCGCCGATCCAGCAGGGGATGGTGCCGAGCAGCACGAGCACCGCGGCCCACATCCAGTCGGCGCCGGGTTCCTGGCGGCGGCGCTTGAGGACCGACGCCACGACCGTGAGCACCACGAGCAGTGGCCAGCCGTAGAGGACCATGGTCTTCTCCTTTATCCCGCGTGCCGCGCGCGCCGCGCCATCGCGAGGAACCGGCGCTTGCGCTCGTGCACGGCGTGGTCGGAGTAGAGTTTTCCGAAGAGCCAGTTCATCCCTTCCTCGAACTGCTCGAGCGTCATGCGCTTCGGCGTAAACGTCGCGTCGAACAGCGTGCAGCGGTCCCAGAAGCGGCGGGTGATGAGGCGGCCTTCGGCTTCGAGGCGGGCGTGGAGGCGGGTGCCGGGGAAGGGGGTGAGAGCGGTGATCTGGACTTCGGCGAGGCCGGAGTCGCGGACGAAGCGTTCGATGTCGGCGAAGATGTCGGGGGTATCGGCGTCGCCGCCGACGATGAAGGTGCCGTTGACGGAGACGCCGCGCGACTGGACGGCGTCGATGGCGCGGCGGTAGCCGTCGCGCTGGCGGAGTTTCCAGTTGGCGGCGTCGATGCCGTCGAGCGAGGCGCGGCGCGGGGACTCGAGGCCGATCAGGAGCTGGCGGCACCCGGCGGGCGCGAGGAGGTCGAGGAGCGCGGGGTCGCGCGCGACGGAGACGTCGGTCTCGGTGAACCAGCGCACGTGCCGCCCGGCTAGCCCGCGCAGGAGCGCCTTGCCCCAGACCGGGTCCGCAAACGTGTTGTCGTCGGCGAACTCCACCATCGGCCGCGGCCAGCGCGCGCGGATCGCGTCGATGTCGCGCAACACCAGGTCGACGGGCTTGCGGCGGTACTTCCCGAACAGCTTCGACGCCGCGCAGAACTCGCAGTCGTGCGGGCAGCCGCGCGAGGTCTGGACCGTGATGCGGTTGTAGGAAGGGAGATCGAGGAGGTCGTAGCGGGGAAGCGGCGCCCGGGCGAGGTCGAAGGTGCCGGGGCGGTCTTCCGTGTAGATCTTCTGGAGGGCGCCGCGCTCCCAGTCCGCGACGATCGCCGGCCAGAGGTCCTCGCCCTCGCCGACCGCGACCGCGTCCGCATGTTCCGCGACTTCGCGCGGGAGGACTTTCGCGTGCAGCCCGCCGATCACGACGGGGATGCGCTGTTCGCGGAAATGGTCGGCGATGCGGTAGGCGACGTCGATCTTCGCGGTGAGCGCCGAGATCGCGACGAGGTCGAATTTCTCGCGCCCGAGCGCGGCCGGATCGTAGGCGGGCATGTCGAAGTACCGGATCTCGTACTGCGGCGGCGTCAGCGCGGCAATCGTCAGCAGGCCGAGCGACGGCAGGCTGGCAATCTCCTTCCCGCGATGCACGAAGCCGGGAAGCGTGACGGCGTGTGCGTCGAGGAGCGTGTTGCGTACGCGGACGCCGGAGACGGCGATGAGGGCGATGGTCTTCTTCACCTGAGGTCCTCCGAGGGTTGGGCGGTGCTACGCATCCCGCGCCACGCGCCGGCGGCGGCGATGGCGGAAGCCGCCGTGAGGGCCAGCGCGCCCGCAGGAAGCGCGTACTTGAGGGACGGCACGAACGCCGCGGCCATGCATCCGAGCGCGAGGCCCGGCCAGGCGAGGGCGGCGAGGACGGAAGCGGCGCGTCTCCAGCCGTCGGAGAGGGCGAGGCGGGGGAGTTCTCGGCCGAAGAGGATGTTGAGGACGCCGACGGCGATCGCCGCGATGTGGCCGAGGCGGAGGAGGCGGCGGGGGAGCGAGTCGTACGATTCGAAGCCGGCGGGGGCGGTCATGGGTCCGTCGAACGCCCACGTGCCGATCCAGAGGGCGGCGGCGAGTCCGAGGAGGATACCGGTCCAGCCGACGGCGACGTTCAGGCGTCCGATCTGCGAATGAGCATTCACTCGCTCGCGGCCCGCGGCCGGACGCATCGTGACGTTCATCGTCTTCATGCGACCCCCAGCATCCGTTGAAGCGCCTTCCCGATCTCCGCCGACTTCCCCTTGAGATCGCCCTTCACTTCTCCATGCGCCTTCGCCAGCAGCACGCGCGAGAGCGAACCGAGGACCATCGCCTGCATCACGTCGCGGTCGGCCGAGGACGGCAGCTCGCCGGCGGCCACCGCTTCCTTCAGGATGTCGAGCACGACGTGCCTGGGCTGGCGCATGTCGCGGGGAAGGCGGCCCATTTCGCTGGCGTGGCTGAAGAGGATGAAGCGGGCGAGGTCCTGGTTTTCCTCGTAGGCCTCCATGAAGGCTTCGGCGAGGCCGGTGAGGCGGCTGGCGAGGTCCTTGTGTTCGGCGGCCTTGCGCGCCATGAAGTCGGTGAAGGTGGCGAGGTTTTTTTCGAGGATGTCGTGGGCGAGTTCTTCCTTGCTCTTGTAGTGGCGGTAGAGGGTGCCTTCGGCGACCTTGGCGGCGCGCGCGATATCGCGGATGGTGGTGGAGGCGACGCCGTGCTGGACGAAGAGGGTGACGGCGGCCTTCATGATGGCGGGGAGTTTGGTGTCCTGCTTGGTTTCATCGATGATCATGGTGGGGGTGTGGGCTCCGGTGGGTTAAATGAGTGAACGCTCACTCACATTATACAACGCCCAAAACCCGGGTCAAGTCGAAATCTGCAGAATCTTCAGCGCCGCACGGAAGAACACCTTCGCAGGCTCCGCAACCACTTTGCTGTCAACCGATAACGCCACCACACCCCCGCGCTTCGCCTTCCCCTGCAACGCCCCTTTCGCCCCCAACTCCATCGCGAGCGCCCCCTCCGTCTGCGGGAACGGATGCCGCGCCACCACCTCGCGAAGGAACGGATCCCCCCGATACCCCGCCATCCTCCCCTCGTCGTCGAACACCCCCACGACGTCCATCCCCGTCCCCTCGGCGATCGCCTCCGCCGCCGCGTCGCCCTCGACGCCCCCGATGATCGCGCACAGCGCCCGCCCGCCGGCCGCTTCCCGCGCCTCGTCCGTCGTGCCGCCCCACAGCCGCCGGAGGTCGACGAGGACGCCGGCGATCCCGATCGGCGTGCCGGCGTCGTCCCGGATCAGGGTCGTGGTCATCTGGCACGGGAACTCCACGCCCTCCTTCGTGACGTTCAGGATGTCGCCGCGCCATCCGCCCGCGAGCGTCGCGTCCACGATTTCCTTCGAGAGGGCGGGCGAGTTCGCGGCGCTGTAGAGCATCATCACCGGCTTGCCGAGCAGTTCGGCCTCGGAGTAGCCGAACAGGGCCTGCGCCCGCCGGTTCGCCCAGGCCATCGAGCCCGCAAGGTCCGTCCAGATGAGCGCCTCGTCGACTTCGTACGCGCACCGGGCCGCGAATTCGGCGATCGGGGGAAGGGGGACGACGTGCGGGCGCATGGGAGGAGTATGGGGCGGGCGGGAAGGAGCGGCAAGGCGGAATTCGCGTGCGGGTAGCGTCGGCCTGGCGGGGCGGCCTAAGCCATAAGCCAGACGCTAAGCAAGACTGAGTTTGCGTCTTCCCAGCCTCCCGGATGCCGACACCGCCACCCTTCGACTCGCCCTGCGGGCTCGCTCAGGGTAAGCCGGGCCGCAAAGGGTCACGAGGTGAGAAAACTCTTATTCGGCCCGGCTTAGAAGCAACGGCCCATGATACTGGCGGTGACCCGAGGACTAGGGCTTCTCTTGTGGCAGCCTCAGCACCGCCTCCTCGTGGTACACGGTCACCTCGAGATCGAGCGCCGCTTTCGCATCCCAGTGATCCGCGCCGGTGTGCGGGTTGCGTTCGTAGCGGGGCCAGTTCGCGCTGGAGAGGTGGATTCGCAGTTCGTGGCCTTCGGGGAAGGTCGCCGCGGTCGATGGGAACCGGAGGGTGATCGTGTATTTTTCGCCGGGAGTCAGAAGTTTATTCTCGGCGGTCGAGTCCCGCAGGCTCGCTCGACCCGCGGCGTCCGCGATCAGGATCGGCCGCCCGTCCGGCCCGACGTCGCAAAGGCGCCCGAAGAAGTCGGCGTCGGCGCGGTTGGCGGAGAAGGTGAAGGTGAGTTCGACCTGGCCGTTGACGCGCAGGGCCTTCTCGAGTTTCCCGGTGGAGTACCACGCGCCGTCCTTGCGCTCCAGGAGGGCGGACTGGTCGGTCGGGCCGTGTTTCATGGGCGGGAGGTTGGCGCCGCCGAGCGTCGGCGACGGCTTCACGGGGTCGTGCGCCCAGCCGCGCGTCCCGGGCTGCGCCGGTTTCTCCGCAGCGATCTTCCCGTCCGGATGGAAGTAGAGCGAAGTCGTCTCGCGCGCGATCCCCGTCCACGACTCCGCCGCCTTCCAACCGTCCTCGTTCACGACCCAGTAGCGCACCCGAGCCGTCCTGTCCCAGCCGTTGTCCTTCTGGTCCCGCAGCCAGTAGTCGAAAAACGCCTTCGCCGCGCCCCCGCTGAACAGCGCCGCCTTCTCGAACGCCACGTCGCCCTGCGACGCGACGCCCACCGAGACGTGATCCCACGGACCGATCAGGAGCCGCGAGTGCGCCTTCGCGCGGTCGCCGCCCTTCGCCACGATGTCCTCGAACGTCTTCACGACGAGATCGGGATAGTTGTCCCACCACCCCGTGATCATCAGGCACGGCACCTGGATCGCCTGCGGCCGGTACGACAGCTTCTCCGCCCACTTCCAGATCTCCGCCCCCGAAAGCGGCTGCGCGATGACCTTCGTCCCCACCCCGAACCCCAGCTGGTCCAGCCGCTTCACGTGCCCCTCGAGCATCACGCCGCCCTCGTAGTAGGCCGCGTATTCCGTTCCCATCGAAGCGATGAGCGGCGCGCAGCACACGAGATGCGGCGGGTGTTCGGCGGCGGTGTCGAGCTGCTGCTTTCCGAGGGCGCTTCCGCCCCACGTCCCCACCCGCCCGTCCGACCAGTCCTGCGCGGCGATCCACTCGACGCAGTCGAAGCCGTCGAGGCCGCGGCGGAACTGAAGGGGTTTCACGCCTTCCATGGCGGCTTTCGAGCCGTAGAAGCCGCGCCAATCGACGACGACGTAGGCGTAATGTTCACGGTCCATGAGGACTTTCATGTCGGAAGCGGAGCCGCGGCCGGTTTCGCCGAGGGGGGCGTCGGGGGTGGACATGACGGCGCCCATGTTGGAGCGGTTGTACGGGGTCTGGATGAGGACGGCGGGAAACCTGCCGGGCTTCGGCGGCAGGTAGACGTCGGCCGCGAGGGACTTCCCGTCGCGCATCGGCACCTGGACGTTTTTCTGTTCGGGTTTCCAGCCTTCCTGCGCCGCCGCCGCCGTCGCCAGCGCGAGCACGAACGCCGCCACGCGAGTCGCCATCTGCCGCTTCCTCTATAATGTGGTCCGAGCAGCTTAACCCGCCGGCGAACCCCGAGTTGCAGGAGGATGACATGAACTGGGCAAAGAGCTACGAGGAAGCGGTGAAGGAGGCGACCGGCTCGAAGAAGCTGGTGCTGGTGGACGTGATGTCCCCGCAGTGACCCGCGTGCGCGAAGCTGGATACGGATACGTATCCGAAAGCGGAGGTGGCGGGCTTCGTGGAGAAGAACTATGCGGCTGTGAAGGTGAACGTGCAGGCGCAGAAGGATCTGGCGAAGCGGTTCGGGACGCTCTGGACGCCGGCGATCTTCGCGACGACGCCGGAGGGGCAGGTGGTGCACCAGACGATCGGCTGGCTGTCGCCGGGCGATTTCGTGACGGAGTTCACGTACGGGCTGGCGCGCGCGGCATTGAACGCGCGGGACTTCGAGAAGGCGAGCCGGCTGTTGCGTGACACGGTGGCGCAAGGGCCGAAGCACGACCGTGCACCGGAGGCGATGTACTGGCTGGGAGTGAGCGAGTACCGGCGGACGAACGGGATCGATGCGGCGAAGGTCGCGTGGAAAGAGCTGGTGGAGAAGTATCCGGCGTCGACGTATGCGGCGCGGGCGGGGTGGATAGTGGCGTAGGTCCTAAAGCGACGGACGCGGCCGGGAGGCGATGGCGGCGGCGGCTTCGGCGGGGGTGATCGCCGGGGCCGCGAACGGAGCGGCGACGAGGCGGATTCCGAGCAGACGCATGGTCAGCGAGCCCAGGTCGCCGCGGCGGTAGGCGGAGCGGCTGTAGAGGGACGCGTTGTCGTACGCGCCGCCGCGCAGGGCGCGGAATTGCCTCCAGGGTTTCGCGGCCGCGTTGAGGCACCAGGTCCGCGCGTTTCCCGCGAGATCCGCGACGCCGTAGGGGGACTCGTCCGCGGGGAACGAGCCCGGACGGACGAGCCGGGGGCCGTCGGGGTGGGAAAGGGTCTGGTTCGAGAACGTCGCGTCGTAGCCGTCGCCCCAGGGGTAGATGCGGCCGTCGACGCCGCGCGCCGCCTTCTCCCACTCCTCCTCGTGCGCCAGGCGGTAGAGCCTGCCGTCCCTGCCGGACAGCCACGCGGCGTAGGCGAGGGCGTCGGACCAGGAGACCCCCACGACGGGCAGGTCCGCCGTGTACGGGCGTTCCGCGCACGACCTCGCCGGGCCGATCGCGAACCCGGATCCCGATTCCGCAAGGAACTTGCAATCTCCTTCGCGAGGCTGCCGCCGGTGCGCTTCCTCCGTCATTCCGTTCGCGCGAAGATCGTTGAGATACGCGATGTACTCACCGAAGGTGACGGGGATCCGGGCGACAAAGAGATCTCCGGTCGCGCAGGGATGCGCGGTGTTTCCTCCGGCGTGCTCGCCGCCGAATTCGAATGGTCCGCCCGGCACCAGGCGGAATCCGGGCGGTATTTCCTCCGGGCGGTACAGGTGCACCTCCTGGTCCCAGTGCCCGCTGCGATCGATCCGGACGGGGAAGACGGCGTCGGCGTATCCCGGCGCGGAAACCGTGCAGAGCCAGGAGCCCTGGGGCCGTTCGATGCCCGCGACCGGCGTCGTGCCGAGGTCGGCGGCATCGCCCGGCACGAGTCGCTTGTCCCTCTCCGTGTACCGCGCGATGCGGACCGTTGCGCCGCGAAGTTCCCGCCGCGGGCACGACGCGGCGTGGCCCCAGCGCGCTTCCGGCGGCGCGGTCGAAACCACGGGGACCGGCCTGTCGAGGTCGTCCAGCGGGAATTCCGGCCGCGGTCCTCCCATCCGCCACGGCACGGTGCACTCCTCCGCGATCGCGACGCTCCACCGCGGATCGCGCACCGGCGACAGGCACGGGCAGTCGAAGGCATACGCCCGGATGGTGAGGCGGCCCGGCGCCTCGACGCGCGACCGGTATTTCTTCCGGAGATCGTACGGGTCCATCGCGCGGAGGTTGAGGAGCATCTCCGCGCGGTCGCGGCGGGACTCGGCCTCGAAGAATCGCTCGAGAAAAAGTTCGCAGCGGCCGTCGAGCGCCTCGACACAGTCGCTCCGCGCGACCAGCGCCTGCCCGAAGTCCGCGCCCGCCGCGGACCAGGCGTCGATGCGCCCGGTCTCGAGCGCCTCCAGGCGGCGCTCCGCCTCCCAGAGCGGCTGCTTGTCCGCGACCGGCTGGTGCGGCAGGATCCGCTTCCCCCAGTCCTCCACCACGCGGATCTGCGCCTCGATTTCCGCGGCGAGTTCGCGGTACCGCTTCAGGTGCCGCCACCCGGCCTCCGCCCGCTCTCGCGATTCCTTTTCGGCGCGCTCGCGCTCCTTCACGCCCTCGAGGAACAGCTGGATCTCGCCGTGCAGGTCGAGAGCGGAGGCATACCGGTCCTCTTTGCGGGGCGCGAGAGCCCGGAGGCAGATGGCGTCGAGGTCGGGCGGGATGGAGATTCCGGGAGGAGCGACGGAAGACGGCCTGGCGACCTTGCCGAATCGGACGCGGGACATGACCTCTTCGAGGGACTCCCCCTCGACGGGAGGGCGGAGGGCGAGGATCTCGAACAGGATCGCACCGAGCGAGTAGATGTCGGATCGCTCGTCGACGTCGGCGAGCCGTCCCTGGGCCTGTTCGGGCGGCATGTAGGCGGGCGTGCCGAGGACGGAGCCGTCGAGCGTCAGGACCGCCGAGCCGTCGTCCGACGGGCGGGAAGCGGGCACCAGCGTGGCGGCGTGGGGGGCGGGCGGCGGCCCCGGCGGGCGGGCGGGCGCGAGCGCCGGCTCTCCCTTGAGCTTGGCGAGACCCCAGTCCACGATCAGAGTCTCGCCGTAGTCGCCGATCATGACGTTGGCGGGCTTCAGGTCGCGGTGGATGACGCCACGCGAGTGTGCGTAGGCGACGCCCAGGCAGATGTTCTGAAACACGGCGAGCAGGCGGGCGCGCGACCAGGCGCCCGCCGTCGCGGCGTCCCCGGCCGCCAGGTCCGCGAGCAGCTTCCCGAGATCGCGCCCGCGGACGCGCTTCATGCACAGAAACAGCGGCCGACCCGACCCGCCGTTTCCCAGCGCGCCGAAATCGTGCACCGGCACGATGTTCGGATGCTCGAGCCTGCCCGTCAGTTCCGCTTCGCGGATGAACCGCGCCCGGAGATCACCCGGCAAGTCGTCCAGCACCAGCTTGACCGCGACGTCGCGCTTGAGCGCGTCGTCGAATGCCTCGACGACGCGCCCGAGACCGCCCCGGCCCAGCTCGCGGCCGAGCTTGTAGCGATCGGGTCCCTCGGGGACGGGGGTCGGTGGAATCGGCTCGCCCGCGACGACCGACCCGACGACAGGATCGCCCGTGCCCGCACGCTCCTCCAGCCGCGCCACGTCGGCGGGGTCGAGCAGGCCGCGCGTGAGAAGAATCTCCGTCAGCGAGCGCCCCGGCGCGCGGACCGCCTCTTCACAGCACCCGGCCAGTTCCGCCGCCGTGAGCAGGCGCTCCTGCACGGCAAGCGCGGCGATGAGCAGTTCGACCTCGCGGTTCAATCGACCTCCCTCGCAGGAACGTCGCGGGGACAGATGATAGCAACCGATTACCGCCGGATCCCCGTAGAATGCCCGCCCCCCATGCCGCTGGCTACCCTGATCGGCGTGACGAAGGCCTACCCCGGCCGCATCGTCCTCGACGCCGTCGACTTCCAGGTCGACGCCGGCCAGCGCGTCGGCCTCGTCGGCGCCAACGGCGCCGGAAAGACGACGCTTCTGCGCATCCTCGCCCGCGAGCTCGAAGCCGATCACGGGGAGGTCCAGATCGCGCGCGGCACGCGCCTCGGGTACGTGCGCCAGTCGGACGAGCTCGGCGGAGCGCGGACGCTGGAGGAGGCGCTGCTCGAGCCGTTCGAGGAGCTGCTCCGGCTGCACGAGAAGATGGAGCAGGCCGCGCACGCGATGGAGACGGATTCCTCGCCGAAGATCCTGGAGCTCTGGGGCGAGCTCCAGCACGAGTACCAGGCGAAAGGCGGGTACGCGTACGAAGCCGAGATGAAGGCGATCGCGCGCGGGCTGGAGTTCGGGGAAGGGGATTTCGGGAAGAGCATCGCGACGATGAGCGGCGGGGAGCGGAGCCGGGCGGCGCTCGCGCGCGAGCTGCTGGTGAAGCCGACGCTCTTGCTCCTGGACGAGCCCACGAACCATCTCGACATTTCGGGGATCGAGTGGCTGGAGGACTACCTGAACGGATTTCCGGGCGCGGTGGTGATCGTGTCGCACGACCGGTACTTCCTGGACCGCGTGACGACGCGCACGGTCGAGGTCGAGAACGCGGGCACGCAGGGGTACCCGGGGAACTACAGCTTCTACGTGGAGGAGAAGGAGCGGCGGCGCGAGGCGGCGACGAACGCGTTCGAGCGGCAGCAGAAGGACATCGCGAAGACGGAGGAGTACATCCGGCGGTTCGGGGCGGGGCAGCGGGCGGCGCAGGCGAAGGGTCGGAAGCGGCGGCTCGAGCGGCTCGAGCGGCTGGGGCGGCCGATGGGCCCGCGGCCGTCGCTCAAGGTGCGGTTCGGGCCGGTTCACCGGAGCGCGCTTTCCGCCGTGAAGGCGCACGGGCTCTCGAAGTCCTACGGACCGCGGACGCTGTTCCGCGACGCGACGTTCACGATCGAGCGCGGCGAGCGGGTCGGGTTGATCGGCCCGAACGGCTCGGGCAAATCCACGCTGCTCAAGATCCTGCTCGGATACGAGAAGCCGGACCACGGCACGGCCTCGCTCGGCGGATCCGTGCTCGCCGGCTACTACGATCAGAACCACGCCGGCCTGAACCGCGCGAAGTCCGCAATGGACGAGATCTGGTCCGTCGACCTCACGCTCACCCGCGAGCAGATCCAGTCCTACCTCGCCCTGTTCCTGTTCCCCGGCGACGAGGTCCACCGCATCGTCGGCACGCTCTCGGGCGGCGAGCAGAGCCGCGTGGTGCTCGCAAAGCTCCTCCTCGAGCGGCCCAACGTGCTCTTCCTCGACGAGCCCACCAACCACCTCGACATCCCCTCCCGCCAGGCCCTCGAGGACGCGCTCGACGCCTACGACGGCACCATCGTGACGGTCTCGCACGACCGCTACTTCCTCGACCGCATCTGCGACCGGATCCTGGCGATCGAGGATGAGCGCGTCGTGGATTACCCGACCGATTACACAGGGGTCCTCGACGCCCGCGCCCGCCACGCCGAGAAGCCCGCCGCGCGCGCGCAGAAGCCCCCGGAACCGGCCGCCGCGGCGAAGTCGACGTACGAGGAATCCAAGGAAGCCAAGCGGCGGGCGAAGCGGATCGAGAAGCTCCAGGAGGAGATCTCCGCGATCGAGGCGGCGATCGAGGCGGTGACGAAGAAGCAGTGCGACCCGGCGCACGCGCAGAACTGGTCGAAGCTCGCGGAGATGGAGAAGGAGAAGAAGGCGCTCAAGGGGAAGTGCGAGGCGCTGTACGCGGAGTGGGAAACGCTGGAGAAGAACCGTCCGGAATAATCGGATCTGGTATATCCTGAATTCCGTAACGTCCCGTCCTCCTGTCCTCCCCTTCACAGGAGTTTTCCCGTGAGAACGGCCGCCCTCGTCCTCGCCCTGGCCGCGATTGCGCGAGCCGGCGATCCGGAACTGACCGACGAACTCTACCCGCAGTACCGCGACCACATCCGGCCGAAGCCGTCGGAGGAGGGCTGGCGGTCGGTCGGATGGCGGACGTCCTACTGGGCGGCCGTGCAGGAAGGCAACAGGAAGGGGCTGCCGATCCTGCTCTGGACCATGAACGGCCACCCGCTCGCCTGCACCTGAAACAACGGCGTGCGCGCCCGGCGGTACGTCTGGGCGGAACCGGAGGTGCAGGAGCTGCTGAAGAAGTTCGTGCCGGCGACCGAAGAAGTCCACACGCTTCACCGCGACCAGGGCCCCGCGGGAAAGCACTTCCGCCTCGTCTCCGAGAAGGGCCACTACGGGAAGAACCCGATCGACTGGACGCGGCAGGGAATCTACGCGCTGGCGCCGAGCGGCGAGTTCCTGGCGAGCATCAACTCGACGAACGGGGGCGACGTGGAGCGCATGCTCAAGGAAGCCCTCGAGGCCTGGGAGGCGCTTCCCAGGAACAAACGCCTTCTCGCCGGCAAGCCGGAAGAGGCGCGGGAGCGCTGGGCGCATCTGTACCCGGAGGACGGGATGGTCCTGCGGGTGTACACGCGCGATCTGCCGCGCGAGAAGAAGATGAAGGACTGGCGCGAGGGGGCGTGGAACCTGGACTACGCGTGGTTCAGGAAGGAGGAGATGTGGAAATTCGCGCCGGGGGGGGCGGTGAAGGGCGTGCGGCACGAGGTGCCGGAGGAGATCGTGCGGAGGCTGGCGCGCTGCCACTTCGTGGACAACGTGAGGGGGCAGACGGAGGCGTTTCCGGAGGAAGCGGTCGAGGAGGCGTCGCTCACGGTGACGGTGGAGTCGGTGAAGGGAGACCGGGTCACGGTGAAGTACGAGGGGACGGTGAAGATCGAACAGCGGGGAAACTGGGCGGTGGACGACACGGGGGCGCGCGCGCAGACGCGGGGGTTTCGCGGGAAGCTGCTGGGGCGGGGGAAGTGGAGCGTGCAGGGGAAGAAGTTCGAGACGCTCGAGATCGTGTCGGTGGGGACGCGCTGGGGCGGGACGCGGTACAACTTCCGGAACGGGGATCTCGAGGAGGCGCCGCTCGGGTACGTTCTGACGCTGGCGGGGCCGGGGCCTGAGGACCGGATGACGCCGGCCGCGATCTGGCAGTACGGCTGGGGAGAATAAGAATCCCGGAAGGTCCGGAACCACCGGATTGTTACGAAAGCAGGCGACTGCACGCCCAGGCCGGCGCATTCCGCGCCGCTTTCCGAGGAGATCCCGGATGATCCGGATCCTGATCCTGTTTGCAGCGGCGATCCTGCTGGCCGGCTGCGCCGGTGGAGGCGCGCCCGAGCCCATTCCCGACGACCATCCTGCGAATCCGGCGGCGCCGGAAGCCGATTCGCGGCCGGTCACGCAGGCGTTTTCAGGCGAAGAGAAACGGGAGGCGAAGCCGCCCGCGGCGGAGGAGTACGCCTGCCCGATGCACCCCGAGGTCCGCCAGAAGGAACCCGGGAAATGCCCGAAGTGCGGGATGGCGCTCGAACCCGTCCGGGGGAAGGAGCACGAGCACCGATGATCCGTTGGAAATGGACGGCGGCGGCGGCGGTTCTGCTCGCGGGATGCGGGGGAGGACCCGAGGACCTGGGATTCTCGGACGTCCAGCGCGACGTCGCGAAGGCGCTGCCCCAGACCATCCGCTGGAATCGCGGCTCGAAGGAAGACGCCGAGGCGGCGGAGGCCGTGAAGCGGCTGCTCGAGGCGGAGCTGACGGTGGACGGCGCGGTGCAGGTGGCGCTTCTCAACGACCGCGACCTCCAGGCTGATTTCGAGGAACTGGGGGTGGCGCAGGCCGACCTGGTGCAGGCGGGGCTGCTGCGGAACCCGGTGTTCTCGGCGAAGGTCGGGTTCCCGTCGGGGAGCCCGGGCGGCACGGAGTGGTCGCTCGACGTCGTTCAGGATTTCCTCGACCTGCTGACGCTTTCGGCGCGCAAGGACATCGCGCGGGCGGACCTCGAAGCCGCGCGGTTCCGGGTGGCGGACGCGGTGCTTGCGCACGCGGCGCGCGCGAAGTCGGCGTGGTACGCGGCCGTCGGAGCCGCGCAGGCCGCCGAGGTGCGGCGGCGCATCGCGGACGCGGCGGACGCTTCGGCGGAACTCGCCAAACGGCTCCGGGAGGCCGGGAACATCAGCGAGCTGGAGCTGGCGCGCGAGCGCGGGCTGGCTGAGGAAGCGCGGCGCGCGCGGGCGCGGGCGGACGCGGAGGCCGAGCTGGCGCGCGAGGACCTGAACCGCGCGCTCGGGCTCTGGGGTGGGCAGACGGCCTGGAAGGCGCCGGCGAAGCTGCCGGAGTTGCCGGCGGCGGAAGCGCCGCTCGAGCACCTGGAGTCGGTCGCGGTGGGGCGGCGGCTGGACCTGGCGGCGGCGGCGGCGGGGAAGCGGTCGGCGGAGCTGCGGCTCGGGCTGGCCCGGGACTTCCGCTGGTTCGGGAGCCTGTCCGGCGGCGCATGGGCCGAGCGCGACACCGACCGGCAGTGGGTGGCCGGCCCGCGGGTATCGATTGCGCTCCCGATTTTCGATCGGCGCCAGGGAACGATCGCGGCGCTCGAGGCGCTTGCCCGGCAGCGCGGACACCACGTGTGGGCGGACGCCGTGCGCATCCGCTCGGAGGTCCGCTCGGCGCGGATCCGGGTGATCGCGGCGCGCGGGCTCGTCGAGCACCAGCGCGACGTCGTGGTTCCCCTGCGCGAACGGATCGTGGAGCTGACGCAGAAGGAATACAACTTCATGCTCGTCGGCGTGCCCGACCTGATCCTCGCGAAACAGAGCGAGTATGAGGCGTACGTGGAGCTGGTCAACGGCCTCCGGGACTACTGGACGGCGCGCGCGGAACTGGAGCGCGCGCTCGGCGCCCGGCTGAGGGACGAATAGGAGAGCGAAGCGATGCTGACACGACGCGAATTGCTGACGACGGGCGGGGTGGCAGCACTGATCGGCGGCGCGGGCCTGCTCGGCCGCGTGGTGCGGGCGGAGGAACCGGCGAAGCCCACGCTCACGGTGCCGAACGGAAACGTGCTTCCCTTCGAAATGAAAGCCGGCGTCAAGGAGTTCCGCCTCGTCGCGGAGCCCGTCGAGCGGGAGTTCGCGCCGGGGATGAAAGTGAAGTGCTGGGGCTACAACGGCCAGACTCCGGGACCGCTGATCGAGGCGACGGAGGGGGACCGGGTGCGCGTGCTCGTGACGAACCGCCTCCCCGAGCCTACGACGATCCACTGGCACGGCGTGCTGCTTCCCAACGGCATGGACGGCGTGGGCGGCGTGAACCAGCCGCACATCAAGCCCGGCGAAACCTGGGCCTACGAATTCACGCTTCGGCAGCACGGGACGCTCATGTACCACCCGCACTCCGACGAAACCCTGCAGATGGCGATGGGCATGATGGGGATGATCGTCGTGCACCCCAAAGCGCCGGAGGATCCGCCCGTCGACCGCGACTTCGCGATCCTCCTGCACGAATGGGCGGTCGAGCCCGGCCGACTCGTCCCCGACCCCTCGGCGATGACGGACTTCAACATGTTCACGTTTAACAGCCGCATCTTCCCGGGAACCGAGCCGCTCGTGGTCCGCACCGGCCAGCGCGTGCGCATCCGCCTAGGAAACCTCAGCATGGACGATCACCCGATCCACCTCCACGGGCATGCCTTCCGCGTGACGGGCACGGACGGCGGTCAGGTCCCCGAATCAGCCCGGTGGCCCGAGACCACCGTGCTCGTCCCCGTGGGCGCGACCCGCGACGTCGAATTCACGGCGGACGTCCCCGGCGACTGGGCCTTCCACTGCCACAAGTCGCACCACGCGATGAACGCGATGGGGCACGGCATCCCCAACCTCCTCGGCGTCGACCAGGCCGGGCTGGAAGAGCGCATCCGCGAGCACCTGCCGGGCTACATGGCGATGGGCCAGTCCGGGATGGGAAACATGCAGGAGATGGAGGGCATGCCGGGACCGGAGAATACGATTCCGATGATGACCGGCAAGGGCCCTCACGGCCCGATCGGCATGGGCGGCATGTTCACACTCCTCAAGGTGCGTGACGGCATCACTTCCTACGACGACCCGGGCTGGTACCCGCAGCCGCCGGGAACCGCGGCGTACCCGGTGAAGTAGCGGAAATTCTGCTTGCTTTCGTTCCGGGGCCTCCTAAGCTGATTCTTTGAACGGGCGTTCAAATCAGATTTCAGGTGGGATTCCGGATGAAGCGCTTCCTGCTGCTGGCCGCCGTCCTGACCGCGGGGTGCGGGGCCGAAAAGCCCCGCGAGCTGATCCTCGCGACGACGACGAGCGTGCAGGACACGGGGCTCCTGGGCGAGTTGCTGCCGGCGTTCCAGGCGAAAACCGGGATCGCGGTGAAGCCGGTGGCGGTGGGCTCGGGCGAAGCGATCGCGATGGCGCGCCGCGGCGAGGCGGACGTCGTGCTCGCGCACTCGCCGAAGGACGAGGAGGCGCTCGTGGCGGAGGGGTTCGCGATGGAGCGGCGGATCCTGATGCGGAACTTCTTCCGCGTGGTCGGCCCCGCGGCGGATCCCGCCGGCGTCGCGAAGGCCGCTTCCGCCGTCGAGGCGTTCCGCGCGATGGCGAAGGCCGAAGCGGCGTTCGTGACGCGCGGCGACCAGTCGGGAACGCACAAGCGGGAGCTGGCCGTGTGGGCGAAAGCCGGGGGCGTTCCGGCAGGCGCCCGGTACGTCCGCGGCGGCGCCGGCATGGGCGAGACGCTTCGGATCGCGGACGAAAAGCGCGCGTACACGCTCTGCGACGAGAGCACGTACGAGGCGCAGAAGTCGAAACTGTCTCTGGTCGTGCTGTTCGCCGCCGAGGAGGCCGATCTGCAGAACACGTACTCGGTGCTCGTCCTGAATGCGACAAGGCTCCCGAAGATCAACGCCGCCGGCGGGCGCGCGTTCGCGGATTTCGTCGCCGGCCCCGAGGGGCGTAAGATCCTGGGTGAGTTCGGGAAGGCGAAGTTCGGCCGCCCGCTTTTCACTCTGGAGCCTGCGCAATGACCCCGGAGGGCGGATCCCTCGGCATCGCCGCCGTCGCAGCAAGGTCGCTGCTCCTCTCCGCGACCTCGACGGCGCTCGCACTGTCCGCGGGCCTCCCGGCGGGCATGTTCCTCGCCCAGCGCCGCGGGAAGATCGCCTCCGTCCTCCTCGCATTCGCGAACGCCGGAATGGCCCTTCCCCCCGTCCTCGTCGGCCTCCTTGTCGCCCTCTCCCTCTGGCGCGCGGGTCCGCTCGGTTTCCTCGAGTGGATGTACACGCCCGCCGCGATCGTGGTGGCGCAGACGCTCCTCGCGCTCCCGGTCGTCGTGGCCCTCTCCGCCTCCGCCATCCGCTCGCTCGACCCCGAGCTCACGGTGCAGATCGACTCGCTCGGGGCGGGGCGCGGGCGGCGGATGGCGATGCTGCTGCGCGAAGCGATGCCCGGAGTGTTCGCGGCGGCTCTGGCGGGATTCGGCGCGACCATCTCGGAAGTCGGCTCGGTCATGATGGTCGGCGGCAACATCGAAGGCGAAACCCGCGTCCTCACCACCGCCATTCTCCAGGAGACGCGCATGGGCAATTTCCACGCGGCCCTCGGCCTCGGCGCCGTCCTCCTCGGTCTCTCGCTCGTCATCGCGGGGCTCTTCACCAGATTTCAGTCCTCCCGGTGATCCTCGCCACTGAAAACCTTCGCTGGTCGTACGGCGCGGCCTTCACGCTCGACGTCCCTCGCCTCGCCCTCGCGACGGGCGAAACGCTCGCGATCGTCGGGCCGAACGGCGCGGGGAAGAGCACTCTCCTGCGGCTCCTGGCCGGTCTGCTCGCGCCGTTCGAGGGAACGGTCGCCCTGGATGGCGTACCGCTCGACGCCCGCAACCCCGTCCCGCACCGCCGCCGCATCGGGTTCGTCTTCGCCCGCCCCGCGCGGTTCCGCGGCACCGCCCTGGAAAACGCCGCCGCCGGACTCATCGCCCGGGGCCGCCCGCGCGCCGGGTCGCTCGCCACCGCCGCCGCCCTCCTCGAACGCCTCGGCATCTCCCGCCTCGCCTCCGCCCGCGCCTCCACGCTCTCCGATGGCGAATTCCAGCGCGTCGCCCTCGCCCGCGCACTCGCCACCGCCCCCGACTTCCTCTTCCTCGACGAACCCTTCGCACGCTTCGATCCCCCCGCCCGCGCCGAATGGGCCGCGGAGATCGCCCGGCTCGCCGGTGAAGGCAGGCACGGCGTCCTCCTCGTCACGCAGGAACCGGCCGAGGCGTCGCGCCTCGCCGGACGGATCGCGGTGCTCGATCGGGGCCGGATCGTGCAGGAGGGATCCTCCGAAGAATTGCGCGCCCGACCCGCAACGCCCGTCGTCGCGCAATTCTTCGGCCCCGTGTTAGGCGCCCGTTAGGTCCGCAGGTCCACTCTGGGTGGCACCGTGTTCCCCCGCCCCCTAAGATGCACGGTCCGACCCGCAACCCATTCCTCACATCCCTTTCATCGTTCCTGAATCTCCACGGGCTACCCTATGAAAGTCGCCGCCATCGACATCGGCGCCAACAGCGTCCACCTCGTCGTGTCGCGCCTTTTCGCACCCGGTATCCGCGAGGTCCTCGACCGCTCCCGCGAAATGCTCCAGCTCGGAAGGGGAACGTTCGCGACGGGCGGCATCCCTCCCGAGGAAATGGACCGCGCCATGGCCGTCCTCAAACGCTTCCGCGCCATCGCCGAAGCCCAGGGTGTCGAAGCCGTCCTCGCGGTCGCCACCTCCGCCGTCCGCGACGCGCGCAACCGGGGGGAATTCGTGAGAAGGGCCGAAAAGGAAGCGCGCCTGGCGATCCGCGTCGTGACAGGTGAGGAAGAAGGCCGCCTCATTTACTCCGGGGTCCGCGACGGCCTCCCCCATACGATCCGCAAGGCCGCCGTCATCGACATCGGCGGCGGCTCCGCTGAAATCATCGTGGGCGACGGGGACCGGGTGAAATTCGTGAAGAGTCTCCCGCTCGGCGTCCTACGGCTCGCGGGCCGCTTCCCGAAATCGAAAGACCGCAAGGAGATGGAAGAGCACGTCCGCGAGATCGTGGGCCCGGCGGCGCGTGAGGTGAAGCGGCAGGAGCCCGAGATGGTGCTCGGGACGAGCGGGAGCATTCTCGCGCTGGCGAGCCTTCTGGGCGTGCGCGAGGACGGCGAACCCATCCGCCGCGGCGCGCTCGAGGACCTCTCGGACCGCCTGCTGACCTCGTCGCGGCGCTCGCTCGCCGCGCTTCCCCCCGTGGGCGACCGCCGCGCGGATACCATCGGCCCCGGGTCGCTCGTCGTGCGCGTCTTCATGGAGGAGGCCGGGCTCGACGAGCTCGTCCCCTGCGAGCGCGCCCTCCGCGAAGGCGTCGTCGCCGACTACGCTTCGCGCAACTCCGCCCGCCTTCAGATCCACGACGAGGACATCGCCGACCCGCGCCGCCGGAGCATTTACGTGCTCGCCCGCCGCCTGAGCGCGCTCGACCTCCACGCCACTCACACGACCCGCCTCGCGCTCAAGCTCTTCGACGACCTCGCCCCCCTCCACCGCCTCGATGCGAAGGACCGCGAAGTCCTCGAGTACGCTTCGCTTCTCCACGACTCCGGCTACTGGATCAGCGCGGAGAAGCACCACAAGCATGCGTACTACCTGATCATGAACGGGCGGCTGGAGGGATTCGACGCGGACGAGCGGCGGCTGATCGCGCTCGTGGCGCGGTACCACCGCGGGTCCGCGCCTTCGTCGAAGCACCTCGGTTACGCCGATCTCGGCCGGGGAGACCGGCAGCGCGTGAAAATGCTCTCGGCGATCCTGCGCATCGCCGACGGGCTCGACCGGAGCCACGCCGCGCTCGTGGACGAGATCCACGTGATCCCCGAGGGCGAGGCGCTGACCCTCGAGCTTTCCGCCAACGGCGACGTCGATCTCGAGCTCTACACGGCCGGGCGGCGCGCCGACATCTTCCGCGAGGTCTTCGGGCGGGACGTGAAGTTCCGGGTGAAAAAGGGGGAAGCGAAATGAGCCCGTAATCGGGTTCTCCCCGCTCGACGCGCGCACGCCTGGGGGGCAGATTCAGAAGGCGATGCGTCGCGAAATCGAAAAACGCCTTTTTGCGCACAGGAAACCGAACCATGGCGGAGACATCCCACGCGCGTCCGCGGAGCCGGCGCGCGACGCTGGCCCCGGCGGCGGCGCGCCTGCTGTCGGAACTCCGCAGGGTTCGCAAGGATCCTTCGGACGAGGAAGCGGTCCACGACGCCCGCGTAGCGGCCCGGCGGCTGCTCGCGGCCGGGGACCTCTGGCTTCCGCGTTCCGACGACCGGGAGGCGCTGCAGGCGCGGCTCGAAAAGACGATCCGCCGCCTGGGACGCGTGCGCAACCTGGACGTGGCGGCGGACCTGCTCGCGCGCGGAGCGCGCGCCGACGCGGGCGTGCGGGAGGAACTGCTGTCGTACGTGAAGAGAAGGCGGAAGGCGGAGCGGCGCGATGCCGCGGCCTGGCTCTCGGACGGCCGGGTGCGCAAGACGAAGTCTCTGATCGTCGAGGCCCTCGGCCGGCGGGAACGCGGGCTGGAGGCCGGAACCCCGGGACCGGCCTCGCTCGGGCCGCGTCTCCGCCGCATCCTCCAGATGGCCGGCCGCGGCGACCCGATGCGCGACCCGGAACGCGCCCACGAAATCCGCCGCGAAGTCCGCCTCCTCCGCTACGCCCACGAAACCCTGGCCTCCGAATACCCCCACTCCCAGTTCGGCGCCGCCAGCGCCCTCTTCACACGCCTCCAGGACGCCGCCGGCGAGTGGCACGACCGCGACGTCCTGGGCCGCCTCGTCGCGCGCGCCGCGCGCAAGGGCCGCCTCACCGCGCCGCCGGTCGCCTTCCTCGCCCGCCTCCGCCGCGAGCAGCAGCGGCTCGGCGGGAAATTCGTCGAAGGCCTCGCCGAACTCGTCCGCCTCAAGCCCGTCCTCCTCGGAGAATCGCGATGAACGTCTGCTTCTTCAGGCACGGACTCGCCGTCGAGCACGGCACGCCGCCCTGGTCCGAGGAAGAGCGCCCGCTCACCGACGAGGGCCGCAGGAAGACGCGCGCCGCGGCGAGGGGCCTGAAGCGGCTCGCCCTCGGATCCGACGCGATCCTCACGAGTCCGCTTCCCCGCGCCGCCGAAACCGCCGAGATCCTCGCGGAGGTCCTGGGCCTGCCGCGCCCGCGGATTTCGGAGCGGCTGCTGCCGGGAAACACGGCGGCGCAGATCCTGGAGGTTCTGAAGGACACCGACACCAACTCGCCGATCCTCGTCGGCCACGAGCCCGGCCTGTCGGCCGCCGTCTCGCTCTTCATGTCCGCCACCGACGCCGGCAGCATCGAACTCAGGAAAGCGGGGATGGCGTTCGCGCGGCTCAAGACCCTCTCGCCGCGGCCCCGTGGATCGCTCGTCCTCGTGCTCACGCCGGGAACGCTCCGGAAGCTCGCAAAGTAGCGGGGATCGACACCCCCGAACCATCGTCACTTGCGCCCCTCGCCCGCCCCCGCTAGCGTTTCCGGCGGATGCAGGTCCAGATTGCCCACGACATCGGCATTGCCGTCCTTGCGGCCACCGTCCTCGCCTACCTGGCGCGGCTCACGCGCCAGCCCGTGATGCTCGCCTACATCGGCGCGGGCGTCCTCATCGGCCACAACATGGGCCTCGGGTGGATCCGGGAGGAGAAGTCCCTCGAGTTGCTGGGCGAAATCGGCCTGGCGCTGCTCATGTTCATCGTCGGGCTGGAGATGGACGTGAAGAAGCTTCTGAAGAGCGGCCGCGCCGCGGCGATCCTGGGAAGCGTGCAGGTCGCGGCCTGCGGGGTCCTTCTCTGGGCCGCGGCGCTCGCGCTGGGGTACCGGGGACTCCCGGCGGTCTACCTCGGCGTCTGCGGTGCGTTCACCAGCACGATGATCGTGGTCAAGCTCCTGTCCGACAAACGCGTCATCGACACCACGAGCGGGCGCCTCGTCCTCGCCGTCCTCCTCATCCAGGACGCCATCGCCATCGTGGTCCTCGGTCTCCAGCCCAACATCAGCAATCCCGCCGTGCTGCCGATCCTGAAATCCCTCGGCCTGGGCCTCGGCCTGGCCGTAGGCGCCGTCGTCGCCTCCCGCCTCGTCCTCCCGCGCCTCTTCCACCTCACCGCCATGCTCCCCGAAGTCCTCCTCCTCACCGCCATCTCCTGGTGCTTCCTCGTCTCCTGGCTCGCCACCCTCTGCAATTTCTCCGTCGCCATGGGCGCCCTCATCGCCGGCGTCTCCATCGGCGGCCTCCCGTACGCCCTCGACGTCATCGCCAAGATCCGCGGCCTCCGCGACTTCTTCGTCACCCTCTTCTTCGTCGCCCTCGGCGGCCAGCTCGTCCGACCCGACGGCCCCCTCCTCGCCGCCGCAGCAATCTTCTCCGGTCTCGTCGTCGCCAGCCGGTTCCTCTCCGTCCTTCCCACCCTGTTCGGCCTGAAATACGACGCCCGCATCGGCATCCTCGTCTCCATCGACCTCGTCCCGGTGAGCGAATTCTCCGTCGTCATCGCCGCCATCGGACTCAAGCTCGGGCACGTCCCCCAGCCCGTCGTTTCCATCGTCGTCCTTTCCCTCATCCTCACCTCAACTCTCACCACCTACGCCAGCCACTGGGACAAGGCCGTCTCCACCTGGCTCGTCAACCGCCTCGCCACCCTCGGCATCCGCGGCCCCCGCCGCGACGAGACCATCGTCCCCCGCGAAGCCGTCAACCTCCTCATCCTCGGCTGTCACCGCTTCACAAGCGCCCTCCTCACCCGCCTCAAGGACCGCACCGACTACGTCATCGTCGACTTCAACCCCGTCGTCACGCGCGATCTCCGCGCCCGCGGCTACCGCGTCATCTATGGCGACCTGTCGCACGCGGACACGCTCGAGGAAGCGGGGATTCACGAGGCCCAGGTCGTGCTCTCCACCATCTCCGATGATTTTCTCCACGGCACCTCGAACGCCGCGATCGTCCGCGCCGTCCGCCACGTCAACCCGAAGGCCGCGATCATCGCGACGGCGGAACGGCGGAGCGAGGCGAAGAGAATCTACGAGGAAGGGGCGGACTTCGTGGTCATCCCGAAGATCTCGACGGCGGGGGATTTCGACAGGTTCGTGCGGCACGCGGAGGCGGGGGAGCGGGAGGTGCTGCGGAAGGAGGGGATGACGTCGCTGGAGGAGCGGGACGAGGTACTGGATTGAGAACGTGAACAACAATCGCCCTGCGGCGCGCGACGTCAGCCCATCCGGCGCGCGCGTGAGGTGGAGGTGAGGAACTGGGGCCATCGAGGCGCGCCGGACGGGCCGACGCCGCACGCCTCCGGGCGACCGTTGCTCACGTTCTCAGGGTCGTTTTCGATCGGCTTCTGATTCAGACTGGCCGCATCAGGCAAGAGCGAGGAGCAGGAGGAGATTGTCTCACTGAGGCCGTTCCTCCTCCTTCTCCTGGGCAGTTTCAGAACAACCGCCTGTTTTCAATGTTGCGTGAGAAAGACCCGATTGTCGGGCACGGCCCGGTTCCCGGGAGCTTCATCCAGACTTAATGGAGGATTCACGTCCGGTTCAGGGCCCTTCCACTATTGTCCCGCCAGAGTGTGTCCCGAATCACAACGAGTCGGACTCGTGAAGTCCCGGTTGAAAAGGCCGGAGTGTCCTGCCAGCGCGCTCTGCGTCCTGACGGCGGGGTTCGTCGTCCTCGTCAACAACCGGAGGATGTTCGGCCTGCTTGCCGATCGCATCGACCTGGCCTCGGTGCAGGGGATCGCCTGCTTCCTCGCGGTCTTTCTCGGGTTCTCGGGCATGCTCGGGCTGGGGCTCCTGCTGGTCGGCCACAAGTACGTGCTGAAGCCGGCGGCGATCGCGCTCCTGATGCTCTCGGCCGTCCTCGGGTATTTCACGCAGGCGTACGGCGTGGTCTTCGACCCCAGGATGATCCAGAACATCGCCGAGACGTTCGTGGACGACAACAGGCAGGAAGCCCTCGAACTTCTGTCCGCGCCCCTGGCCCTTCGCGTCTTCCTGTTCGGACTGCTTCCGTCCCTGGCCGTGCTGATGGCGAGAATCTCCTGGAAGGAAGTCCGGGGGGAACTTCGCCAGCGCTCGATTTATGCGGGCGTGATGCTGGCGGTCTTCGCCCTGCTGGTCCTGCCGAACCACCGGTACATGCTGTACGTGGCGCGGGAAAACGTCCGCCTGAAGTACTACGCGACCCCCACGCACGCGCTCAATTCGCTGCGGAAATACGTCACGGCCTGCTGGGCGGGGCGCGGAAAGCCCTTTGTCGCCATCGGCCAGGACGCGGTCCAGGTCAGGAATGGCCGCGCCAGGACGATCGGCATCCTGGTCGTGGGAGAAACGGCGCGGGCGGATCATTTCTCGCTGAACGGTTACCCGCGAAAAACCAATCCCAGGCTGGAACAGAGGCGACTCCTGAACTACACCCAGGCCACCTCGAGCGGAACTTCCACGGCTTATTCCGTGCCCTGCATGTTCTCCTTCCTGACGAAGGACCACTTCTCGACGGCGAAAGGCGCCCGCCAGTCGAACGTGCTGGACGTGCTCCACTACGCCGGGGTCAAGGTCGTCTGGATCGACAACAACTCCAGCGACAAGGGAGTGTGCGTCCGCCTGGGGTATACCAATCTCCGTCAGGGCGCGGATTCGACGTCCCCGTTCTACAACGACGGCGGCTACTACGACGAGTTTCTGGTCGAGGGCCTGGAGAAGCTCCTGGACGGCACGGAGGCCGACGTGCTGATCGTGCTGCACGCGATGGGGAGCCATGGCCCGGCCTATCACCGCCGATACCCGGCCGCCTTCGCGAAGTTCCAGCCTTCCTGCCAGAAGGACGCCCCGCATGAGAGCAGCGTCGAGGAGGTCGTGAACGCGTACGACAACACTATCCTGTACACGGACTACGTGCTGGATCGCCTTATCGGATTCCTGGAGACCCTTCCGCGATCCTGCGCGACCTTCCTTCTCTATGCGTCCGATCACGGCGAATCGCTCGGAGAGAACGGCGTCTACCTCCATGGACTGCCGGAGGCGATCGCCCCGGCCGCCCAGACCCACATCCCGATGCTGCTCTGGCTTTCGGACCGTTATTCCGCTGGACATTCGATTGACCACGCGCTTCTCGAAGGCCGGGCCGACGCTCCGACCTCGCATGACAATATCCCGCACACCCTGCTCGGCCTGTTCGATGTCCGGACATCCCTCTATCGCGCGGACCTGGACCTTCTGCGGACGAAGTAAGCTGCGGCCCGCGCGACCCCCGGAGTCCCCCGGTCGACAAAAAAAGGGCCGCCCCGGAGGGCGGCCCCTTGAAGGCCCACTGAAGACCGGTTTTCTAGAAGTCGACCTGGAACCGGATGATCCACACGTTCTCGTCGTCCACCGAAGTGCCGCCGGCGAGAACGACGCGTTCGCTGCCGTACTCGATGTTCGAATACATGACCGAGAAGCGGGCGTGCTCGTTCGGGTACCAGTTGACCGCTCCGGCATACTCGCGCACGTGGTTCGTGCCCGCCGCGCCGGTCCGGTCCTGGAATTCGCTGCCCAGGTAGATCTTGGAGTACCGCGCGACGATCTGGATCGCGCCGAAGCCGCCCTTCTCGCCGAACAGCGGCTTGTCGACCACCGGCCGCTTGCCCGGGGTCCGGGAGCCGCCGATCCAGAAACCGAGCGACGTGTAGTTCGCGTAGCTGTTCCAGGTGTCGACCTCGTCGGGCCACTCGATCTTGGCCCGGTAGTACGACCACTCCGTCTTCAGCTCGAGGGGACCCCAGCACCAGGCCAGCATCCCCAGGCCGCGCGTGACGTCGTCGTCCACCCGGAAATCGGACAGCGTGCCCGGCGTGAGGAACTGCGTGCCCGACGTCAGGCCGGAGGAATTCCCCTGCGACGTCGAGGGAACCTCGAAGCTGAACGGAACTTCGTTGATGTCCTTCCGGGCCCGCCCGTGCGTCACCGACCCGCCGATGTACAGGTGCTTCAGGACGTCGTTGTCCATCTTCGCGCCCGGACGCAGAACCACGCGGGCCGCCACGTCCTTGTCGCTGTTCTCATCCGCCCCGCCGGCGCCGTTCCCGTTGAACAGGCCGACCGAGTAGTTGAGGATCCCCCCGGCTACCTCGCCGTGCACCATCGCCCCCAGGTCCCGGTTCGGATCGTGGAGGCTCATGAGCGAGTTCTCCGGCATGTCCATCCACTTCGTGTGCTCGGAAACCTCGAGGGAGTAGGGCTCCTTGAAGAGGCCCGCGCGGACTTTGAGGATTTCCCACTTGTTGAACTCCGCCCAGCCGTAGTAAAGCACCGTCCCGCCGGGCATGATGCGCGGGGAGACGAAGACTTCCCAGGCCTCCCACAGCCGCCCGTAGACTTCGACGCCGGCTTCGCGGATCGAGATCGTATCGACCGAATCCCGCTCGTTCTCCTTGACGAAGAACGTGCCGTGGGCGATCAGGTAGGCGCCGATCCGCCCCTCGAAGTCCTTCCCGGCCTTGAGCCTGAGCCCGTCGTCGAAGTACGCCTCGACCATGGACTTGCCCTCGGTCGTGCCCCCCGCCTCCGGGGCCGTCTCTTTCTCCGCCATCTTCATCTCGAGATCCTTCACCCTCTTCTCGAGATCCCCCGACTGCGCCACGGCCATGCCTGCAAACAGCAGGACGGCGGCCGCGGCCGCGGGCAACGTCAGAAGTCGCATGTGGACTTCCTCCCTTGTTGAGGCCTGAGACCAGGCCCCGGGACCAATCCAACGATTGGCTGGACGATCGTGCGGCACCCACGCCGCAGAGGGCTCCGCGTTGGCACAGTGCCCCCTTCCCCAAGACCGTCCGTGGTGTCTATCGGCAAGGGAGCGGGTGGAAGTTAAGGGGAAGTGAGGGAGCGCTAGAACTCGATCTGGACGCGGAAGATCAGAAGATCCTCCTCCGTCACGGACTTGCTCGCGTCCGTGCCCGGCCCGCCTCCGCCCATGCCAGGACCGCGCATCGGTCCGCCGGCGGGAACCGCCTCGACCGGCACCCCGTCGTCCCCGTACTTCACGTTCTGGTACATCGCCGAAATGCGCACGAACGACGTCGGGTACCAGTTCAGGCCGACCGCCCACTCGCGGACGTGGTTCGTGCCGCCGAAACCGCCGTCCAGCAGATACTCTTTGCTCGTGTGCATTTTCGAATATCGCGCCACGATCTGAAGCGCCCCGTAGCCGCCGTCGAACAGCCCCTTGTGTACCTTCGGGCGGTTTCCGGCCGCCCGCGTCCCCCCGAACCACCAGCCGACGGACCAGTTGTTGCCGAACGACCGGAAGACGTCGCCGTCCTCCCCGATCTCGATCTCGTGCGTGCTGTAGGCGTACTCGGTCTTGAGGTCGAACGGGCCTAGTCCGAGCGCCAGCTCGCCCACGTACCTCCGGCGCTCTCCTTCCACGGATACCGGCGGCGCCGCGGCGTTCTTCACGATGGAGTCGTCCGTGTACAGCCTCCCCGCCGCCGGGGACTCCATCTCGAACGGCGTCTCGTCGTCCGGCTTGTCCTGCCGGCCGTCGGTCGCCCCGATCCCGACCCGGAAGTACCGCACGAGATCCCAGCCGGCGGTCGCAAACGGGCTGACGCCGAAATAGCCGACCACGTCCTTGTCGCTGTTCTCGTCCCGATTTCCGGAAACGTCGCTCGAACCGTTGCCGTTGAACACCCCCACAGCGTAGTCGCAGATCCCGTCGAACAGCAGGCCGTGCACCATCACCCCCAGGTCGCGGTCGGGAGCCTGGGGAACAAGAAGCGAGTCCTCCGGGAAGTCCTGCCACAGCGTGGGCTCGCGCGACTCCTGGGAATGCGGGACGCGGAACTGGCCCGCGCGCACCCGGACGAGGTCCCAGCCGTTGAACTCCACCCAACCGTCGTGCAGCCCGCCGCCGCCGGGAAGCAGGTTCGGCGCCACGAACACCTCCCAGTGCTTCCAGAGCTTCGCGTGTACCTCGAGGTGGGCTTCCTCGATCTCGAACGTGTCCGCGCCGTACCGCTCGCCCTTCCGGATCCGGAAGGAGCTGTGGTGAATGAGGTAGCCCCCTATCCGGAGATCGATCGCGCCGTCCGACGTCGCGAGGTGAAGGCCGTCCTTGAACCAGACGTCCAGGCCCAGGGAGGCCTCCGGAACCGGCTCGGACGGCGACGGCAGCTTCTCCGACCGGATCTCCAGATCCCGGATCCTCTTCTCCAGATCCGTGTCCTGGGCCCGCGAACTTCCGGCCGCCAGCATGACCGCGGCCAGCGGGATTAGGCGCCTCATGGAACCCTCGTGGAGAATGAGTTCTTCGATTCATCGGCACCCCTCCTCGCCGGACTTGACCGCGAACGCTCTTCCGCAGCCGCCGCCCCCGCGCTAGAGTCGGGAATACGTGGAGCGAGCCCTTGTTAAGGATGGCGCATGGGAATCCTGTCGAAGAAGCGGCCGCGGCTGACGGACATGTCGAGCTGCGCGGGCTGAGCGAGCAAGCTGGGTCCCTCGGACCTGCACAAAGCCCTGGAAGGGCTGGAGGCTCCGACCGACGCGAACGTCCTCGTGAACGCGGGGACGTTCGACGATGCCGGCGTGTACCGTCTGGACGACGAGCGGGCGCTGGTCCAGACCGTGGATTTCTTCACGCCGATCGTGGACGACCCGCGGTCCTACGGGCGGATCGCGATCGCCAACGCGCTGTCGGACGTCTACGCGATGGGCGGAAGGCCGATCAACGCGCTCAACATCCTCTGCTTCCCCATGGCGGAACTCGGACATGAGGTTCTCCACGAGATCCTCGCGGGAGGATGCGAGAAGTACACGGAGGCGAAATGCGTCCTCCTCGGCGGGCACAGCGTGACCGATGCCGAACTCAAGTTCGGGGCGGCGGTGACCGGGCTCGTCCACCCGAAGAAGATCTGGACCAATGCGGCTGCACGGGAGGGAGACGTACTGGTTCTGTCGAAGCGTGTCGGCACGGGGATCCTGACGACGGCGCTCAAGGCGCGGAAGTTCCCGGAGTCCGATGCGGCGGCCGTGGTGGCGTCGATGGAGCAGCTGAACGCGGGCGGCGTCGCGGCGGCCGAAGGGATCGAAGTCCATGCGGCGACGGACATCACGGGCTTCGCGCTCGCCGGGCACGGAGCGGGAATGGCCCAGGCGAGCGGAGTGACCCTGGCGATCCGGACGTCGAAAGTGCCCGTCTTCCCCGAAGCGGAGAAACTCGCGGCCAGGGGGCAGAAGACCCGCGGGGACGTGTCGAACCGCGCGTTCCTCGGGCCCCGATACCGCACGGCCCCCGGCGTCCGGAAAACGCTGGAGGACGTAATGTTCGATCCCCAGACCTCCGGCGGCCTGCTCTACTCCGTCAAGCCCGGCGACGTCGACCGCCTGCTGGCCGCCCTCCGGAAGAACGGTTTCGAGCACGCGGCGGCGATCGGGGAAGTGAAGGGAAAGAGCGAGCGCTTCGTTGAGTTCCTTGAATGAAGGAATGCGTCCTCTACGAGAATCTCCCCCAGGGGAACATCAAGTGCAACCTCTGCCAGGTCCGGTGCACCGTGCGCCCCGGGCAGGCGGGGTTCTGCCACACGCGCCTGAACCGTGACGGGAAGCTCTGGACCCTGATCTACGGCGTGACGTCCTCCGTTGCGGTCGACCCGATCGAGAAGAAGCCGGTTTTCCACGCCTATCCCGGAACGAAGATCCTGTCGGCGGGAACGCGCGGCTGCAATTTCCACTGCCCCGGCTGCCAGAACTGGGAGATCTCCCACGACAAACCCGCCGAGGACGCTTCGAATCTCGAACGCATGTCCCCGGTCGAGAGCGTCGATCTCGCGGTCCGCCACGGCTGCGAGGGGATCTGCTGGACGTACAACGAGCCGACGATCTGGTTCGAGCACAATTTCGAAGCGGCGCAGGAGGCGAAGCGTCGCGGGCTCTACACCGCGTACATCACGAACGGCTACATCACGCCCGAGGCGCTCGAGATGATCGCGCCTTACCTGGACATCTACCGGCTCGACGTGAAGGCGTTCAACCGGAAGGCGTACAAGCAGATCTCGGGCGGCCTGGCCCGGTTCGAGGAACTGCTGGAGGTGGCCGAGTCCGCGAAGCACCGGTACGGGATGCACGTGGAGTGCGTCACGAACGTCACGCCGACGGTCAATGACGACGACGCGCAACTGAACGGCATCGCCCGCTGGATTTCCACGAAACTGGGCGCTGAAACGCCGTGGCATGTCACGCGCTTCTATCCCTACCTCGACATGTCCCACATCCCCCCCACGCCGCTCCGGCGGCTGGAGGAGGCGCACGCGATCGGCAAACAGCACGGGCTCGAGTACGTCTACGTCGGCAACGTCCCGGGACACCCGCTCGAAAACACGCTGTGCCCGAAATGCGGAGACACGCTCGTCGACCGCACCGGCTACGCGATCGCCGACATCCGCATCCGGAACTCGAAATGCCCGCGGTGCGGCCACGGGATCTACGGCCGCTGGGAGAGAATGAAGCTCGGCGACGGCCGGCGCT
This sequence comes from Planctomycetota bacterium, assembly GCA_016190145.1. GTDB lineage: Bacteria > Planctomycetota > MHYJ01 > WSZJ01 > WSZJ01 > WSZJ01. The sequence goes on along the minus strand of JACPRD010000197.1, from coordinate 14,581 downwards.
TTCACGTGCCGGTCTGAAGTGTCGGTGGACGAAGCCCGAAGAACGAGGCAGGATCCCTCCCGATGCGTTCCGTCCTCTTCACCGTTTTCGGCGTCAGCGTCTACGCCTACGGCGTGGCGATGGCCGCGGCATTCATCATCGCGGTCCTGCACATCCAGAAGCTGGCGAAGAAGGAGGGGGTGAAGCCGCAGGTGATCCAGGACGCAGCGATCGCGGCGATGATCGCGGCGCTCATCGGCGCGCGGACGTTTCACGTGATCACCGAGTGGGAGCATTACGGCCGCAACCTTCGCGAGATCCCCGCGATCTGGGAGGGCGGCCTGACGTTCTACGGCGGTCTCATCGCGTGCCTCGTCGTCCTGCCGTTTGTTTTTCGCGCCCACAAGATCGCCTTCTGGGACATCGCGGATCACTTCGCCCCCGCCCTCGCGCTCGGCCACGGCATCGTGCGCTTCGGATGCTTCCTGAACGGCTGCTGTTACGGCAAGCCGGTCTCCTGGGGGGTCGTGTTTCCGGAGATCGGGGACGGGATTCACAGGCAGCCGTCGCAGCTCTACGAAGCGGGGGCCGGGGTCGTCCTGTTTTTCATCCTGGTCCGGCTGCACGGGCTACGGAAGTTCCGGGGGCAGACGTTTCTGCTGTATCTGCTGCTTTATGCGCTCTCGAGGTTCCTCATCGAATTCACGCGCGACGACCCGCGGGGGGCGCTGGGCTGGTTGTCGACGTCGCAGTGGGTGGCGATCGGCGTGGCGTTGGTGGGAGCGGCGCTCTGGCCGTGGCTGGCGAGGACCCGGCCGATGCCGGCGCCGGCGGAGGTGAAGACGGCGGGGAGAAAACCGAAAGCTTGAACTATCTGCCCTCCAGGTGTTCGGCGACGATTCTCTCGAGGGCGTACTCGTCGGCCTGGGAGAAGGCGCCGACGTCGTGCGAGTCGGCGTCGAGGACGGCCACGACGTGGCCGGCCCCGTCGCGGACCGGCACGACGATCTCCGAGCGGTCGCGCGGGTCGCAGGCGATGTAGTTCTCCCCCAGCTCTTTCACGTCCCGGACGATCAGAGTTTTTCCGCTTCTGGCCGCCGTCCCGCAGGCGCCGTGCAGGCCGATCGGGGAGCACGCCGGCTTGTCTCTTCGGGGGCCGAGCGTCATTTCATCGGGCCCGAGGAAATAGAAGCCGACCCACGACACGGGCCGGTCCTTTCCGAATTCCCTCCAGAGCTCGTCCGCGAAGACTCTCATGCGGTCGACGAGCGGGCTTCCCGGGATGACGGCGTTGGCGAGGGTGATGGCGAAGCGGGTGTAGCGGTTGGCCAGGTCGTGATCCATGGGGGAGGAGACTGTACCCGGAGGGGGCGGCACCGTCGAGCGGAGGCGTGTGAAAGTTATCGGACGATCGAGCGGCGGAATCTGCGCGGCATCCGTCGAGCGGAAGCGCGGACACGCCTGCACATTCTTAAAAAAGATAAAGTCTCAAGTTGTTGAAGATCCACACGTTATTGCCGCATTCGCGACTTTATGCCCTTTAAGTCGGAATTCTCAGATTTTTATGGCTTTTTCTCCGGCGAATGCGCATCCTCATCCCCACTATCGCCACGGGGGTGGCCTGTTCGAGGGCAAAAAGATGTCGCGTACCGTACTCGTCGCCGATCCGAATTCCGTCGCCGCCGTTTCCTTCGCGACGCTTCTCCGCGGCACGCCCTATACCTTCCAGGGTTCCGTCGCGCACGGCAAGGCCCTGGTCGACGCCGTCTGGCGCCTGACGCCCTGGGCCGTCGCGCTGGACCTGTCGATGCCGGATCATCCGGATACTCCGGGCGTCGGCTGGGTCGCCGCCACGGCGCACCTGCGCGAGATCGCCCCCTGGCTCAAGATCGCCGTGACCTGCACCCCCGAAACGCGGAACCTGGTCCCCGCGGCCCTCGCCGCGGGCGCCTGCGCCTACATCGAAAAGCCGTACGCGAAAGAGGAAATCCTGCAGGCGATGGGCCACCTCCACGCCGACGCCGCCCCCATGACCTTCTACGTCCGGGCGCGCCGCCTGTCCCGCAAGCTCCAGGCCCGCTACCTGAGAGGGAACGAGAATCCGCCGACGCGCCGCATCGCGCTCGTCCAGAACGTGAGCGAAACGGGCGTGTGCCTGAAGAGCGAGGAAGAGCTTCCGGTCCGGACCGTGGTGGCGCTCGAGATCGACCTGCCGGACCGCGTCGCCATCCGCGGCCGCGCCCAGATCGTCCGCGCGAACCGCAACAACGACGGGCAGACCGAGCACGGACTCGCCTTCGTGGACCTCGACAATCCCTCGCGCGACCGGCTGCGGCAGTTCATCGCCCGTGCGCTGGCCTCCGAGCAATATTCGACCGCCGTCAGTTAGACTCAGTCTCCGAACGCGCGGGGCCGGCGGAGTCGAACCGCGCAGATGCTCCATCCGGCCCCATCCGTCACCAGAGTCCGATCGACCGGGAGCCGTCCATGCCGCGCACCGTGCTCGTCGCCGATCCCGATCCTGCCGCCGCCCTCGCCTTCGGCGCGGCCCTCAAGGGCACCGACTACGTCTACGCGGGCGCCGTGAATAATGGAAAAGCCCTGATCGACGCCGTCTTCGCCGTCGGCCCCTGGGCCGTCGCCGCCGATATCTCCCTCCCCGATCACCCCCAGGCCCCCAGCGTCGGCTGGGTCGCCACTTTCCACCACCTCCGCGAGGTCGCTCCCTTCGTCCATACCCTCGCCACCTGCATACCCGCACAGCTCGGCCTCGTCCCCGCTTCCATCGGCGGCGGCGCCCGCGCCTTCGCTGAAAAACCCTACCTGAAAACCGAGATCCTCGCCGCCCTCGACCGCCTCGATACCCAGCTCCCCCCACAGCCCTTCTTCGCGCGCTCCCGCCGCGTGCCCCGCACCCTCGCCCTCCGCTTCCGCCAGACCGCCGCCGGCGGCGGCACCACCATCACCAAGGTCGGCCTCGTCCGGAACATGAGCGAAACCGGTCTCCGGATCGCTCTCCCCGAACCCATCGCCCCCCGTACCGTCCTCTTCGCCGACATCGAACTCCCGGACCGCAGCGTGATCCGTGGAAGAGGTCAGATCGTGCGGGAGGCGCTGGTCGACCGCGGTGCGAGAATCTTCGAGTACGGCCTGGCGCTTTTCGACGTCGAAACGGCGCACCGGGCGAAGCTGAAGGAATTCATCTCCCGAGTGCTCGCGGGGGATCCGATTGCGACCGGAGACACCACGCGCTACCTGCCGGAGCTCAAGGGCGGCGCGATCACCCCGGCGCGGCGGTAAGTCCCTCAAATCGCCCTTTTCTGCCCCACCCGCGCCGGTATCATGTCCCTCCCCGCATCGGGAGATCCCGCATGAGCCGTGCCTCCAGCAGGCAGAAGCTGATCGAACACCTCGACGAGGACCTGTCCCGGGAGTTGAAGGCCATCATGCTCTACCTGTGGTGCCACAGCATGGCGTTCGGCATCCGGGGCCACGAGCTCCGCGAAATTCTCGGCCCCGAAATCCCCGCGGAAATCAAGCACGTCCAGTTCGTCGCGGACAAGATCGTCGCCTACGGCGGCATTCCCTCCTTCTCCGTCCCCAAAATCGAACGTCCCTCCACCATCCGCGGCATGCTCGAATACGCCCTCCAGGTCGAGAAGGAATCCGTGCAGGCGTACACCGAGCGCGCGGACGAAGCCTGCGACCTCGGGGAGACGGCGCTGCAGGTAAAACTCGAGGAATTGATCACCGAGGAGACGGAGCATCTCGAGATGCTTCAGCGTCTTGTGAAGGGGCTGACCCAGGAGATGTAGGCGGGCGGGGTCCGACCGCACCGGTTCAGGCGGTTTCCTGCTTGGTCACCTCGGGGGCGCGCCGGGGTTCTTCACCTTCGCGGATCCCGAGCATCTCGCGCGCCAACCCCAGGTAGTCGTGGGCTCCGTTCGATTCCGGCGCGTACTCGATCACGGACTTGCCGAAGCTCGGCGCCTCCGCGAGACGGACGTTGTTCCGGATGCGCGCGGCGAAGACCTTGTCGCCGAAATGGCGCTTGATCTCCTCGACGACTTCCTTCGACAGCGTCGTCCTTCCGTCGAACATGCAGGGCAGCACTCCGGTGATCCGGAGGCGGGGGTTCACCCGCTTCTGCACGAGATCGATCGTCTTGAGCAGCAGCGAAATCCCCTGAAGGGCGAAGAACTGGGTCTGCATGGGGATGATGATCTCGTCGACGTAGACGAGCACGTTGACGTTGATGAGCCCGAGCGTCGGCGGGCAGTCGACGAGCACGAAGTCGTAGCCGCCGAGGTGGGAGAGCGCCTGCTTGAGCGCCTGCCCGCGCGCGGCGGCCGGCGATTTTTCGGCCTCGCCGCCCGCGAGATCCGGAGTGGCGGGAATGAGATGGAGCCGCTCCGAGTGACGCACGATCACCTCCTCGGCCCGGGCCTCGCCGGTGAAGAGGTCGTACACGGTCGCGCCGAGTTCGCTCGGATTGAGGCCGAACGAAAGGGTGGCGTTCGTCTGGGCGTCGCAGTCGACGAGGAGCACGCGATTCCCGTAGTGCGCGAGGGCCGCCGCGAGATTGACGGCCGTGGTGGTCTTCCCCACGCCGCCCTTCTGGTTCATGAGGGCGATGGTGCGCACGCGTCCCCTCCGAAGTTACGAATGCTCGGTAAATTTTAGCACATACATAAGTTTCGTCAAGGTGCGGTCCCTGGGGCGACGAAACAGGATGAGGAAGGGGCCCCGGCGGACGGCGGCCCTCCGCACCGAAAGGAGCCGGGCATGGACAACATCCTGGTCGTCGACCGCGAGCGCAGCTCGGGATTCCTGATCAAGTCCATCCTGCTCGGGCGCGGCTGCGGCGTCTCGATCTCGGCGACCCTGCGTGAGGCGCGCCTGAAGCTCCACACGGGCCTGTTCGACGCGCTGGTAATGGACGTCTCCGAGCCGGAAAACGAGCTCCCGCTCGTCGAGGAGGCGCTGGCGATCCTCCCCGGTTTCCCCGTCGTCGCCCTCTTCCGCGACGAGCCGCAGAGCGGCCCTTTCGTGTCGCTCCGCAAGCCGATCCGGGTTCACACGATGAGCGACGCGCTCCGGCACGCGCTCGGCCGTTCCCCCGCGGCCTGGAACCGCCACGATCTCGACGTCCCGGCCGTCGTGTCCGTCGGGGCCGAATTCGTCGAGTGCCGCACGACCGCGCTCTCGAAGCACGGCGTCCTCCTCACCGGCGGACCCGACTTCGACCGCATGCGCCGCTTCCATGAGTTCTTCCACCACCGGCTCGACGGCGTCATTGAGGGGCGGATCGCGTTTCCGGGAGGCGAGGAGTCGTTTCACGCGCACGCGGCGTACGCCGAGCAGACGCCGGACCAGCGGTACCGGCAGGTCGGTCTCGTGCTGGACGAGGACCGGGAGTGGTTCGGAAAGCTGGTGGTGGCGTCCGCGGGGGAGTGAGGACGCGGGAAGACCCGGGGCGCGGCCTTTTACCCGGCGCTCGCCGTGCCGTACAATGGGTTCATGCCCGACAACGAAATTGAAGGCCTCGAGAAGAAGAAGGCGGCGCTCATCGAGCGCTACCTCGAGCTCCAGCAGCGTGTGGACGACCTGAACGAGCAGGTCTACCGGCTCACGGTCGAAATCGCGCAGCTCAACGCCCGGATCGAGCGCGCCCGCCTCGCCGATCCACGACCCGCGAAATGAGGCATCGCTTCCCGCGACGCGCCCGTCCTCTCGTGGCGGTGGCGCTGGTGTCGTTCGCCGCGTTCGGGGGTGCGGCGGCGGCGCACATGGCGCGCAAGGGTCCCGACCTCTACGCGCGGCTCGCGGTGATCCAGGTGTGCCGGTCGGAGGACGAGGCGGTCCGGCGTGACGCGATCGCCATGCTGCGGAAACTCGGTCCCCGCGCCGTTCCCGCCGTCGTCGAGAGGGCGCGCGACGGCGAAGTTCCGGACGAGCTGTTCTTCGTGCTGGCGGAGGTCGCCGGTCCGGAGGACGTCGGCACTCTCGCCGGGGGCATCCGCGGAGGATCGGAGGCCCGGAGGATCATGGCGGCGAAGGGTCTCGCGCGGATCGGAACGCGCGACGCCGCGCTCGCTCTGGGGCCGGCGCTGGCGGACCCGAAGCTCGAGGTGCGCCTCGCGGCGAGGGAGGGGCTCCGCGGACACGGCTCCGACGTGCTCCAGGCCGGCGTGACCGAGGCTCTCGGCAACCCGGCGATGATCCCGGAGTTCATCCGGCAGGTCCTCGTCGAAGCCGGCGTCGTCGGCGCGGCGGTGGAGCCCGTGATCGAGTCGCTTCGCTCCGGCGACGCCATCCGCATCGGAAACGCCCTCTACCTCGCCCGGCACCTCTTCGCAGACTACCCGCCCGGCAAGGAACGCGAGTCGGCGCTCGTCGGCGCCCTGGCGGGCGTGCTCGACCGGCTCGACATGAACGCACAGCAGGTGGCGGTCGAAGTGCTGGCGTCGCTCGATTTCGAGGGCCGGACGGCGGCGCTCTGCGGCATCGCGCGCAATCGCAGGTACGCCGAGCACGTGCGCGTCATGGCCATCCAGGGCCTCGCCCTCCGGCGCGACACCACGGCGGTGCTCGCGCTGGAGGAGCTGATGAAGCAGCCCCGGTTCATGATCCGCGACGCCAGCTCGGCGACGCTCGGGCGGATCGGCACGGCCGAGGACGCGGAGCGATGGCTCCGGCTCGTCGAGGCGGGCGGCCTCGAGTTCGAGGCGCGGGAGCTGTACCTGCGGGCCGTGGGCGAAGCGGGGACGGCGGCGATGACGGCGCGGCTCCTGGCGCTTCTCGTCAAATCCGAGACGCCGACCACGCTCGAGGCGATCCGGCGCGTGGCGTCGAAGGACCCGCGCGCCTCGGCGCCGGCGTTCATGGCGTTCCTCGACGATGTCGCGCCGCAGCATCTCTCCTGGGCCAACGAGCGGCTCCAGGACCTGACGTGGCACCGTTCGGGCCTGACGGAACTGCCGAGGACGATGGAGGAATACGTGCGCCTGCGCGACGCCATTCACAAGGAATGGCGCCGCTGGTGGGCCGCCAACGGCGCGCTGACGGCGGAGGAATGGCGCGCGGCGGGAGTGACCGAGATCGAGACCGACCTGGCCTCACCGGCCGCCGAGGTGCGGTTCGGGGCGATTTCGCGCCTGATCCGCCTCGATCCGCCGGATCTCGAGCCGCGCCTGCTCGCGCGTCTCGACGAGCCGGAGGAATACGTCTGGGCGCGGGTTGTGGAAGTGCTGCTCGCGCGGGCGGCGCCGGCGACCCGGGAGCACCTGCGGGCGCAGGTAGGGACGGGCTCCGGGCGGGCGGCCGCGCGGGCGGCGCGGATCCTCGGGATGATCGAGGAGAAGGCGGCGGTGGGAGAGATCCTGCGGGCCGCGGAGCGGCCCGAGACGGCCGTCCGCCGCGACTGCGCGTACGCGCTGGGCCGCCTGGGCGACGCCAGAGCGATCCCCGCACTGCTGCGCCTCCTCAAGGACGGACCCGCCGCCGTCGCCGCCGAGGCGCGGATCTCGCTCGAAACGATCGGGGACCGCACGATCGAGCCGGAGATGATCGCCGGCCTCGCGTCCGGCGACCGCGAGTACCGGCTGGCCTGCGCTTCCATCCTCGGCCGCGTCGGCGGGCCCGGCTCGATCCGGCCGCTTGTGGCGCTCTTCTCCGACCCCGACGAGATCCTGCAGGGAGCCGCCTTCCGGGCCGTCCGCTCGCTGACGGGCCGCCAGGCCTCGCTCCATCCCACCGAGGCCGAAATCCGCGCGTGGGAGAAATCTCTGGAGTACCGCCGCCCGTGATCCGCCTCGCGATCGTGTGGCACCACCATCAGCCGTGTTACCTCGACCTGCGGCGCGGCGAGGCGGTGATGCCCTGGGTGCGCCTGCACGGGACCAAGGACTACTACGGTATGGCCGCGATCCTGCGCGAGTTCCCGGGAGTCCGCGCGCATTTCAACCTGGTCCCCGGACTTCTGCGCCAGGTCGATGCGGCCGTGAAAGGCGCCGCGGATCCGTGGCTGCGGCTCGCGCGCGTGCCGGCGGCGGAACTTCGGCCGGAGGAAAAGCAGACGCTCTGCGAGACGTTCTTCATGGCTCACGAAGACAACCTCATCCGGGCCAACGCGCGCTACGGCGAGCTGTTCCGCCGGGCGCGCCACCCGGCCGGTGGCGGACGCTGGCGGCCGGAGGCGCTCGCGGCCGCCGACTACCGCGACCTCCAGGTCTGGCAGAACCTCGCGTGGTTCCACCCGCTGCTTCGCGAATCGCACCCGACCGTCCGGACGCTCGTCGACCAGGGCCGCCACTTCTCAGAAGCCGACAAGGAAGCCTGCCTCGCCGCCCAGCGCGAGGTGCTCGCCGACCTCGTGCCGCGCCACCGCGCCATGCAGGACGCCGGCCAGGCGGAACTCACCACCACCCCCTACTGGCACCCCATCCTGCCGCTTCTCTGCCGCATGGAAAGCGCCCGCGTCGCCATGCCCGCCGTCGCACTTCCCAAAGCCCCCGCCCTCGACATGACCGACGACGCGCGCGCCCAGCTCCGCCGCGCCGTGGTCGCCCACCGCGCGGCGTTCGGAAGAGACCCGCGCGGGCTGTGGCCGAGCGAGGGATCGGTGTCGCCGGAGATCCTGCCGGTTCTTTCGGAAGCGGGGATCCGGTGGTTCGCGACGGACGAGGGCGTGTTGGAGTCGTCGCTCGGGTCGGACTTCAGGCGCGGGGCGGCGGGTGCGCCGCAGAATGCGGACCTGCTGTACGGGTCCTGGCGCGTAGCGGAAGGCCTTTCCGCCGTCTTCCGCGACCACGCGCTCTCGGACCTCGTGGGCTTCGAGTACAAGCGCGCCGACGCGGAGGAGGCGGCCGAGGACCTGATGGATCGGATCCGCGCGGGGGGGCGCGCCGCGGGCGACGGCGCCCTCGTCACGATCGCCCTCGACGGAGAAAACGCCTGGGAGCATTACCCGGGCAACGGCGTCCCCTTCCTCCGCGCCTTCTACCGCCGGCTCCAGGAGGACGGCGAGATCCGGACCGTGCTCCTCGGAGACGAGCTCGCCGAGCGGCCCCCGACGCGCGCCCTCGACCGCCTTTGGTCCGGCTCCTGGATCCACCGCAATTTCGCGATCTGGGTCGGCCACCCGGAGGACAACGCCGCGTGGGAACTCCTCGGGAAGACCCGCCAGACTCTTCTCGAAGCGACCTCCGCCGCGGGCCAGGATCCCCGCGGGGCCCCGGCGCCCCCCGCGCGCGGCGCCGGCGAGGCCGCGGTCCCCGACCTGCCGCTCGCCTGGGACTCGCTTCTCGCCGCCGAAGGCTCCGACTGGTTCTGGTGGTTCGGCGACGATCACTTCACGCCTCTCGCCGGCACGTTCGACGCCCTGTTCCGCGCCCACCTCCAGAACGTCCACGCCTTCCTGGGCCGCCCCGCTCCGCCCGAACTGCTCCGCCCGATCAAGGGCCGCGCCGCCCCCGCCCCCGCGTGGAGCGCCCCCTGGGCCCTCCTGGACGTCAAGGTCGACGGGCGCCGCTCCGACTACTACGAGTGGATTTCGGCGGGGCACTACTCGGCCGCGAAGGACCTCGACGTCATGGACCGTTCCACCGGCTGGATCCGCGACGTCTGGTTCGGGTTCGACCGGCGGCGCCTCCTGCTCCGCGTGGACTGCGAGGGCCCCGCGCGGGACGGGCTTTTGACGCGGTGCGTCAAAGTGGTCTTCGAAACGCCCGAGGGAAAGTCTGTTTCGATCGGGTCGGACGGGCAGGCCGAAGGCCTCGGCGCGACCGCCGCGGCCGGCGAAATCCTCGAACTCGCAGTCCCGCTCCGCGACCTCGACGTCCTCCCCGGCGAAATCGTCGAGTTCTATGTCGAGGCCGCCAGCGGCCCGGCGTCGCAACGCGTCCCGGCCCGGATGCCGATCGCGATCCGCGTGCCGGCGGACGAGGACGAACGGGTGCGGTGGATCGTTTGAGAGTCGCGGTAACGGTCACGCCGCCCCGGACGTCATAATGCCGTCGAACCCTTCGGAGCCTGTTTCTGAAACTCGCCCCTCTCGCCCTGTCAGCCGCCCTGCTCGCCCTCACCGCCTGCGACGGCAGCGGCCAGGGAACGAGCCACGACGGCCTCCGCGCCGCGCCGCCCGCGCCGGAAAACGGCGCGGCCGCACCCGCGGAACTCCCCGCGGTCCGCATGGTCCAGGCCTTTCCTGGACTCGATTTCGACCGGCCGCTCTGGATCGGCACGCCCCCCGATAAGTCCCGAAGACTCTTCGTCGTCGAACAGGGCGGCTGCATCTACTCGTTCAAACCCGCCACGGGCGCGCGCAACGCGGACCTCTTCCTCGATGTCTCGGGACGCGTCTACCGGGGACACAACGAGGAAGGCCTGCTCGCGCTCGCGTTCCACCCGAAGTACGCGGAGAACGGGTTCCTCTACGTCTGGTTCTCGGCGAAAAACCCGCGCCGCCACGTCCTCGCCCGCTTCACGGCGAAAGACGACCGCGCCGATCCCGGAAGCGAGTTCATCATCCTCCAGATCGAAAAGCCCTACGGCAACCACAACGGCTCCACGCTGCTCTTCGGCTCCGACGGCTTCCTCTATTTCAGCGTCGGCGACGGCGGGTCCGGCGGCGACCCGCACCGGAACGGCCAGGACCTGTCGGGCTGGCTCGCGAAGATCCACCGGATCGACGTCGACGGGCGGGACCCCGGGAAGAACTACGCGGTGCCGAAGGACAACCCTTTCGTGAAACTCAAGGACGCGCGGCCGGAGACGTGGGCTTTCGGCCTGCGAAACGTCTGGCGCATGTCGTTCGACCGCAAGACCGGCGACCTCTGGGCCGGAGACGTTGGACAGAACAAGTACGAAGAGGTCGACGTCGTCACGAAGGGCGGCAACTACGGCTGGAGGATCCGTGAAGGGTCCCACCCCTTCTCGAACGACCGCACGGAGTCGACCCTCCTCGACCCCGTGATCGAGTACGGCACCGAGGACGGCCACTCGGTCACCGGCGGATACGTGTACCGCGGTGAGAAACTGAAGCGCCTCCAGGGCGCCTACGTTTACGCGGACTACGTCTCGGGGAAGATCTGGGCCCTGCGCTGGGACGGGAAAAAGGTCACGGCCTGGCGCGAGATCCTCCACCAGCCGAAGAACATCGCCTCGTTCGGCGAGGACGCGGACGGGGAGCTGTATCTCTGCGTTTTCGACGGGCGGATCTACCGGCTCGAGGAACTCTGAGACGAGGATTCTGGTCGCCGCCCCTCCCGCAGGCTGCTACGATCCGAAGACTCGACCGACACCCTGGAGCCCCCTGGAACCATGCCCGAACTCCGCAAAGACCCCGTCGCCGGCCGCTGGGTCATCGTCGCCTCCGAGCGCGCCAAGCGACCCATGGACTTCCGCGCCGCTGCCACGAGCCCGCGCGGCGGCCCCTGCGCCTTCTGCGAGGGACAGGAGGCCGGCACCCCCGGTGAAATCGTCGCCATCCGCCAGGGAGGATCGCCTCCGAACACACGAGGCTGGAGCGCCCGCGTCGTCCCCAACAAATTCCCCGCCCTGATGGTCGAGGGCGATCTCGAGCGGCGGGGAAGCGGCCTCTACGACCTCATGAACGGCGTCGGCGCCCACGAGGTCATCATCGAGGGCCCGCAACACTTCACCAACATCACCGAGCTCTCCGTCGGCGCCATCCGCAACGTCCTGTGGCTCTACCGCGAACGCCTCGCCGACCTCAAGCGCGACCGCCGCTTCGTGTACGGCCTGATCTTCAAGAACCAGGGCGCCGCCGCCGGCGCCTCGATGGAACATTCGCACTCCCAGATCATCGTCACGCCGATCGTCCCGCTCCTCGTGCAGGACGAGCTGCGCGGCTCCCAGCGGTTCTTCGAATACCGCGACCGCTGCATCTTCTGCGACATGGTCGAGCAGGAAATCCGCACGGGCGAGCGCCTGGTGATCGACGATCCGAATTTCGTCGTGCTGGAGCCGTTCGCGAGCCGGTTCGCCTTCGAGACGTGGATCCTGCCGCGCCGCCACCTCGTCAGGTTCGAGGAGCTGTCGGACGCCGCCCTCGGCGACCTGGCGCAGATCCTGCGCGCCACCCTGAGGCGGCTCGAGCGCGCCCTCGACAATCCGCCGTACAACATGGTTCTCCACTCGACGCCGTTCGACATGGGAAACGTTCCTTACTACCACTGGCATTTCGAGATCATCCCGCGCATCACGGGCGTCGCGGGGTTCGAGTGGGGAAGCGGCTTCTACATCAACGCGGTGCCGCCGGAGAGCGCCGCGCAGTTCCTCCGGGAGGTCCGCGAGAGCTGACCATGTTCATCCTCCAGGCGGCACCGGAGATCCATCCGTTCGCCAAGACCGGCGGGCTCGGCGACGTCGTCGGCGGCGTCGTGCGCCCGCTCGCCGAGCTCGGCCTGCAGAGCGCGACGATCATGCCGCTCTACCGCAGGGTGCGCGAGAGCCGCCCTGCCCTCGCGCGCGCGGCGGAGTTTGAGGTCACCGTCGGCGAGAAAACCCGGACGGCGGTGATCTGGAAAGGCGTCTACCCGGGCACCCAGGTCCCCGCGTACTTCGTCGAGGAGGACAGCCTCTTCGACCGCGAAGGCCTGTACGGCGGGCTCAAGGGCGACTACGCGGACAACGCGGAGCGGTACGTGTTCTTCAGCCGCGCCGTCCTCGACGCGATCCCCGCGCTCAACCTCCCGGTGGACGTGCTGCACGTGCACGACTGGCAGACCGCCCTGATCCCGGTCTACCTCAAGACGATCTACGCGCAGAGCCCCGCGCACTCCAGAATCCGCTCGCTGCTCACGATCCACAACATGGGCTACCAGGGCCTGTTCTGGCACTGGGACTGGTCCCTCACGGGGCTCGACTGGTCCCTCTTCAACTGGAAACAGCTTGAGTTCTGGGGAAAGCTCAACTTCCTCAAGGGCGGCCTGATCTTCGCCGACTTCCTGAGCACGGTCTCTCCCCGGTACGCCAAGGAGATCCAGACCGAGGAATTCGGATGCGCGCTCGAGGGCGTGCTGCGGGACCGCGCGAAGGAGCTCGTCGGGATACTGAACGGCGTCGACACGGCGGAGTGGAATCCCGCGACCGACCGGCAGATCCCGGCGCGGTACTCTGCCGCGGACCTGAAAGGGAAGGCCGTCTGCCGCGCGTGGCTCCGGAAGAAGATGGGGCTGCCCGAGTGCGCGGCCCCGCTCTTCTGCGTGGTGTCGCGGCTGGTGGAGCAGAAGGGGATCGACCTCCTGGCCGCCGTGATGGGGGACTTCGTCGCGAGCGAGTCGCAACTCATCGTCCTCGGCACGGGCGAGGACGCCCTTCAGCGGGCCCTCGTCGACGCCGCCCGCCGCTGGCCGTCGCACGTGGCCGTGGAGATCGGCTTCAACACGGGGCTGTCGCACGAGGTGATGGCGGGCTCCGACGCCGTGCTCATGCCGAGCCGCTACGAGCCCTGCGGGCTGACGCAGCTCTACGGACAGCTCTACGGGACCGTCCCCGTCGTGCGCCGGACGGGCGGACTCGCGGACTCGGTGCAGGACGGCGTCACGGGAATCCTGTTCGGGGAAGCGACCGTGGCTTCGCTCACGGCCGCGATCCGGAAGACCGTCGAGACCTGGCGCCGGCCGGCGGAGTGGAACCGGATGGTCCTGAACGGCATGAAGCAGGACTGGTCGTGGGCGCGAAGCGCGCGCGAATACGCGGCCCTCTACGCGCGGCTGGCCGGCGCCGCGGGGAAGACCGCATGAGCTCCTCCGGACGCCCCACCGGTCTCCCCGGCCGCCTCGCGAAGCCCGACGAGTCGCACCGGCTGGAGGCCCAGCCTCCGCCCGCGGGCGTCTGGATCGACTGGGGGCCGCCCCTGCCGGAGGGCTACGCGCAAGATCGCCTGAAGCTCCTCGTGCGCGACCCCTGGTGCCTCTTTGCGTACTGGGAACTCACCGGCCCGCACGCCGAGTGGGTCCCGCGCGATCATGGCGCCGGGGTCTTCACGGACGCGAAATGGCTCCTCCGCCTGTTCGCCGACGGCGCGCTCGACGCCGAAGTCCCCGCCTCCCACCCGCTCGGCGCCCACTACTTCGCCGTCGAACCCGAACGCCGCTACCGCGCGGAAATCGGCCTTCTCACACCCGCGGGCGCCTGGATCCGCGTCGCCTCCGACGGCGATGTCCCCACGCCGCGCGCGGGCATCGCGCCCATCGTCGACGACGACTGGGCCGTGACGGAAGAGGAAATGCTGCGCCAGATGGGCATGTCCGTCGAGGAGGCGCGCGCCCGCGCGGAACTCCTGCGCCAGGGCGGCCAGTTCGGCTACCCGCCGCCGCCGGGATCGGGATCGTCGTCGTAAGCGGGTCCGCAAGAATTTCGCCGAACCCGCTCAAGCTCCTCGCTCTCGCCTGACGCGCGCGCCGGATGGGCTGACGTCGCACGCCGCAGGGCGATTGTTGCTCACGTTCTCAGAGTTTGAGCAAAAATCGATGGGGGCACAGCGGCGCCGGCGAGAAAAGTTTTTCCAGTCCGGGAACTTTGGGAGCGCCGTCGCCGCCGGCCCCCATCGATTTTCACTCAAACTCTGGGAGGC
>JACPRD010000202.1 GCA_016190145.1 Planctomycetota bacterium | reverse complement strand
GGACGGCCCGAGCGGCCGGCCTGCACCGCGCGTCGAGGGACCCAGACTCGACCGCCAGCCTGAAACGCGCGGTGCAGGACGTGACGCGAGGGGCGGCACGCGAATGTTTCTCAGACTCTGAGACGGACCTGTCGCGCCCCGGGGCCAATCCGCCTGGGGCCCCTTTCCACATTCAAGCGAACCGCGCACGCGCGGCCGGGATCGACCGGCGCGGGTGCGCATGGGGGAACACCCATGAAACGACTGACGACGTTCGTCATCTGCTTTGCCCTGCTCTCCGGCGTCGACGCCGGCGCGCACCATCCGGGCGGCGCCGGATCGACGTCGGGGGGACAGCTCACGATGTCGCCGGACTCGCTGCTGTCCGGAAAGGCCTATGCCGGCCTGCGGATCGACTGGGTCGACTATGAGCACATTTCCGACGGAGAGCTCCAGGAGGCTGCGGAGCGGGAAGCGCATCTGCACGGGATGGAGGCGGAGGCGTCGTACTACCTCGACGTCGAACTGGGGATCTTCGACGCTCTGGGTGCCGGGATCTCGGTCCCGTTGCGCAAGGTCTACGGTTACCGCGAGGGGCATCATCATCACGAGGAAGCAGAGATGGAGGCGGAGGGGGCGTTCGACCTGGAGCGGTCCAGCCCGGAGGGCCTGGGGGACATCCAGGTTTTCGCGCACCTCACCCTCCTGCGCGGTCCGGTGAAGCTGGGTGTCCGGTTCGGGGTCGAGATGCCGACGGGCGACGTGAACGAGCGGGACGACGAGCATGAGAAGATCGAGGTGAAGCACCAGCCGGGAAGCGGCTCGTGGGATTTCTTCGCGGGGGTCGCAGCGGGCTACGGCGGCAAGCGCTGGCAGGTCCAGGCGGCGGTGACGACGCAGATCAACACCCGGGGCGCCCGGGAGTTCGAGATCGGCGACTGGATCCGGCTCGGGGCTGGAGTCGGGTGGGATTTCGTCGATCCGGAATCTTCTGTCGTTGTGACCGCCACGCTCGACGCGTGGATCGAGTGGCACGGGCGCGACCGGGACCACGGGCGCGGCGAGGAAGATTCGTCGGGCTGGGTCAGCGCGGTCGCCCCCGGCGTGCGGATTTCCGCAGGCATCCTGATCTTCCAGTTTGCGGTGCCGATCCAGCTCTCCAACGGGATCGACCAAGAACCCGATCAGAGCTGGCGCGCGGTCGCTTCGGTCGGTCTCCGGTTCTGACGCGCCGATTCCCGGGCCGCCCTGCAGTCCGGGAATTTTCGTGGGCTCCTGCCTGTTTTTTGCGTTAGCTTCACTCCGCTTGAACACGATTCGCCGCACCTGCGTCCTCCTCGCGCTGGCCGCTGCCGTCGTTTCCGCCGGCGCCACGGTCCCGCTGCACGAGCTCGAGGCGCTGGCTGGGCACGAATCGCACGGCTCCGCCGACGGCGCGCCCGCCGTCTCCCACTCGTGCCACGACGAGGACGAGTGTCAGACCTGCCGGCTTCTCAGTCTTCCCCATTTCTCGGCCGACGCCGCGCCGCCGGATCTGGCCTGCGGCGAGGTCAGCTGGTCCGTCTCCTCCCCCGCCGCGGACGTCCGTGACGCGGGCAAGTCGAGTCCGTTCTCGGCGCGCGCGCCGCCGGGCTAGCCTCCCGGCTCCCGCAACCGCGCACTTCCCACAACCGCACGGCGGCTCCATCGCCGCCGGGCCGCAACCGCGCGCAGGCTCCGTGAGCCGGGCCCCCGATCCCGGCGTGCAGGCACTTCACCCAGAACTCATCGGAGATTCCTCATGCGCACGGCCCTGGCCATCCTGTTGATCTGCGGATCGGCGCTCGCGCAGAGCGACGACCTGGACAAGCTGAAGAAGGATCTGGAGGACGCGAAGAAACGGATCGACCTCCTCGAGAAGGAGCGCGAGCGCGCGAAACTCGAGGAGGAACTGAAGACGGAGATGGGCACGGACAAGGAGAAGCCGGCCTCCGGCGCTCTGGCCTCCGCGGACCTCGGCGGCGGCGTCAAGGCAAGCCTGCTGGATCTGTCGCTGGACATCCTCGTCGCCGGCGGCACTTCCACCGCGAACAACGACGAGATCCTCACGCTGCAGGGCGGCGACCACGACCCCAACCGGCGCGGATTCACCGTCGAAAACGTCGAGCTCGTCGGCACCGGCGCGGTGGACCCGTATTTCACCGCCCAGGCGAACGTCGTGTTCCTCATCACGCCTGATGGGGAGACGAAAATCGAGCTCGAGGAAGCGTTCTTCGTCACGACGTCGCTTCCGGCCGGCTTTCAGGTCAAGGGCGGCCAGATGTACGAGCAGTTCGGGCGGCACAACGCGCAGCACCCGCACAGCTTCATGTTCGTGGACAGCAACGTCGTCAACACGCGGTTCTTCGGCGCCGACGGCCTGCGCTCGCAGGGCCTCGAGGCGTCGTGGCTCGCCCCGACGCCGTGGTACCTGCTGCTCCTCGTCGGCGCGTACAACGCCAACGGCGAGACGGAGTACAGCTTCATCAACGAGGAAGAGCCGCCGTTCTACGCCAGCGAGGACGGCCGGGACATCCGGACGCTTCGCGAGATCCAGTACTTGGCGCGCCTGCTCCAGAATTTCGACCTGGGCGACACGATCGCCATGAACATCGGGACCTCGTGGGCGCACGGGCCGAACTCGACCGGCCACCGGGCGGACACGGACATCTACGGCGTGGATTTCTACGCGCGCTGGAAACCGGTCGTGAACGATCACGGCTGGCCGTTCGTGCAGGTCCAGGCGGAGTGGATGGGGCGGAGCTACGAGCAGGCGACGGGCTTCGACGAAGCCGGGACGGCGTTCGAGCACGAGGTCTTCTGGGACTGGGGCTGGTACGCCCAGGTCGTCTGGGGCTTCACGCGACGCTGGACGGTCGGCGTACGCTGGGACCAGGCGAAAGGCGAAGTCGCCCATCTCGACCGCGAAGACGACCGCTTCGATTCCCGCCGCCGCGCCTCGGCGGCGCTGACGTTCTACCCGTCCGAGTTCAGCAAGATCCGCCTTCAGTACAACTACGACCACGCGACGCACCTGAGCGCGCACGACGACGACGAGCACTCGGTGTGGCTCCAGGTCGAAGTCCTGCTCGGCAAGCACGGCGCCCACAAGTTCTGACCCTCGTGCCCCGCCGGCCGTACCGCCGGCGGGGCTCATTCACTCTTAAGGAGCGCGGGCCCCGGCCCGCCGAAAGCCATGAAACGCCTCATCCCCGCCCTGCTGCTCGCCCTGGCCCTCCCCGCCGCCGCCGACGACAAGCTCGACGTCGTCGCCACCCTCCCGTCCCTCGGCGGCGTTGCCCGCGAGGTCGGCGGCAACCGCGTCGACATCGCCGTCCTCTGCAAGCCCGCCCAGGATCCCCATTTCGTCGACCCCAAACCGTCCTTCATGGTCACGATGCGCAACGCCGACCTCTTCATCGTCAACGGCCTCGAACTCGAAGTCGGCTGGGTCCCGCCTCTTCTCGAAGGCTGCCACAACGCCCGCATCCAGGTCGGCTCGGACGGGTACTTCGACGCCTCCGGCTTCATCCGGATCATCGGCAAGCCGACCGGACCCGTGGATCGCTCCCAGGGCGACGTCCACCCCCTCGGCAATCCCCACTACACCCTCGACCCGCTCGCCCTCCGCGCCGTCGCCGGCGCCCTCGCCGAACGCCTGACCACCCTCGACCCCGAGGGGCGCGAGACGTACGCGGCGAACGCGAAGAGCTTCCAGAAGAGAATCGACGAAGCGCTGTTCGGCGCCGACCTGGTGGACGATGTCGGCGGCGCCAAGCTCGCCCGCCTCGCGGAGTCCGGCGAACTCGACAAGTTCCTCCAGGACGGCGGACTCCAGGCGAAACTCGGCGGTTGGATGAAGGACCTCGCGGCGGCGAAGGGCCGGAAGGTCGTCGCGTTTCACACGAACATGAACTACTTCTGGAATCGATTCGGCCTCGTCCTCGGCGGCACCGTGGAGGCGAAGCCCGGGATTCCTCCCACGGCCGCGCACGTGGCGGACGTCGTGATCCGGATGCGCGACGAAAAAATCGGCCTCGTCGTGTCGCAACACTACTACGACGATTCCGCCGTAAAGCTGATCGCCGGAAAAACCGGCGCGCGGATCGTGATGGTCGAGACCGAAGGGGACGACGCTCTGGCGATGATCGGCGAAATCGTCCGCAAAATCGTGGAGGGGACCAGATGACCGACGGCGTTTGACAATTCGCGCGCGGGATGGGATGAACTGGCGCGGGTCGCCCATCCCCGCGGCTCCCATTCGAGCGCTTCCATGCCGCTGCTGGACATCCGGAACCTCCGCAAGACCTTCCGCTCGCCCGACGGATCCGAGGCGCTGATCCTCGATGTCCCTGGATTCGCGCTCGAGGCCGGCGAACACGTCGCGCTCAGCGGGGGAAGCGGCTCGGGCAAGACGACGCTTCTCAACGTCATTTCGGGAATCCTCGCGCCGGACGCGGGCGGCGCGGTCGTCCTGGACGGCGAGGACATGGCCGCGCTTCCGGAATCGCGGCGGGACGCGCTTCGCGCGCGCGCCATCGGCTTCATCTTCCAGACCTTCAACCTGCTCCAGGGCTTCTCCGCGCTCGAGAACGTGCTCCTCGGGATGATGCTCGGGCGCGGCGGGGACGAGGAGGAGGCGAAGCGTCTGCTCGGGCGCGTGGGGCTCGCCGGGCGGCTCCGGCACCGCCCGCGCCAGCTCTCGGTCGGGCAGCAGCAGCGCGTGGCGGTCGCGCGCGCGCTGGCGAACCGGCCGAAACTGGTGCTCGCGGACGAGCCGACGGGGAATCTCGACGCGCGCAGCGGACGGGAGGCGCTGGCGCTCATCCGGGAAGTCTGCCGGGAGAGCGGAGCCGCGCTGCTCCTGGTGTCGCACGACCCGGCGGTCCTGGACGGATTCGAGAAGAAGTTCGATCTCGCCTCCCTGAACCGCGCGGCGGGAGGGGCGTCATGACGCTGCGCGGACTCCTTCGGGCCCTCTGTCTCATCGTGAGGCGCAACCTCGCCCAGCACGCGCTGTCCTCGACGGTCACCGCCCTCGCGTCCGCGCTCGGGTGCGGCCTCGTCATCGCCGTGGTCGTCGTGCGCGAGCAGGCGCACGACGCGTTCGTCGGCGGGCCGGTCGGCTTCGACGCCGTGCTCGGCGCGCGCGGCAGCCAGCTGCAGCTCGTGCTCAACACCGTGTTCCACCTCGAGACTTCGCCCGGAAATATCCCCTGGTCGATGTACGAGGACGTCCGGAAGGACCCGCAGGTCGAACTCGCAATCCCCTACGCTCTCGGCGACAACTACCGCGGCTGGCGCATCGTCGGGACGACTCCCGAGATCTTCACCCGGTTCGAGTACCGGAAGGGCCGCCGCTTCCAGGCGCAGCCCGGCGGGCGCTTCTTCGATCCGAAACTCCGCGAGGCCGTCATCGGGAGCCTGGTGGCGCAGCGTACGGGGATGCGCGTCGGGACGGCATTTCATCCGCAGCACGGGGTGGCGGACGACCGGGAGGGTCATCACGAGGAGGAATACGTCGTGGTCGGCGTGCTGGAGCCCACGAATTCCCCCTCGGACCGCGTGATCTGGATTCCGATCGAGGGCATCTTCCGCATGGGCGGGCACGTCCTGCACGGGGCGGGCGAGACGTTCGTGCCGCAACCCGGCGAGAAGATTCCGGAGGAGGCGAAGGAGGTGAGCGCGGTCATGCTCAAGCTGCGCACCCCGATGGCCGGCTTCCGGCTGGACCAGAAGATCAACCGGGAGGGAACGGCCGCGACCCTCGCCTGGCCGATCGGCAAGTCCCTCGCCGAGCTGTTCGAGAAGCTGGGCTGGATGGACCGCGTGCTCGCGCTCGTCGCCTGGCTCGTCATGGCCGTCGCCGCCGCTTCCATCCTCGCCTCGCTCTACAACGCGATGAACGAACGCCGCCGGGACTTCGCGATCCTACGGGCGCTGGGGGCGAAGCGGCGCGTGGTGTTCTCGGCGATCCTGCTGGAGTCGACGGCGATCGCGGGGTTCGGCGCGCTGGGCGGCCTCGGGATTTCGACGGCGCTGATCGCCGGCGCCGCGCACGTCGTGCGCTCGCAGACGGGCGTGGTGATCCAGGTGTTCGCGTTCCACCCTGTGCAGTTCCTGGCGCCGGCCGCGATGGTCGCGCTCGGCGCGCTCGTCGGGATCGTGCCCGCACTCAAGGCGTATCGGACGCCGGTCGCGGAGAATCTGGTCCCCCAATCATGAGAGTCACCCAGGATCGGGGATTACCCTCGGGGATGAAAATGGAATGAGGCAGGCACGAGGCAACGGGGGTCCGTTTTCCGAGTGCGCTCGCGGAACGACGGAGGGGGAGGAGCAGGAGGAGGTCGTCCAACCGAGGCCGTTCCTCCTCCTGCTCCTTCTCCTCCTCCTTCTCCCGGGCCGTTTCAGAACAAACGGCAGTTTCCAGGTGGCGCGTGAGTCCGGGTTATCGCGGCCGCCTGTGGTCACCCGCGATCCGCCCGACCCCGCGTGCCACGGCCTCCGCGAGGGCGGTCGACCGCCTCCGCGCGGCGCCTTCGCGGGAGAAGCCCCCGGCATCGACGAAGTCCGAAAAGCGCGCTTCGTTGTCGGGCGCTGCGGGGGAGGCAATCCGGACGACGGTCCGGTGCGTCGGGGTGTCGCCGATCGGACCCTGCGGCTTCCAGCGCAGGAACCGCACGGCGTCGTCGCCGATCCAGAACTCGGAGACCTGGATCCTGAGGACGAGGTCGGCTCCCTGTTCGTCCGGCGCGATCTCCAGCCCCGCGTCGCGGACGGCCGCGGTCGCGCGCTCCAGCATCTCCCCGGCAAGCGCCGCCCGGTCGAGTTCGGGGTGAGTCTCGACGATCTCCGGCGGCGCCAGCCACGCGGTACGCGCTTCCGCCTTCGGGTCGATTCTGCAGGAAATCTGGCTGCACCCGGCGAGAAGGGCCAGCAGGACCGGCAGGGCGGCGCTTCTCATCGTCAACGCTTCCAGACGCGAGTCGTGGAATCGAACGTCACCTTGTCCCGGTTCTCTTTCCACCATGCTTCGAGTTCCTTAAGTCCCTCGCGCTCCCTCGCCGGCGCTCCCGCCCCGGGCAGCAGGCGCTTGAGCTGCGCGAGCGCGTCGCGGCGGACTTTTCCGGCTTCTGCGTCACGGGCCAGGAAGAAGAGCCTGTCGATTCCTTCGCGGCCGCCGACCTCCGCGAGTGCGCGGGCGGCGGAGTACGGGACCCACCAGTCGTCCTCGGGCGGGGGCGCTGAGGCGACGCGAAGGAGTTCGGGGGCGGCCTCGGAGGCGCCGAGGGCGCGGAGGGCATCGGCCGCCGACTCGAGGACGTTCGGGTGGGAATCGCGGAGGGCTTCGATGAGAAGCGGGACGGCTTCGCGCCGCCCCTGCTCGCCGAGGCTTTTCGCGGCCTCTGCGCGGACGTTGGGATGTTCGTCGTGGAGGGCGCTCATGAGCCCGGCGGGATCGGTCGGCATCGCGTGTTCGGCCGCCGCGTGCTCGTGTTCGTCGTCGCGCCGCATGTAGGTGACCATGCTCCAGAGGACGGCCGCGAGCACGACCGCAGACGCGGCCGCGATCGCCATGAAGCGGCGCGGGCTCTCGGCGTCGCGCAGGGCGCGCACGAGGGCCGCGAGGGTGAGGGCGGCCGCGAAGGTACAGATGATGGCGGGGCCGCTCGGCCGGGTGTACGAAAAGAGAAGGCCGACGGCGCTCACGACGGTGCCCGTGGTCCAGGCGATGGCGAGCCGGCTGCGGATGGTGCTCGCGAAAAGCGCGGCGCCCACGGCGGGAGCGATGAGGTAGCAGAAGACGAGCAGGACGCCTGCGATCGAGACGCTGGAAGTGATGACGAGCCCGAACGACAGGTAGAACAGGAAGTCCCAGAATCGGACGTGGATACCGCGTTCGCGCGCGGCCTCGGGGTCGATCGAGATAGCGAGGAAGCGGTCGCGGAAGACCCAGTGGAACGCCCCGACGACGGCGTAGATGGCGGCCGTCTTGGCGACCTGCTGCCAGGTGACCCAGACGATGCTCCCCGCCAGGACCGTCTTGATGTGCTCGCCGCCGTGCGGCGACAGGTCCGCCACGAGAATCCCCGCGGCCGACGCCATCGCGTACACAAGGCCGATCACCGCTTCCTGAGGCACCCGCTCGTGCCGGGTGCGCGTGACGGCGAAGACCGCGGCCCCGGCGAGCGTGAAGCCCAATGAGAGGAAGTAGGAGGTGGTGCTGCGGATCTCGTGGCCGAGGATGAAGGCGAACGTCGCGCCCAGCGCCGCGATCTGCGCCATGGCGAGATCGACGAAGATGACCTTCCGCGACAGGACGTGGATGCCGAGATAGCCGTGGATCCCGACGAGGACGAGGCAGGCGAGGAACGGCCAGAGGAGGACGTCGATCTGGTCGAGCGGGATCATGGGTGGGCTCCGGGGAAATGCCGGCGCGCGTGGAGTAACGCAGGTCCGGGCGCGCCTGGTGGAACGAGGGGCCTAATCGCCGGGGAGCGACCGGAACCCTGGCGGAGCCCTGGAGGGGACGGAGCCGACATGAAGAAAGGGGGCGATCTCCCCGCCCGGGGACGCAGCGGTGAGAGGGAGGTCGCCGGGCAGGCGGGACGAAAGCGTTTCCGTAAGACAGGCCGGCGGAAGCGCGAGGAGCCCGCACGTGGCGCAGTCGTCGGAATCGTGGCCCCCGTGGCCCACGACGGGGGCATCCGGGCCGCCGCCCCGGGGCGCTTCCATGGCGTGCAATCGCCCGGCGCCTGTCGAAGCGATGATCACGCCGACAAGCGCGAGGGAGGAGGCGAGGGTGCGGCCCATGGTCCCGCCAGAGTGCCGAATGCACGTTGCGGCGTCAATTCAGTTCCGGACGCACCGGCGCCTTGTGGATTGCGCGCCTCCCCTCGATAATCCCCGCCGATGCCGCCCGCCACGCCCACCCGCCCGTTCTGGACGCTGAACAAGATCTACTGGCTGCTCTACATCCTGCCGCTCTCCGCGTGGTTCGCGATGGACGGCACGCAGATGTTCTTCGTCGACACGGATGCCCGGCACCCCGAGCGCGTCTGGTTCAAGCTCGGCGTCTACCTGCTCATCGTGAACTTCATCACGATGCTCGTGTTCCGCGAGGACAAGAAACGCGCGGAGCGGGGGGACTGGCGCGTGTCCGAGAAGACGCTTGTGTACCTGATCACGCTGGGGGCGCTTCCCGGAGCGCTCCTCGCCATGCGCATGTATGCGCACAAGACCGCCAAGTGGGGGCTGCAGCTCCGGTTCTTCTTCTGGGCGGTGCTGGAAGTGGTTTTCACGTTCGCGCTGCTCCCGCACACGTTTTCGTACGCCAACGACGCGCGCTGGGGGATCTGTCTCTTTTCGCTGTTCTGGTGGAACCTTCATGTCGCGGCGGGGATCGTGAACTACCTGAAGAGCCGCCCGAAGGAGCGGGCGAAGTACCTGCTGACGCTCGCAGGCGCGGCGGCGGCGTGCCTCGGCGTCGTCCTGGGGGGCATCTACCTCCGGGAAACGCTGACCGGAAAGCAATCCGACGTGGAGACGTACGTGCGCGTCGGGGTTCTCTGCGCGGGGGCGCTGCTCGTGGTGTTCAACGAGGTCACGCTGTCGGTGAAGAAGATCCGGGGGAAGCTGCCGGGTTGGGACCCGGCGCCGCCGGCGGGAGCGCACGCGTGAGCAAAAAGAAGACCCCGGCAAACCCGCCGGCTCTCGCCGTCGCCCGGGCCGTCGCGGCCGCCATGCGACGCCTCGACCGCCGACCGTGGACTCTCGTCCGCTACGGCGACGCCGACTGGACCCACGGCTACTGCGCCGGTGAGCGGACCGGAGCGTGGCGGGCGGAAGCCCGGAAACTCGCGCGCGTGCGCCCGCCCGCGCTCCTCAGGGTCCCGTGCGCCCAGTTCTGCGTGGACGGCGCGCGCGTCCTCGTCGAGCACTCGATGGCCGAAGGCACCGGCGTCGGCGCCGTGTACGAACTGAAGAAAGCGGGGGGCGTCTGGAGGATCGATCCGGTGGCGGGCGGCGTCAGATGGCGGACGTTCGCCTGAACTACCAGCTCCGAAAATAGTCGCGCGGCGCGACGATTTGGCGGCGGTGGACGATCGCGATTGGCCACGAGAAGGCACAAAAGGCTTAGCGCGGCACAGCCGCAACCAAACTCGCGCGCATTGGAGCGCGACGCCCTATCCCTTTTCACCCCTTTCTATCCGCGACCACGCCGTTCGTATCCTCCTTTATCCCATGGGTGATCTGCGCTGTGCGCCCGGAAAGATCAGAAGGACGATTGAACATCGATACGACAGGCGAGGTCACTGATGAAAAAGGGTGAAAACGGGTACGTCCTTGTCCGCAGCCGATTCCCTCGGAAGAACTCGAAAAACTGCTTCGAAAAACAAGTTTGTGATCGATTGTGTACAAAGGACATTCTGTGACCTTTTGTGGATTCTGTGCCTTTTTGTGGCCACTCCCGAAGTTCATCGTGAGGCGGGACGTACTTTGGTTGCGGCCGGCGGCCGCGCTATGAGTCTGAGAAAAACTCGATCTACGGTGTAGTCGGACCTCGCCGCTTCGCGAGATCGCCCCGGCCCAGGCGCCTAAATCCCCGGCGGCCCCAGAGATTCTCCCGGCCCCCGGAGCGCGAGCGGCGGGCCGACAATTTCCGCCATGACGAAGATGCGCTGCGCGCCGGACAGCGATTCCAGCGCCGGACCCGGAGATACCCCGCCCCCGCCGGCAAGGTCGAAATTCCTCCCCCCGACGGGCAGGATCGCGGGCGGAGCCTCCTCCACAACCGGCGCGCGCCGCCCCTTCATCTTCTTCCGCTTCGGCGCCTCCTCCGCCTCCGCCTGCTGCGCGAGCCGCGCGGCCTCCATCATCTTCTTGAGATGCGCCCTGACCGCGACGACGGCGATCACCACGAAAACGACGCCGCCGCCGCAGAAGAAGAAGAGGAAGACCGTTTTGAAGATCTCGTCGCCCGTCATTTGTGAGGCCACCCCCAGAGGGTGGGAGGAAGCGGGGCCTTCGCCGGCCGCGCCCCGAAGAGGCGGCGATTCCACCGTCCGAAACGGTCCTCGAGCCGCTCCTCGGGCGAGCCCGAGAGCAGGTCGACGAGCGGATCCCAGAGGCACGCCTTGAACGCGAACGCGCCCACGCCCAGGAGCACGGGGAGCAGCATCCGGGAGAGCAGATCGATCATGTCCGCATCTCCTCTCGAAGCGCGAGCGGCGGCAGCAGAATCTCCCGCCACACGACGGCCTTCCGGTAGTCCACGCCCGCCGCGGCGACCGGCGCCGCCTTCGCCACCTTCCGGGGCCGGACGGGCTCCGGCTCGGCCACGATCACGACCGGCTCCGCCGGCGCCTCGACGGCGACCGCCACCGGAACCGGCGGACTCCACTTCCGCGAACTCCCCTTCCGGACACGATCCTCCCCCAGCGCGTCGTCGAGGCGCCTGAGCTCCGCCTGCCGCTCCGCGATCTCCTGCTGCTCCTTGCGCTTCTTGATCGCGGAAGACACGATCCCGAAGAGCGCAAAGACCACGAAGATCAGGAACTTGATCACGCCGCCGTAGTCCGTGTCTTCGCTGGCCATGACTTACGTCTTCCCTCCCTGCCCGGCAATCCCCTTCCGCATGTCGGTGTCGGCCATCACGTTTTTCATCTTGTAGTAGTCCATGATCCCGAGATTGCCTGCCTTGAACGCCGTGGCCATCGCGAGCGGGATTTCGGCCTCGGCCTTGATGACCTCCGCGCGATTCTCCATCGCCCTCGCCTGCATTTCCTGCTCGGTCGCGACGGCCATCGCGCGGCGCTTCTCGGCCTCCGCCTGCGCCACCTTCTTGTCCGACTCCGCCTGGTCCGCGCGCAGTTTCGCGCCGATGTTGTCGCCGACGTCCACGTCCGCGATGTCGATCGAGAGGATTTCGAACGCCGTGCCCGCGTCGAGGCCCTTCTCCAGGACGCGCTTGGAAATCTGGTCGGGGTTCTCCAGCACCTTCTGGTGATCGTGCGCGGAGCCGATCGAGGTCACGATGCCGTCGCCGACGCGCGCGATGATGGTCTCCTCGGTCGCGCCGCCGATCAGCCGGTCGAGGTTCGTGCGCACGGTGACGCGCGCCTTGACCTTGAGCTGGATGCCGTTCATCGCGACGGCGTCGATCGTGTCGCGTCCCTTGCGCGAGTCGGGGACGTCGATGACCTTGGGGTTCACGCTCGTGTGGACGGCCTCGAGGATGTCGCGGCCGGCCAGGTCGATCGCGGTCGCGCGGTCCCACGTGAGCGCGATCCCCGCCTTGCTCGCGGCGATGAGCGCCTTGACGACACGCTCGACACGCCCGCCCGCCAGGCAGTGCGCCTCCAGCTTGTTCGTCTCGATCGGCAGCCCCGCCTTCACCGCCGTGATCCGGTTGATCACAATCATCCGCGGGTCCACTTTCCGGAGGCGCATGCCGATCAGGTCGACGATCGACACGTGGGCGCCCGACAGGAACGCCTGGACGTACAGGAGCCCGAAGTTGGCGACCACGAGAAAGAACACGAGCAGCACGACCCCGCCGAACAGGCCGGCGATGAGCTGCCAGTTTTCCACAGCCATCATGTGAAGCGGCATTAACTCCTCCTTTCGGCGGGTCCGACGATGAGCCGGTTGCCCTCGACGGACAGGACGCGGATCGCGGCGCCTTTTTCAACGGGCTCGCCACGGGTTAATACGTCGGTTCGACGGCCTTTGAGAAGGGCGACGCCCGTCGGCCGAAGCGGCGTCAGGGCGGTGCCTTCGAGGCCCATGAATTCCTCGTATGGAAAGAGGGAGGGTGCGCCGTCGACGCGCGCCTGGAGGGAGAACCGGCGCAGCCCGTAGACGATGGAAATGGGAACGACGATGACGGCGACCGCGGTCATGGCGAGGGCCGTGAAAGGCCCCTGGGTCTGCCAGGCCCAGATGATAGAGGTCGTGAGCCCGCTGATGCCGAGGATCCCGACGACGAATCCCGGGACGAACGCCTCGCTGAGGACGAGGAGCATGGAGACGACGTAGAGGGTGAGGATTCCGGTCATACGCGCCTCACGACCACGCTGGGGCCTTCGATGCGAACGACTTCGACGCGGCCGTTCCGCTCGACGAACTCGCCTTCGGCGACGACGTCGACCGTCATGCCGTCGACCTCGGCCTTGCCGGACGGGCGGAGGTCGGTGACCGCGAGCCCGGTGCGACCGACGAGCACGGCAGCCGCCGGCGCAGCCGCGGAGGCCACCTCTTCCTTCAGGATCAATTTCGAGAACATGGGAGTGCTGGGCAGGAAGCGGACGAGGGCGGCGAAGCCGAGGACGGCGAAGCCCATGGAGGCGGTGAGGGTGAGGAAGTTCCCGGTGAGGGTATTCCACTGGTAGGCGTTGCTGGGGAAGATGAAGTTCTGCGTGGCAAGGACGAGGGACGCCATGATGCAGAGAATGCCGCTGACGCCGGCCACGCCGAACCCGGGGGTGAAGACTTCGACGACGAGGAGGCCGGCGCCGATGAGGAAGAGGAGGATCTCGGTCGCCTGGGCGAGGCCGACGAGGTAGTGGCCGAAGAAGACGAGGCCGAAGCAGGTCAGGGCGAGGACGGCGGGGACGCCGATGCCGGGGGTCTTCATTTCGACCCAGATGAAGATGAAGCCGAGGCTGATGAGGATTCCGGTGACCGCGCCCTGGGTGATGAAGCCTACGAAGTCTTCGCTCCAGGAGCGGGAGATCTGGACGACTTCGCCGGCCTGAACTCCGAGGAACGCGAAGGCGTCCTCGCGGGAATTGACGGTCTCCGAGGAGATCCCGAGGTCGCGGGCCTCGCTCGCGGTGAGGTTGAGAAGTTTCCCCTTGAGCTTGACCTCGCGCAGCAGGATCGCCTTCCCTCCTTCGCGCTGCAGCAGGGCGTACTCCGGGCCGTCGACGAGTTTCTTCTTCCCGTCGAGGGAGACTTCGCGGATTTCGAGATCGGGGTCGACCATGCCCATCGCGACGAGCGGCGGGAGGTTTTTCTTCTCGGCCCAGGCGCGGAAGGTGGCGGCGACCCAGGAGACGACTTTCTCCGAGGCGAGGACGCCGTCGCTATTGACGGGGTGAGCGGAGCCGATAGTGGCGGAGGGGTCCATGACGATGCGGCCGCAGGCGATGGAGATGAGGGCGCCGGCGGACTGCGCGCCGCCGAAGTTTCCGCCCTTGATCCAGGCGGCGGTCGGCACCTTCGCGTCGTCGATCAGGTTGGCGATGTCGAGCGCGGAATCAACGCGCCCGCCGGGCGTGTTGATCTCGAACAGCACGAGGGTGCTGCCGTTCGCGCGAGCCTGCTCGAGCGACCTT
The DNA here is from genome assembly GCA_016190145.1 of Planctomycetota bacterium. GTDB lineage: Bacteria > Planctomycetota > MHYJ01 > WSZJ01 > WSZJ01 > WSZJ01. Next base: position 5,713 of record JACPRD010000202.1, on the reverse strand, counting down.
TTGACGAGATACACCGCGGACGGACCGATTTCGTCTTCGATGGGGACCACGGTGACGCGGGTCTCCGCGAAGGCGGTGGCGGCCAGGACGAGGGACAGGAGGCAGGTGCGCATGGGGAATCTCCGACGGGACGACGTGAGGAGCGCAAACCTGGTGCCGTGCAACGGATGCAGAGTCATGCTAGCGCGGTCCAACTCAAGACGGTAGATCAAAAGAGGTTGCGCCGAATCGACGGAGTCCTTCAAAGGCCTTTCCATCGTTCAAACATGCCCGGCCGGCGTGCAGATGGATCCGCGGGCGCCCCGCCGCGTCATCCTTCGCGCGGAACGAGTAACGAGTAACGAGTAACGAAGAACGCCCCCTCATTCGGGCACCAGCCGGTCGAGCACCCCTCTCATCGTCTCCGTCTCGTTCCCTCGCCCCGCGAACCGCACCTTTCCGTCCGGATCGAGCAGGAACACGCGCGGCACGTCCTCGACCTTGAACGCGCGAAACGCCGTCCCGTCGTCGATCCCCACGCCGAACGGCAGCTCGCGGGCGGCGAGAAAATTCCGGACCTGGTCCTCGGTCTGAAGCGCATCCGCCATGGTGATCGCGGCGCCCGCCACCCGGTCGCGCCCCCTGAGAATCTCCGCGAGTCCGCCCAGCTCCCCCTCGCACCGGCGCGCCCAGGTCGCCCAGAAATACGCGAGCACCCACTTCCCCACCCCCGGCTCCGGACCGATCCACGTCTTCGCCCCCCACGCGCCCGGCGAGGCGCCCAGCATCGGCCAGTCGCGCCGCACCGCCGTCGCGCGCTCGTTCGCCCGGTCCGCCCAGCGGTTCGCCGCGTCCGCGCCCACCTTGTCCCAGATTTCCAGAGCCCGGTCGCGCTCGCCCGACCGCCAGGCCTCCTCGGCCGCCGCGGGCAGGCCGGCGTCCGACGCCGCATCGGCCGCGTCCGCCGCCGTCAGCCGCTCGCCGCCCTTGCGCCAGAGATTGAAGGATATCTCCCGCCGCTCGCTTCCCTGCTCGCTCGCCAGCGTCCAGGCCGCGTTACCCGTGATCCGCGTCGGCCGGCCGTCGCGGACTTCGAGCGAGGCGCGGCCGCGGTCAAACAGGAGCTTCGCGCCGCGGTCCTCGCGGAGCCGGAAGTCGAACACGGCGGCGATCGCCGATTCCTTGCGCTCGAACGCGCCCTCCCAGGCCACGGGACCGAGTTCGCCCTTGCGCGTCCACGACGCCGCCTCGTCCGCGGGAAGAACCTCGATTTCGTCGAGGATGCGGATGAGCGCGTCGGGCAGCTCGGGGTCGAGCGGTACGGGCGCGCCGACACCGCGCTCGTCGAGCGTCAGGAACGCCACCTCGCGCTGCGCCCCGGGCAGCTCGGCCTTCAGCCTCTCGAGGTCGGATCGCAGCCGGTCCTGGCCGTCCACGACGTAGACCAGCGGACGGCCGGCCTCGTGGTCGATCTCGACCGCGAACAGCGTCGAGGTCCCCTCGCGCGCGAGCGCCATCACGCGCTGGCGGCCCGGACGCACCCAGGTCGACTTCTCCACCGACGTCCCCCGCCGGACGATCGTCTCGGACCGGAACTCCCCGTACATGTTGAAGGAGTCGCCTACATCGGAACTGTAGCGAAGCGGCTCCGCGGCCGCGGCGATGGAGAGGCAGGCGAACACGGCGGCGACTCTCATGGGCACGAATCATATACGCGCGATTGCGTTTCCCCCATCCCTCATGATGAGATGTCCCCCCCATGCGCCCGCGCCTCCTGCCCCTGCTCTTCCTCCTCCTCGCCCCGCTCGCGGCCCGCGCCGAGTCCGCTTCCGAGAAACTCCAGGCCGCACTGCGCCGCTTCTTCGATCGCGGCTGGCACGCGACCGGAACGCTGAGGGCCCCCGAAGCGCGGGACGCCGCGGACTGGCTCGCGGAAACGTCGGAAATCCAGCCGGAGGCCCTTCCCCCCGAAGACCGCGTCGATCTGGCGCTGGCCGTTCACCGCGTCCGCGGCCTCCTCGAGGCGCACGCCGCGCGGGGCGGGGCGTCGCGGAGCGCGGCGGTGTGGCTGCCGCGGGGGGAGGCGCTCGCGGGTGCGGTGGGCTCGGGCCGGCCGGAGACGATCCGTCCGGCGCTCGAGGAAGCGGCGGAGGCGCTCGCGGAGGCGCGCGGGCGGCTGACGGAAATGAAGCGCGAGGATGCCGGCGAGGGGCTGGCGCGGGCGGACCGGCTGAAGAAGCAGCTCGCGGGCGCGCGGGCGGCGCTGAAGAAAAAGTCGCCGGAGGCTTTCGAGGCCTGCGCGGCGGAGTTCACGGCGTTCGACGCGGCGCTCGCGAAGCTGCGCGGGTGGCTCTCGAAGCGGCGCGCGGAGGCGCCGGCGCTGACGGACGCCGATCGCCGGCAGCGGAAATGGACCGAGTACCTGCTCCGCGCACGGTGGGAGCTCGGGATCGACGACCTGCCGATGGACATCCTGCTCCTGGGCGAGGAGGAATTCCGCCGGACGGAGCGCGCGCTCGAGCGCACGGCGGCGCGCGTCGATCCGGAGCGCAGCTGGCAGGAAATCGCGCGCGACCTGCGCGAAGACCATCCCGCGGCGGACGACCTGCTCGCGGCCTGCCGGGCCGACATGGAAAGCGCGATGAAGTTCGCGATCGAGAAGGGGTTCGTGACGGTCCCCGAGTGGGCGCGGCACGTCGAGGCGCGCTGGGGCGACCCGAACGGGAACACGCCCTACGGGTACTACAGTCCCCTCAACCCCGCCGACCCCGAACTGCGCGGCGCGTACATCGTCACGCCCGTCAGCCGCCTCCAGGCCGCCGAGCAGGCCGAAGTCCTCCGCGGCAACAATCGCGCGTGGATCCGCGTCGTCGCCCTCCACGAGGCCATCCCCGGCCACCACCTGCAGTTCGCCATCGCCGCGCGCCGCGACCGCGAAATCCGGAAACACTTTTATAACCCGTCCTACGTCGAAGGCTGGGGCCTCTACTGCGAAGAACTCATGCACCGCCACGGCTACTACGACGACCGCACGCGCCTCTCCCAGCTCAAGATGCGCCTCTGGCGCTGCGCCCGCGCCGTCATCGACGTCGGCTGCCACTTCGGCGGCATGACCCGCGAGGAAGCCATCCGCCTCCTCACCGACCGCGTCGGCATGGAACGCCCCAGCGCCGCCATGGAGGTCGACCGATATCTCGCTTCCCCCGGCTATTATTCCGGCTATCTTATCGGGCTCACCCGGATCGAGGGGCTGCGCCGGACGGTCGAGGACGCACAGGGTCCGGAATTCGACGAACGCGCGTTCCACGACCGTCTTCTGGGGTACGGGCCGCTTCCGTTCCGCATTCTCGAGGAAGCGATGGGGGCGGGAACAGAGAGGGGGAAGTGATGGGGAAGATCGAGACGCTGGAGGACCTGCTGGAATCGCCCTGGTATCCGCGGGACTCCGCGAAGCTGGAGGCGGCGAAGTCGGCGATTGCGAAGCTGATGCCGAAGAAGCTGGGGAAGGGGAGCAAGCGGATCCCGAAGCAGGTGGTAGCGGACGCGGAGTGGCTGAACCGCGTGCTGCTGGAGGAGCGGTGGCGGAAGAAGAAGGGGGTGGACGCGATCGTGGCGGCGGGGCTGCTGTATTTCCTGACGGGCCGGGACGGAATTCCGGATCGGACGCAGGTGATCGGGTACCTGGACGATTCGATGGTGATCGATCTGGTGATCCGGTCGATCCAGCTCGGCGTCGCGCGGTAGGCGGCGGATGAGAGCGGTCCTGTTCCGGAAGCACGGGGGCGCGGAGGTCCTCGAGACCGCCGAGCTGCCCGCGCCCGAGCCCGGCGCGGGAGAGGCGCGGCTCGCGGTGAAGGCGGCGGCGCTCAATCATCTCGACATCTGGGTCCGCAACGGCCTGGGCGCGCCGATCCCGATGCCGCACATTCCGGGCTCGGACGGCGCCGGCGTGGTGGACGCGGTGGGCGCGGGGGTGACGCTCGTGAAGCCCGGCGACGAAGTGCTGATCGCGCCGGGGCTTTCGTGCGGGCAGTGTCCCGAATGCCGCGCGGGCCGCGACTCGCGCTGCCCGTCGTTCCGGATCGTGGGGCTGCAGACGCAGGGAACCTATGCGACGCACGTGGTGCTTCCGGCGGAAAACCTGCTGCCCCTTCCCCCCGGCATGAACATGGTCCAGGCCGCCGCGGCGCCGCTCGTGTTTCTCACCGCGTACCACATGCTGTTCACGCGCGCGGGACTGCGCCCCGGGGAGACGGTGTTCGTCCCGGGCGCGGCTTCCGGCGTCGGCAGCGCCGGCATCCAGCTCGCGGTGGTGGGGGGCGCCCGCGTGATCGCCGCCGCCGGCGGCCCCGAGAAATGCGAGCTCGCCCGGAGCCTGGGCGCGGAGGCGTGCTTCGATTCATCGAAAAAAGAGGAGGCCGCCGAGCTCCGCCGCCTGACCGGCGGCCGCGGGGCGGACATCGTGCTCGACCACGTCGGCGGCGACCATCTGGCCGCCTCGGTCGCGATGTGCGCCCGCGGGGGCCGCGTCGTCTCGTGCGGCGCCACCGCGGGCCCTTCCTCCACTCTCACCGTCCGTGCCCTCTACGCCGCCGAAGTCTCCCTTCTCGGCGCCTACATGGGCGGCCGCTGGGAGCTCATGGAAGTTCTCAGGCTTTTCGGCCAGCGCCGCCTCGCCGCCGTCGTCGACCGCACCTTCGCGCTCGCGGAAGCGGCGGAGGCGCAGCGACGGATGGAAGCGCGGCAGAACCTGGGCAAGCTGGTGCTCGTCACGTGACGCCCCGGGGCGACCGGATCTTCATCAGCCTCCGGAAAGGCGAGCAGGCCCACTCGCTGATGACGACGCCGTGGCACGAGGGCAAGGGCGGGGAGATGTGCTGGCGGCTGATATCGAAGAAGCGCCTGGACGGCAGGATCGAGGTCGTCCATTTCATCCGGCAGAAGAGCGGGATCGAAATGCTTTCCGCTCACGTAGTCTGCGCGGAGAACAAGCTCGAGGACCTTCTCGCGAAGATCAAGAACGCGATCTGGCAGTTCGCGCCCGGACTCGAGATCCGGGTCGGGCGGATGGAGGATTTCGACCCGGTCGAGTGGGGCCCTTACTTCGTCTTCGACGCCGGGCTCGACGAGCGGCTGAAGAAGAAGGGGCCGCGGTTCTGAGGGGCGTTCCTCGTTACTCGTTACTCGTTACTCGTTTCTCGTTACGGTGACTCTCATCTTAGACTCGCCATCAAATCTCCTTCGCCGGCCTCCCTCGTGACCCGGACTTCGCGCACGTCCGAACGCGGGAACTCAACGCGATCTTCCGCCGTGCCGATCACGACGCGCACTTCGTCGAGCACGTAGATCGACCCCGTGTACCGGTGGCCGCTCTGCGTGACGAGCCAGCCTTCGCGCTCGCCGTGGAGCAGCGCGAATCCGGCGGTTCCGCGGACGAAGATCTGCGGGCGCTCGTCGGCGGTCACGATCACGTGGCCGTCGGGGACCTCGAACCGGTCGCCCTGCGCGGTGCGGCCGGTCCAGACGGCTTCGAAGAATCGCCCGTTCGCGAGCAGGACGGCGCACCCGGTGCCGGGCTTGAGCGTGGGACCCGCGGGCGCCGGCGTGGGAAGGGGCGTGCGCGCGGGGGACACGACGGTCCTTGCGGGCTCGGGTTTCGCCGGGCGGGCCTCGGTGAGGGGGACTTTCGACTCCGCCCTGGGGGCGGGCAGGGAGGCTGCCGGAGGCTGCGCTT
>JACPRD010000200.1 GCA_016190145.1 Planctomycetota bacterium | reverse complement strand
TCGAACGACAGGGCAAGGTCAAGGGCAAGGTCAAGGGCAAGGGTGCGGCGCTGCGCGCCGCCGGGACCTACTCCCACTTGCCGAGATACGCCTCCACCAGCTTGCGCACGCCTTCTCCCTTGCTCTTGAGGTACCAGTTCCTCCGCACTTCGAAGACCGCCACCAGCGCGAGGAGCGAGCCGCCGATCACGAGGATCCACCACGCGGCCGAGAGATCCCGCTCGATCATCCACTCGATCGCCTTGAGCGTGATCATGCCGCCGATCGTCACGCCGCCGATCACCGCGTCGTTGCGCTTCCGCGCGAGGACGCCCAGAACGAGCGCCGCGGCGCCGCCGCCGATGGCGAAGAACGTGTGGACGTGTTCGTCGGGGGGAAGGGCGAGCCAGACGGACGGGAGAAGGGCGCCGACGAGGGTCATCGAGCGGATTCCGGCGAGCTGCTGAAGTGCTCCCGCGTGGAGCGAGCGGGCCCAGGCGGAGAGGGCGGCTTCGAGGCGGGTGCCGCCGAGCGCGTCGGTCGAGACGGTGATTTCGCGGCGGGCGATGAACGTGGCCCAGGCGAGGAGGGCGGCGGCGGGCGGGAACGTGAAGGCTTCGAGGCGCTCGACGCCGAAATGGCGGAGCGTGAGGAAGTAGAGGGCGACGGCGGCGGAGGTCGCGACGGCGAGCAGGTAGGGCTGGCGGCGAATGCGCGCGAGGATCGCGGCGGTGGCGCCGAAAACGGCGGTGCAGGCCATCGCGGGGAGGAGCGACGGTGTCGCGGAGGACGGCACCCAGGCGCTCCAGCCCAGCGCGGCCAGCGCGAGCGCGGCGGCGGCGGCGAACAGCGCGTGCCCGGCGCCGTCGCGGCCCGCGAGCGAACCGGCGACCGCTTCGAACGCGGCGATCGTCATGAGGATCGGCGCGGCGAGCGAGGCCGGGACCTGCGCGTGGACGAGGAAACAGGCGAGCGCCGCGTTGAAGAACATCGAAGCCACGCCGGGGAGAAGCACGGGCGAGAACCGCAGCGCGACGGAGCTTCCCGCGGCACCCATCAGGCATAGCACGCCGAGCGGAAGCGCGCCCGAGGGAAGGCCGCAGCCGATCGCGACGGCGAGGCCGACGCCGCCCGCGACCGCCCACGGGCGGCCCTGCGGGAGGTTCCAGCCGAGCGAGCCGAGCGCGACGAACGCGAGCGGGACGGCGCCCGCGGCGACGGGGATCCACGGCGCGGGAATGTGGAGGGCGATGGCGTAGCCGAGTCCGGCGAGGGAAGCGAGGGCGGCGGAGGCGCCGGCGGTCGCTTCGCGGTGCGGGCCCTGGCAGGCGTAGACGAACGCGGGGACGGTCGCGAGCGTGGCGGCGAGGGCGAACGCGAGCGCGGAGGCGGAAGCGCCGTACGCGCAGGCAACGCCCAGACCGACGGCCCCGGCGACGGCGAACGGAATCCCCTGCTTGCGGGTCCAGAGCGAGCGGCCGGCGAAGGCGAACGCGGCGGGCAGCGCGCCGGTCAGCACGGGCAGGTACGGCATCGGCGCGTTCACGGCCAGGAGATACGCGGCGGCCGCGAGCGAGGCGAGGGAGGCGGCGGCGCCCGAGGCGATTTCCTCGAAGGGGCCCTTCCAGCACATCCAGAACGCCGGCACGCACGCCATGGTGGCGGCGATGGCGAAGGACAGCTCGGACTGGGCGATGCCGGCGGCCAGGGCGACCACGAGGCCCGAGGCGCCGATGCCCATCCACGGAAGCGCCTGCGGGCGGCCGAGCACGGCGCGGCCGGCGAGGGTGAAGGCAAGCGGCGCGGCGGCGATGGCGGCGCCGAGCCAGGGAGAGGCGACGTGGGCGTCGCCGGCGAAGGCCCACGTGGAAGCGGTGGCGAGCGCGGCGGCGGCGGCGGCGGCGAGTTCGCGGCCGGGGCCGGTGAACGCGAGGAGCATGGCGGGAGCGGCCGCGAGGGCGGCGGTCCAGGCAAACGAGGAGGCGCCTTCCGGGGCGCTGGCGGCGAGGGCGATCGAGAGCGCGACGGCACCGACGCCGAGGTACGGGGCCGACTGCGCGCGGCCGGCGCGGAGGACGCCGGCGCCCATCGTGAGTGCGGCGTCGTCGGAGCATGTGGCGTCGAGCCGGTAGTTCGCGTCGCCGTGGTGGTGCTCGTCGATCGCGCCCGCGTGCGCGCCGTGCGCGGCGCCGGCGGCGGACCACGCTTCCTCATATTCCTGCCTGAACCCGAGCCAGAGAGTGGTGGCGGCGAGCGCGGCGACGGGGATGGCCATGTAGCCCGCGCCGGGCGCGGACCAGGCGGCGGGGTAGGTGAGCGAGACGGCGAGCGCGGCGGCTGCGGGAAGGGCGGCGCCGAGGCGGGTGGCGAGGCGGAACGCGGCGTCGCGGACCAGGATGGAAACGACCGCGGCGGGGACGAAGCACAGCGGCGAGATCGCGGCGGACCATTCGGGTCGGAGCAGCCACCGGCACGAGGAGAACCAGGCCGCGCCGGCGAGGGCGACGCCCGCGCCGTAGAGTCTGGAGTCGCGGACGGAAGCGCCGAGGACGGCGAGCAGGAGGCCCGAGGCGGCGAGCGAGGCCGACCCGCATGCGGTCTGCCAGTAGAGAACGCCGGCGATCGCCGCCGGGATCACGGCGAGCGTCCCGAGTTGCCGCGCCGGCTCCGCGTTCGAGCCGCGCGCCACGCCGAGCGCCGCGAGCGCCGCGACCGCGATCAGCGCGGGCGCCCAGGCCGCCGGCACCCCCACCGCCGCCGCCGCGAATACCAGCGCCGCGATCAGCGAGCCCTCCGCGCCGTACACCCAGCGCGAGTCCCGCTTCACACAGAACACCGCCTGTGCCAGCCCGGGCAGCGCGAGCCCGATCGCCGCGCGCCAGGGAAACTCGCTCCAGTAGAACGGGATCACGGTCCCGTGTTTCCCGAACAGCACCGCCGGACTCACGCACACCAGGAACGACGAAACGTGCGCGAGGATGCCGACCGGCTTCCCCGCCCGCGAAAAGACGTTGGCGCGCCCCGACGCCGCGCAGAGAACGGCCGCGTACGCGCCGAGCCCCACGGGCAGCCAGCCGGTTTCGAGCCCGAGGAGGCGCTTCACGGATATGAACACCAGCCCGGGAAGCGCCAGCGCCATGCCGGCCCAGAGGGCGTCGTCCTTTTTCCAGCCGACGGCGGCGCAGGCGAGGGAGGCGATGGAGGCTGTGAAGAGGAGTCCCCATTCCGGCTGAAGGGGCGGTTTTCCGGCGGCGAAGCCGGCGAGGGAGAGGCCGACGGCGAGGGAGAGGAGGGTGCCGCCTCCGGTGAGGAGGGCGGGGGCGCGCGGGCCGGGGCGGAGGGCGGCGGCGAGGATTGCGGCGGCGGTGGCGGCGAGTGTTGCGGGCCACCAGGGCCACGGGGCGGCCCAGGCGTGACAGGCGAAAAGCGAGGCGGCGCCGAGGGCGATCCAGGTGCCGTGGATCCACGCGGTTTCGCGGCGGGACAGGACGGCGAAGCCAAGCGCTGAGGCGAGGAAGCCGGCGAGGCCGAGGGCCGGCGGGAGTTCGTTCACGAGCGGGGCCGAGGCGATCGTGGCGCCGATCAGTGTCGCGGCCGCGGCGGCGTACAGCTCGGTGCGCGCCGGCCGCGCCACGGCGGCGGCGGCGAGGGCCGCGCCGAGGATCGCGTATCCGGGGGCGAACGCGGCGGGGCTGGCGCCGCAGAGGTCGAGCAGGAATCCTTGTCCCGCGAGAATCGAGGCCACGCCGAGCCACGCGAACCACTTCATGTCGCTGCGCAGCGCCAGCGCGTAATAGAGGAAGGCGCCCGCCGCGGCGGCCGCGAGGCCGATCAGCGAATCGTCGACGCCGGGGAACGCGTCGAACCAGGCGGCGGACGCGAACACGACGGGGACGGAGAGGGCGCCGAGGATGAACAGCGACTTCCCTGTCGTCTTGAGGAACGTCTTGCCGTACAGGAGTCCGCCCAGGCCGAGCGCGCCGAGCGCGCCGAGACCCAGGAGCCCGGTCTTCTGGAGGCCCCTGTAGTCGTCCCACTGGTTCTTGACGAGGAGCACGATGGCGACGAACACGGCGAAGATGCCCGCGTTGGCGATCCACGCGAGGTGCGTTTCCGAGAGCACGCCGAGAACGCGTTCTTCCTCGACGACGGGCCGCGCGGGGCGCTGCCAGCGCACCTTCGGAGGCGCCTTCTCGACGACGTCGCCGCCGGGTTTCAGTTCCAGGACTTCGACGGGCGCGACGGCATCGGGGGACGGGACCGTGGGAACAGGGGGCGCCGCCACTGGCGGGGCCGGCGGGAGAATGCGCTCGCCGACGACCGGAATGGGCGGGACAGGTGGAACCACCGGAGGCGGAGCGACCGCGACCCCCGCCATCGGAATCGCCTCGACAATGAACCGGGGCGAGTGAGCCGTCAGGCGGCTCAGCAGCTTCTCGCGCTCGATGCGGTACCGGCCCAGCAGCTTCTCGGCGCTTTCGCGCGGGACGTCCCCCGACTGGATCCAGGAGCCCGCTTCGCGCATCAGAATGTTCGTGCGGCCGAGGCTGTGGTGCTCCTCGGAGAGGAGGATGCGGCAGGTGGGGCAGAAGCGCATGAAGTCACGGACGGGGGTATTGCAGAATTCGCAGTGGGCGCGCAGGGCCTGGGGGCGGAAGGGTGCGGAAACGGGAGTCATAGGCGCCTCGCTGGTGGATGGGATGCGGCGAAAGCCGTTCCTGGTTACTCGTTACTCGTTACTCGTTCTCGGCCGATGGAGTGGAGTTCGTGGGGGTGGGGCTGGCTTACCTTCGTTTTCCTTAGTGAGTGAGCGTTCACTCACAATTGTACGGCCACCCCGATGAGGAGTCAAGGACACTCGTGGCGATTTCATGAGTTGCAACTCATTCCAAGACAATAACTTAAGTGCGGCGCTGAGGAATCGGAAATTTGGTGCGCCTCCCTTCACCCCCGGCTATCCTCTTCCCCCATGCTTCCACTCCTCCTGACCTTCGCCTCCTGGCTCGATGACATCGATAAAAAGATCGACGAAGTCTTCAAGGGCCGGACGGATCGAGTCGTCGGCGAACTCACCGACGAGATCCTCCACGAGGTCGGCCACACCCGCCGCCTCCGCGCGGCCCGCGCCGCCGGGACGCTCGACGCCCGCACCGAAGCCGCGAAAAAAGCCGCCCCCGAAGCCCTCATGCGCGAATCCGGCAAGACCCTGGAACCCGACACCCTCTGGGCCGAACTGCGCAAAGTCCCGGTCGTCCACCTCGCCGAAACCCACGACCAGCCCCGCCACCACGAAATCCAGCTCGAGGCCATCCGCCAGCTCGACACCGGGAAAGGCGACCTCGCCGTCGGCTTCGAGATGTTCCCGCGCGACCTCCAGCCGATCCTCGACCAGTGGAATGCCGGCGAACTCTCCGAGTGGGAGTTCATGGAAGGCGTCAACTGGTACAAATCGTGGGGCTTCCCATACCCGCTCTTCCGCCCCATCTTCAAGTACTGCATCGACCACGACATCAAGCTCGTCGCCCTGAACGCCCCGCCGGACATCAACCGGCTCGTCGGCCGCGGCGGTCTGAAATCGCTCACCCCCGAGCAGCGCGCGCGCCTCCCGAAACAAATCGTGCTCAACGACGCCGCCCACCGCCGCAACTTCGAGGAGATCCTCCCCCACCACCCCGGTATCAACGTCGGCACGTTCTACGAGGCCTTCTGCGTCTGGGACGAATCCATGGCCGACAGCGCCGCCGCGTGGCTGAAGAAAAACGGCGGCCGCCTCGTCGTCATCGCCGGCAACGGCCACATCAAGGGCCGCCTCGGCATCCCCGAGCGCCTGAATCGCCGCACGAATCTCCCCTACCGCATCCTCCTCACCCAGGACGTCCGCGACCCCGACGAAAACTTCGATCTCATGCTCGACCCGGGAGCCGATTTCGTCTGGTGGACAAAGGAAGCCCACCAGCCCGCTCCCCCGCGGCTCGGAATCGGCCTCGACGAAACCCTGAAGATCACGATGGTCGCCCCGGACTCCGCCGCGGAAAAGGCGGGCGTGAAGGTCGGCGACGTCCTGAAGAAGGCCGGGAAGCGGATCATGAAGCAGCCGGAATCGATCCGGCACTTCATGGAGCTGCGCAAGTCGGACAAGTTCACGCTGACCGTCGAGCGCGACGGCAAGAAGGTGGAAGTGTCGGTCACCTTGGCCAGGACTCCTTGAGCAGTGGGGCGTCCGCCGTGCAGGGCGAGCCATAAGCCATATGCCATAAGCCATAAGCGGCGCGCTTCGCGCGCCACATTTTCCGGGGTGGACCGCCCGGGACGCTGAACGCCTCCCGCCCCATATCGCGCTACTCCTGCACGACAAAGTTCTTTCCATTATCCGTCCACCAGTTCTTCCACTTGTCCGACTCCTTGTTCGAATAGGACTGCTTCGTGATCGACCGCAACGCGCTGCTCGCCGCCACACGCACGCCTTCCTTCGGATCGTCGAGAAGCTGGATCAGCGGCGCCACCGCTTCCTTCACGCGCACGTTCTCGAACGCCTCGCACGCCGCGGTCCGCACCTCGAAGGCGTCGTCCGCCAGCGTTTCGATCAGCGCGGGCGCCGACGCTTTGTCCTTGCACGCCCTGATTCCCTTGCACGCCGCGACCCGCACGTCCTTGTTGTCGTCCTTGAGCCGCGAGCGGAACGCCGTCGCCGGCGTCTTGCCGGAGCCGGCGCGCATCACCAGCTCCGCCTGCGCCGCGGTCGCCGTCATGCCCCCGTTGGAGATGATGATGAAGAGCTCATCGTCGGTCTTCGACCCCACGTTCTTCGTGAAGTACTTGTACGCGCCGAAACCGGCGGCCGCCAGGATGGCGACGATCAGGATCTTGCCTCCGTTGCCCTGCATGACGCATCCTCCGAACGGACGGACTGGGAAAAAGGGGCCGGCCCGGGGCCGGGTCCGGTCGTTCAATCTACCAGAAGCGGCCTTGCGCGCCCCAGCGCTCGCGGCTAGCATCCCCGCCGATGGCGACCAAACCCTTCACCTACCTGCTCCTCTACTTCCCCATCGCGCTCGTCGCGAGCCTGGTGCTGACCGCGGCGAAGGAGGACGGCGTGGAGAACATCGCGCGGAAGGGTTTGAAGACGTTCCTGCTGCTGAGCCTGGCGATCCTGGTCGGGGCCGTGCTGGTCTGGGCCGTGCAGCGTTTCGCGTAAAGACGCCGACTCGCGCGCGCTCGCCGCTGCCATTCGCGCCTCCCGGACCGCACGGCTTCCCTGACGCCATGTTCGGCGTTCGGAGTTGTCGGCCCGCGGAAGCACTCACGGGGTCGGCGGGAGAGTCGCGGTTTCACGCCGCCGGATCACCCGGTGCCGTGGCCGCGCTCAACGCCGAACTCCGAACTCCGAACGCCGAACCCGCGGCCGAATCCGCTCGCGATTCACGAAGCCTGGACCGGAGCCTAGACCCCCGGCCCCTCGTCTCTTCCAGCGGCCTGCTCTTCTTCCTTCCGCCGGCCGACAAGCAGGCTCGCGCAGAAAATCAGCACGATCAGCCCGAAGGAGATGCCCTTGAGCCACGTCTCGTTCACGTGGATCCATCCCATCGTGTGGGCGAATTCCGTGAGCATCTTGGCGCCGGCGACGGCGACGATGAGGTAAGCGCCGTCGACGATGGCGGGAAACCTCTCGATGACCTTCAGGAAGCCGCCGGCGACGAACCGCATGGCGACGATGCCGAGGACGCCTCCGGTGATGATGACCCAGGCCTTGGAGGAGGCGGCCATGGCGACGAGGATGGAATCGACGGAGAAGACGACGTCGGTGAATTCGATGCGGAGGACGGTGCTCCAGAACGCGCCGAGGCCGAGGATGGAGGAGGCGGCGGCGACCGCGATCCCGCCGTCCTCGGCGGGGGCCGCGTGGCGTTTCTCGCGCCAGTGCTTGATGGGCAGCCAGAGGAGGTAGGAGCCGCCGATGGAGAGCGCGATCTTCTTGCTGAGCGGGTGGGCGAGGAGCTGGAGCAGGAACAGGACGGCGAGGATGCGGAAGGCGAAGGCGCACCAGATGCCGATCTTGAGCGCCAGCTTCTGCTTGTTCTTCGGGAGGCTGTAGGCGAGGAGGGCGAGGACGATCGCGTTGTCGGCGCTGAGGATGGCCTCGAGGAGCACGAGCAGCCCGACGGCGACGGCGTCCTCGACCGTGACGACGAAGGTATTGTGCTGGAAGAGGACCTGTGCGATCACGCGGTCCCGTGTGCCGTTACTTGCGGTCGGCCTTGGCCATCAACCCGAGGAGGACGAACGTCGCGATCGTCAGGATTGCGGCGATGAGCCAGCCGGCGGCGGAGAGTTTGAGGTCGCCAGACATCGAGCGGTCTCCTTGAGTATGCGGTCACGGTGAGTGCGGGGATTGTGCGGGCTGAAGCGTGTTCCGTCAAGTCAGGCCGCGGGAGGCGGGGCGGGCGCATCGGATTTCGCGGGTTCGGACGCGTGCGTGCCGCTCAGGATGTTGAGCACGAGGACGACGTTGAGCAGCCCCGCGCTGCACATATAGAGGAGGCCGGGTTCGTAGAGCTCGAGCGGCGTCGTGCCGCGCGGCGGATTGTTGGTGGTCAGCCAGGTCGCCACCCAGGTCAGGCCGGAGCCCCAGCGGCCAACGTAGTAGAACGGGTTGTCGTCGAAGCGGACGAATCGGAAGTCGGCGAGGACGAATCCGGCGAGGTAGACGAGGGAAAGGGTGAGGAAGAAGAAGAGGGCCTTTTTCGGCTTCCCGAGGTAGAGGTGGCCGAGGCCCGGGACGAGCCAGGCGAGGACGAGGGCGATGGAAGGATCGCGGTGGGGAGTGCTCTGGGTGGCGGGCTGGTCGGACATGATCGGTCACACTCCGAAGTTTGTTTTTCTGCGGCGCGGAGCGCCGCCCCTTTACCTTTTCCTGCCCTTCGCCTGTCGAACGACAGGGAAAGGTAAAGGGGAAGGTAAAGGGGAAGGTAAAGGAAAAGGGATCCGGCTCATCTTCTTCACATCGAAAACTGTTCTCCGAGGTAGATCTTCCTCACCGCCACGTTCGCGAGGATATCCTCCTGCGAACCCTGCGCGAGAATCTGTCCGTTGCTGATGATGTACGACCGGTCGGTCACCGCGAGCGTCTCGCGGACATGGTGGTCGGTGAGCAGGATGCCGATGTCTTTGGCCGCCAGCCGCCTGATCACCTTCTGGATTTCCTCCACGGTGATCGGGTCGATGGCGTTGAACGGCTCGTCGAGCATGAGGAGGCGGGGCTCGGTGATGAGGGCCCGCGCCATTTCCAGGCGGCGTTTTTCTCCGCCCGAGAGCGTGTTGGCCATCTGGCCGCGGACCTGGCCGAGGCCGAACTCCTGGAGCAGGGACTCGCAGCGCTCGCGGCGCTGTGCGCGGCTGAGGCTGCGGGTTTCCAGGATCGCCAGGAGGTTCTTTTCGGTGGTGAGGCGCTGGAACACGGACGGCTCCTGGGCGAGGTAGCCGATGCCGCGGCGGGCGTGCTGGTAGACGGGCAGATGGGTGACGTCTTCGCCGTTCAGGTGCACGGAGCCCTTGTCGGGGCGGATCATGCCGATGGTCATGCGGAAGGTCGTGGTCTTTCCGGCGCCGTTAGGTCCGAGGAGGCCGATGATCTCGCCGGCATCCATGTCGAAGGAGACGCCGTCCACCACGGTGCGGGAGCCGTAGGATTTGACGAGGCTGGAGACGTGGAGAAGAGGCATGTTGAAGCGGTTGTGGAGAACACGGGGAAAGTCGTGGAGTTCCTTCCCGCCGCGGTGTCTACAACCCTCCTAAGTGCTTCAGTCCGAATGTCTTATGATGAACTCTTGCTTTCAACACTCAGCCCCGGACCCGCCGGACAAAGGCGTGGATAACCTGCGGAAAACCGGCGAACTACTTCAGCACCTCGTTGAAAAACGCCCGCATTGCTTCCCAGCTCCGCTGGTCCGCAGACTCGTGATACGCCGCTCCCTTCAAGGGATCGTTCCCCGCCCCAGGATTCGTGAACGCGTGTACCGCACCCCCGTAACTCACCACCTGCCAGTCCACCCCCGCCGCCCGCATCTCTTCCTCAAACTTCGTCACCTCCGCCACCGGAACATGCGGATCGTCCGCCCCGTGCAGCACCAGCACCTTCGCCTTGACTCTCCCCTTCTCCGCAGGAGCCTTCGTGCCCAGCCCCCCGTGAAAACTCACCACCCCGGCCAGCTCGGCGCCGCTGCGCGCCAGCTCGAGCGCGACCGTCCCACCGAAGCAGTACCCGATCGCCGCGATCTTCGTCGCGTCGACGCGCTCGTCCTTCCGCAGATCCTCGAGCCCCGCCGCCGCGCGCTCGCGCATCAACGCGCTGTCCCCGCGCACCTTCCCCGCCAGCGCCCCCGCCTCCTTCGGATCCGTCGCCACCAGCCCCTTCCCGTACATGTCCAGCGCGAACGCCACGTACCCAAGCGCGGCCAGCTTCTCCGCGCGCGATTTCACGTAGTCGTTCCGCCCCCACCACTCGTGGACGACGAGGACGCCCGGACGCCTGCCCTGGATGGCATCGTCCCATGCGAAGAGGCCCTCGAGGACGGCGTCGCCGTGCTTGTATTCGACGGTAGAGGTCCGGATTTCCGCGCGGAGGTCTGGGGTCATGAGGAGGAGGATCGGAAGAAGAAGGATTGATTTCAGGACGTCGCCGGGCGCGCCCGTGGCGCGCCCGCACCAGGATACAGGGGACACCGCGGGCCTGGTTTTCATCGGATCACCTTGAACCTCTTCAGCGGCCACCACACGATCAGCGCCTTCCCCACCAGCTCCTCCCGCGACACGAACGGGTGCCACCGGGGCCGGCCGGATCCGTCGTCGTCGATGTCCTCGTCCTGGAAGAAATGGTCCGTGCCGTCGAGGTCGCGGAACCGGCGGAGGGCGTTCTCCTTCGAATTGTCCTGCGGGTAGTGCTCCTGCGAGTCGTAGTCTCCGAGGAGCTCGCGGCCGTCCTTCAGCGTGAGCACGCGCTCGCGCCACAGCCGGCCGTCCTTGGAATTGCCGACGTTGTCGCCGATCGCGAGGTACTTGCCCTCGGGAATCTCCAGGTACTCCCTTCCGGCGAACACGTTGTCGCCGCGCGTGAAGTAGTAGATGTCGCGTCCGACGGTCACGTCCTCGAACTTCGCCGCGCCGTCCTGCGTGCCGAACAGGATCTGGAACTGCGGGGGATCGATGGCCCTCAGGGTCTCCGGACGCTCGTTCACGTATTCGTAGGCCAGAACTTCCTTCCCGTCCACGCGCACGCGCACGGACCCGTCGAAATTCGCGACCTCGATCTCCGTCCCCGCCTCGATCTTCCCGGCGTCCGCCTCGTGCGGCGCGCCCGCGGGCTGGAACGTCCCCCCCGGATCGAGCTGGTGGTCCACCTTCACCTTCCCCTCCGCCGACACCGTGACGTACAGGCTCCCGTATCCGTCCGCGCGGTTGTTCCGCACGAACAACATCCCCTTCCCCTCCGCGAACGTCGCCCGGAACGCCACGCGCAGGTCGTGCACGCGCGAAGACGAGCCGAGTCCCTTGTAGTTGCCGTCGATGATCTGGTGGAAGCGGAAGACGGCGTTGCCTTTGGCGGGGCCTGTGTCGAACGCGTTGTTGCCGAGGTAGCAATCGTCCGCCGCGCCGTCCCATTTCTTCCTGCAGAACTCGCGGCTCACGTCCTCGCCGGGCCACGCCGGCAGCCAGATGCCCGGCTGCTCCTTCGCCGGCTTGCGCGCGATCCGGAACTTCCCGTCGCCGCCCTTGTGCGGGCGCGTCCAGATGTCGCCCTTGTCGATCCAGAGGTCCTCGTCCGGCAGGCCGACGATGCGCTTGATGAAATTGCGCGACCGGTCGAGCGGGTACTTGAACACGCACACGTCGTACCGGAAGACGGGCTCGAACATGAGGCCGACCTTGTCGACCATGATGCGGTCGCCGGTGTGGTGCGGCAGCGCATCCGTCGGCTTCGTGTCGCCGTAGAGCGTGGGCTCCATCGAGCCCGTCGGGATCTTGAACACCTCGACGCAGAAGCACCGGATGATGAGCGCCATCAGGAACGCCACCACGATGGCCTCGACGTTGTCGCGGGTCCACTCGAGCGGGTCGTGCGACTTTCGCTTCTTGCGTCCTTCCGCTGGCGGCTCTCCATCGGCGATCTCGGGAGATCTCTCCCGGGGAATTCCGAGCGTGACGACGGCAAAAAGGGTGACGAACCAGGCGACGGCGATCACGGCGTATGCGGGATTGACGGCAGGCTCCAGGAAGCTGGCACGCCCTCCGCGAATGGCGGTCTTCAGCCAGCCGAAAAACAACAGCGCCGCGACGTACCGGGCTGCTTGGAATCCCCAGCGCTGGTTCATGGCCAGCCCGATGACGGGCACGATCGGCATCACCAGCAGCAGGATGTCGAGCGCGCCTTCGATGCCCGAGGCGATCGGGTCAATTCCGGCGACCGTCAGCCAGGCATCCCACAGGAACACCACGGCCAGCATCCCGAGGGAAAGCCAACGTGGACCGGGGTGCCCGGCGAGTCGGTCCCTGAGAGTGTTGTAGATCCCGGTCATGTCAGCCTGTTTCCCTCTCTGTGTTTTGCACGTGCCGGCCGAACTCAAGCGACGGTACGAAGTCCCCCGGACATTGAACGACTACTCCCGCTCGACGGACAGTACGGAAAGGAACGCCTTCTGCGGGATCTCCACCGAGCCCACGTTCTTCATCTTCTTTTTGCCTTCCTTCTGCTTCTCGAGCAGCTTCCGCTTGCGCGAGATGTCGCCGCCGTAGCACTTGGCCGTCACGTTCTTGCCGACCGCCTTGATCGTCTCGCGCGCGATCACGCGACCGCCGATCGCGGCCTGGAGGGCGACCTCGAAGAGGTGCCGGGGGATTTCCTTGCGGAGGATCTGAATCATCCTGCGCCCCTTGTACTCGCCCTGGTCGCGGTGGCAGACGATGGAGAGGGCGTCGACCTCCTCGCCCGCGACGAGGATGCGCAGGCGGACGAGGTTGTCGGGCTGGTAGCCCAGGACCTGGTAGTCCATGGTGCCGTAGCCGCGCGTGATGGACTTCATCTTGTCGTAGAAATCGAAGATGATTTCGGCGAAGGGAATGTCGTAGGTGAGGATGACGCGGATGGGGGAGATGTACTCCTGCGACACGAACTGCCCCCGCCGGTCGAGGCAGAGCTTCATGACGTCGCCGATCGAGTCGGTGGGCGTGATGAGCTTGAGCCGGCAGATCGGCTCCCGGAACTCCTCGATCTCGCCGTCGTCGGGGAGCTTCGCGGGGTTGTCGACCCGGAGGACCTCGGGCTGGCTTCCGCGCGCCCGCCGCACGACTTCGTACGTGACGTTGGGCGCGGTCTGGATCACGTCGACGTCCATGTCGCGCTCGAGGCGCTGCTGCACGATTTCCATGTGGAGCAGGCCGAGGAAGCCGCAGCGATAGCCGAAGCCCAGCGCCTCGGAAGTCTCGGGCTCCCACGTGAACCCCGAGTCGTTTAGCGACAACTTCTCGAGCGCCTTCTTCAGCTCCGTGAAGTCCTGGTCGTTCGTCGGGTAGATGCCGCAGAACACCATCGGCTTGGGCTCGCGGAACCCGGGAAGCGCCTCCACCGTGTCGCCCTCGGTCGTGACCGTGTCGCCGACGCGCACGTCGCGGATCTGCTTGATCCCCGCGATGATGTAGCCGACCTCGCCGGCCTTCAACTCCCCGACGGGAACCCGCTTCGGCGTGAACACGCCGACCTCTTCCACGTGGTGCACCTGGTTCAGCGACAGCAGCCGGATGTCCTGCCCCTGCCTGATCGACCCGTCTTCGAGCCGCACGTAGATCACGACGCCCCGGTAGGAATCGTAAACCGAGTCGAAGATGAGGGCGCGAAGAGGCCGGCCGGGCTCGCTCTCCGGCGGCGACACGCGCCGGATCACCTCGTCGATCAGCTCCTGCACGCCCTGCCCCGTCTTCGCGCTGATCTGCAGCACCTCCTCGGCCTTCACGCCGAGCGAGTTCGTCATCTCGAGGATCGTCTCTTCGATCTGCGCGTTCGGCGAATCCACCTTGTTGATCACGGGCACGATGTCGAGGTGCGCGTCGAGCGCGAGCAGCGTGTTCGCCACCGTCTGCGCCTGCACCCCCTGCGTCGCGTCGACGAGCAGGATCGCCCCTTCACAGGCCGCCAGGCTCCGCGAAACCTCGTACGTGAAGTCCACGTGTCCAGGCGTGTCGATGAGGTTGAGGTTGTAGTTCTTGCCCTCGAACGGGTAGTGGAGCGCGACGGACTTCGCCTTGATGGTGATGCCGCGCTCGCGCTCGAGGTCCATCGAGTCGAGTAGCTGCGCCTGCATGTCGCGTCTGGCAACCGCCCCGGTCAGCTCGAGGATGCGATCCGCGAGCGTCGATTTCCCGTGGTCGATGTGCGCGATGATGCAGAAGTTCCGTATCGTTTCCAGGCGCATCCTGCGGCTCCCAAGGTGCCCGCCTCGTTGCCGAGCCTGGCGGGGACGACTCGAAGCCCTTTCGAGACGTTCGGAAGGGCTTCCCGTGCGACGGCGGCGCGGATGGGGCGGAAGAGGATGTTTCCGGCCCGTGCGACGCCGCCGCCGATAACGACGATTTCAGGGTTGAGAATGTTCGCGAGATCGGCGACGGCCATGCCGATCATTTCGGCCATTTCCGAGACGATGCGGACGGCGAGAGGTTCGCCGCGGCGGGCGGCGGCGACGACGTCCTTCATGCCCTCGGCTTTTTTTCCGGCGCGGCGGTAGCGCGCGAGGATGGCCTGCGCGCCGGCATAGGCTTCGAGGCAGCCGCGGCGGCCGCAGAACAGGCACTTGCGCCCGCCGGGGTGCACCTTGACGTGGCCGACTTCGCCGGCCGCGCCGTCGCGCCCGTGCCAGACGTCGCCGTTCAGGACGATGCCGCCGCCGACGCCGGTCCCGAGCGTGAGGAGCACGACGGAGCCCGCCCCGCGCGCCGCGCCATAAAGATACTCCGCGAGCGCCGCGGCGTTCGCGTCGTTCTCGATGCACGCCGGCCGCCCCGTCGCGCGACTCACCAGATCCGCAATGTTCACGCCGGCGCTTCCCAGCTTGTTGTCGAACAGCACCACGCCGCGCACCGGGTCGAGCGGCGTCGGCCACCCCACCCCGATCGCCCGCGCGCGCCCCGCTTCCGCCTCGATCTCCCGCACGACCTCCGCGACGCGCTCCACGACCGCCGCGGACCCGCCCTGGGGGGTCGGGACTTCGCGTCTTGCGGAAGCGCGCCCGTCGCGGTCCACGGCCGCCGCCTTGATGGCGGTGCCGCCGACGTCGACGCCTATGACGAGGTCCGGGGACATAAGCGGGGGAATGTACCGGGAATGGGAGGGGGGTGCAATGCGGGAAGAGGAAGGCAGCCATAAGCCATAAGCCATAAGCTATAAGCGGCGCGCTTCGCGCGCCAGGTGAGGCGGGGGGGCTTCAGCTGGGCGGGGCCTGGAGAGTTGGTCCGGAGATACGCTCGAAAAGCGGGATGAAGAAGGCGAATCCGCGGTCTCGGGCTTCGCGGGAGGAGGAGGCGACTGCGGCTTGCGCCGCTTCCACATCGCCGAGCGCGAATTACGCCGCGATGTCGTCGGCGGCGAACTGCAGGGACTCGGCGAGGGGCGCGCGGCCGCGGGGGAAAACGGCGCGCGCGCGGGCCAGGGCCTCGCGGGCGGAACCGGAACCGCCCGCGCGCCGCGCGCTCGACCGCCGCGGAAACCAGCACCGTCCCGGGCCGCGCCGCGGATTCCAGCCGCTGCGCCACGTTCACCGGATCCCCCGTCGCCGTCGCCCCCGCGCCCCCGACGCTTCCTCAGAGCGCCTCCCCAAGGTGGATCCCCACGCGCAGCGCGAGGTCGAGCCCGCGCTCCCCGTTGAACGCGGCGACTCCGCGCTGGAGTGCGAGCCCCGAGCGCACGGCGCGCGCCGGGTCGTCCTCGTGCGCCGTGGGCGCGCCGAAGACCGCCATGACGGCGTCGCCGATGAACTTGTCGACCGTGCCGCCGCAGGATTCGATGCGGGCGCGGAAGCGGGTGAACAGTTCGTCGACGAGGTCGCGGACCTCCTCGGGGTCCATGCGTTCCGAGAGGCGGGTGAAACCGGAGAGGTCGGAGAAGGGGACGGCGAGCTGGCGGCGTTCGCCGCCGCGCGGGGCGGCCATGGCGGGCGATGGCAGCAGGCGAGGGCGCGGCGCGCGATGTGCTAGACTTTCCGGCCATGGCGGCTCGGGCACGTGAATTCACATCACTTCGAACGTGCTTGCGCGCGGCGGCCGCGGCGGCCGTGGCCCTGGGTATTCTTCTCGGAACGGGCTGCCACAAGTCGCACGACGACGATTCGCCGGAGGATTCGTCCTCCGACAAAAAGAAAACATCGGGCGGCGGCGGCACGCCGGCGCCCCCGCCTCCGGATCCGGGCGGAGGGGACCCGCCGCCGGTACCGGAATTCACGATCATGCTCGCGGTGGTCGACGAGGACGGCGCGGCGCTGCCCGGAGCCGTCGTGAGCGTCGGCGGAGGCGCGCCCTCCCCCGTCGCGCCCGACGGGACGATTTCGTTCCCCGGGCTCGACGAGCCGCAGGTCTTCGTCGTGACCGCGCCGGGATTCCTCGACGAACCCTTCATACTCGACGCCTCCGACGCCGGTGCCGTTCAGGAAGTCCGCCTGTGGGCGGAGACCGGTCCCTCCGGGGCTCAGCGGGTTTCGTTGCACTTCTGCGGCGACGCCATGCTCGGCCGGCGGTTTCTGGCTCCAGGCAGCGACGACACGTGGGTCGTGACTCCGGGCGACGGGGGAATCAGCGCCCGCGGCGCCGTCGAACTCCTGGCGCCGATCTGCCGCGCCGCAACGGTCACTTCCGTCAACGTCGAGACCGTCATCGGCACCCTGCCGGACGACGCGGCGTACCCGGGGAAGTTGTTCGTGCTGCAGAGCGTGCCCGAGATCACGGCCATGCTCGACGAAATGGGTGTCGATCTCGCGGTGCTCGGCAACAATCACATCCGGGACTGGCTGGAAGCCGGAATCGCGTCCACCGGCGCCGCAATCGACGCGGCGGGAATCGCGAAGGTCGGCGCCGGAGAGACCGAAGCCGAAGCCGCCGCGTCGGTCGTCCTCCCGGGCGGAGTCCTGTCCATCGGGTTCCTCTCATACTCCACGATCAACGGCGACTCCGCGAACGACTCGTATCCTCTCGACGCCAATCCAGTCCCCCCGGATCTCGATCCGGAGGACGCCTGGCAATACGAATTTCGCTCGTGGGGATTCACGGGTTCCGTCGTGTCGATCCCCACCGCGGCGCGCCGGATCGGATCGGCGTGGGCCGAAATCGTTTCGGCTGAGGCCCTGACGGCCGACGAATCCGAAGAAGCCGACATGTGGGCTTCCGCCACCGCGGTCTACCCGGAACTCCAGGACTGGGTTGCCCGGCGCGGGCACGGCGGCGCCAATCGCTTCAGCAGCTCGAAAGTCCTCACCGACGTCGCCGCCCTCCGGGCCGCCGGCTGCGAAATCGTCGTCGTCCAGATTCACGGCGGGCATCACACCTACTCCGCATTTCAGTCGGCCGGGATGGAGTCTTCCGCCCGGGCGGCCATCGACGCCGGCGCCGACGCCGTCGTCGGCCACCACCCGCATGTCCTGCAGGGCTTCGAGTGGCACCTGGGCCGGCCAATCGTCTACAGCATCGGCAACTGCGTGTTCGATCAGGACTTCCTGCAGACCTTCACGTCCGGCGTGCTCCGGTTCGTCTATGAGGACGCAACACTCCTCGAAGCCAGGATGCTGCCCCTCACGATCCACCGCTACCGGCCGGCCGCCGTCTCCGGATCCGCTGCGGCCGATGTGACGCAGTTGATGCGGGAACGCTCCGTAATCGACGCCCACGCAGACAGGTTCGGCGGCCTCATCCAGTCCGTCCTCGACACCCTGCTCCCCGGATCCGAACGGCCGGCGGTCATTCACGAGAGGCACTCCGCACGATTCACCACCGGTCCGCCCTCCCTGTTCACGATGGATGTCACCGTGGATAGCTCATCGGCCGTCAGCCTGCCCGGGCCGGCCCTGACCCGATCCAGAGGCCCGGGAGGAACCCCGCTCGCGGGCGTCTTGTTGGGTCGCGATGTCTTTCGCTGGGGACACTTCGAAGATGAAGTATCTGACGGCGAATCCAAAGGAGGTTACCACTGGCACCTCCCTGCAGCGGACGCGGCGCACAAGCGCGTGGAGGTCGCCGCTGGGGCCTCCGGACTGCGCGCGCTTCACCTGACCCGTACATCGTCGAACACCGAAAGAACCCGAGCGCGCCCCGTCGCCAGAGTGAATATCGCCGAGCACCGTCTCTATGACGACCTCGGCGGCGGCGTCACCTCGCCCGCCGACGGTGACGCGACATGGTCCGTCCGCCTGCGCGTACGCCTCACGGGAGACGCTCCAACCACGATCCTGCTCGACGTCTATCATTTCGACTCCAGCCTGCCTAACGAAGAGGCGGACAGTACGTTTCTCCGAACCGTCGAACTGGGCTACGCCATCGCCGGCGACGGGGTTTGGCGTGAAGTGATCGTCGACATCCCTGCAACGGCTCTCGAACCGCTGGGAGGGCTGAGCGCCGACCAGGTTATGTTCTATATGGCGCTCTACCCGCCGACGACCGGAACCTCCGACCTGTTCGTGGACAACGTGCAGTTCCTGGAGTGGCGTGAAGCGGCGCTCCTGCCGGACTTCTTCTACGCGATGGACGCGGTGCGTTCTTCCGGCGGCGCGCTGTCGTTCACCCTCGAGCGCAGGAACGAGTAGATGCTGCCGATCCCCGGCGTGAGCCGCCACTTTCCGATCCTCGTTCTCGTGGCTGTCGCCGGCTTCCTCGTGGCCGTCGGAACGGTCGTCGCGGTGCTCCTCTCGCTGATCCGCCCCGGCCCGCGCCGTCCGCCCGAGCAGCAGGCGGCGGACTCGTTTCTGAGCCAGATGAACACGGGATTCACGTCGTCGACCTCCCTCTACGCCGTCGACGCGGTGTCGGAGTCCGCCGGGCGCGCGCGGCAGGCGACGCCGGGGCTCTGGGGGCGATGGACCGCGCAGGAAGTACGGCCCGGTCGGCGGCTGGGGCCGCTCGAGTCCGCGGAAGTCCTGGGAACGATGCGAGGCGCGGATGGAGTCGAACGCGCGTGCGCCGTGACGCTCGTCAATTTCGAGCGGTGGCTCGTCGCCGAGGTCGCCGTCGGCGGCACGGACTGCCTGCCGGCGCCTCTTCAGGAAGAGGATCGCAGCAAGCCGCAGATTCTCCACTGCGTCGTCCAGGCCGTCGAACACGAAAGGTCGGAGCACGGCATCCGGGTCATCGTGCTCGTCCGCGTCCCGACCTCCGGGTCCGGCGCGGAGGCTGAGCCGAGCCGCCTGGCCCTGACGGCGATCGCCCAGAAGAAGGACGGCACCCGCACGCAACCCGGGGAATTCCGTCAGGAACTCGCCGGCCCCGCTTCCGGCCGCCTCGTCGCGCTCGAATTCACTCCCGGCTGGCGTTTCCCCAGCCGCTCCGCCCGCG
This sequence comes from Planctomycetota bacterium, assembly GCA_016190145.1. Classification (GTDB taxonomy): domain Bacteria; phylum Planctomycetota; class MHYJ01; order WSZJ01; family WSZJ01; genus WSZJ01. The sequence goes on along the minus strand of JACPRD010000200.1, from coordinate 7,929 downwards.
TCGCGCCCGACACGTTTCTTTCTCTCCGCGTCGAAGATCTGCGAACGAAGGCGTCCTCGACACGGGAAGCGGAAATCCCCTGATCCGCCGCGACTTACAGACTAGAGTGAGACCCGCCTCATCCGATTTCATCCGCTTTTATCGATTTTCGGAGGTCTTTCCTATCGCCGTTCATCGCCTTTTTCATCCGCCGCACCGGACTTCAGGAAAAGGCGATGAACGGCGATAGGAAAGACTCTGGAAAAGCGATAAAGGAGGATCAAGAGCGATGAGAACTCCGCCCCCCAGGGCACATCGATCGGGAGAAACGCCGAGCCAGCCATGCCCGAACCGTTCACCAATCGCCGTGACTTCCTGAACCTCGCCCTCGGCGCCTGGGCCGCCGCGGCCGCCGGCGGCGTCGCGGGCGTGCTCGGCGCTTCCGCCCTGCCCGTCCACGAACCGCCGCAGACGGTGAAAGTGCAGAAATCGGATCTGAAAGACGGGATTGCGCTCGCGGAACTCGGCGGCTCGCCCGTCGCGGTGCTCGTCACCCCCGCCGGACCGGTCGCCTTCTCCCTCTCCTGCACCCACGCCCGCTGCACCGTGCGCTGGGACCCCGCGGCGCGCGGGTTCGCATGCCCGTGCCACGGCGGCAAGTTCGACGCGGAAGGCCGCGTCCTCGCCGGGCCCCCGCCTGCGCCACTTCGCCGCCTCGACCTCAAGGACGCGGGCGACGCATGGGAGATCACGGGTTGAGCCTGCTCGGCGCCCTCGCGGACGCGCTCGACCGGCGGCTCGGCTGGCGCGAGCGGCGCGCGCGCGCGATCGCCGACCTGTCGCGCCCGGTACCGCCGCACGTCGGGTGGGCGTACACCCTGGGCTCGACGGCGCTCGCCCTCCTCGTCCTTCAGATCGCAACCGGCATCGCCCTCGCCCTCCACTACCAGCCGACCCCCGAGGCCGCCCACGCAAGCGTCGCCCACATCCAGGACCGCGTCCGCCTCGGCTGGCTCGTCCGCAGCGCCCACGCGTGGGGAGCCCACTTCCTCGTCGCCCTCCTCCTCGCCCACGCCGCCCGTGTTTTCCTCACCGGCGGCCACAAGAAACCCCGCGAACTCACCTGGGTGCTCGGCGCGAAACTCCTGTTCATCACCCTCGCGCTCGCCTTCACCGGCCAGCTCCTCCCCTGGTCCGAACTCTCCTACTGGGGCGCCGTCGTCGGCCTCGAACAGGTCCGCATCACCCCCGCCGTCGGCCCCGCCGCAGGCGACCTCCTCGCCGGCGGACCCGGCGTCGGCCCCGCCACACTCACCCGCTTCTACGTCCTCCATATCCTCCTCCTCCCCGCCCTCGCCGCCGCCCTCCTCGCCGCCCACCTCGCCCTCGTCCGCCGCCTCGGCATCGCGCCCCTCGCGAGCACCGCCGAAGAAGACGCCCAGGGCCACGATGCCCTCTGCGCCGGCGGCGATCCGTACGTGCCGCACCACATCCTCAAGGAAGCGGCCGTCGCGATCGTCGCCGCCGCCGCGCTCGTCACCGCCGCCGCCCTCTGGCCCCCCGAACTCGGCGCGCGCGCGGGCCGCACGACGCCGCCGGGCATCCGCCCCGAGTGGTACTTCCTCGCCGTCTACCAGTACCTCAAGTACTGGCCTTCGACGATCTTCGGCGTCCCCGGCGAGAAATTCGCCGTCTGCCTCCTCATCGCCGCCACGACGGCCTTCGCCGCCCTCCCCTTCCTCGACCGCTCCCCCGAACGCCGGCCCGCCCGCCGCAAGCTCGCCCTCGCCGTCGCCGGATGTTTTCTTTTCGCCTGGACCGCCCTCACCCTCCTCGGCTCCCTCTCCGAAAACGAGCTCTCCCTTTTCGGCCACCACTGGCGCTTCGATACCTACGGGCGGCCGAAATGAAGCGCCTCCTCCTCCTCGCCGCCCTCGCTTCCACCGCTTCCGCCGAAAACCGCTGCGTCGACTGCCACGAGCCCCAGCAGAAACTCCTCGCCGACTCCGCCCACCTCGTCTTCGGCTGTGCGGACTGCCACAACGGGCGCGAGGAAGCGGAGGACATGGATGCCGCGCACTCGCCCGCCGCGGACTTCGTCGGCCGCCCCGCGCCCTCGGATCTCGCGCGCATGTGCGCTTCCTGCCACGAAAAGGAAACGAAGGCGTTCGAGCTCAGTCCGCACGCAGCCGCGACCCGCCGGGGCGATCCCGGCGGCGCGACCTGCATCTCCTGCCACACGCTCGCCGCGACGCCGACCGCGCACGCCATCGCCGACTGCGGCGACGAAGGCGCGCCGAGCGGCCGCTTCCAGGTGGCCGCGACCTGTGCCCGATGCCACTCCGACGCGGAGGCGATGAAGCGATCCGGCCTCCGCATCGACCAGTTCGCGCAGTACCGCGCGAGCGCGCACGGCTACAACGTGCTGGAGGAGAAGGAAGGCGACGCCGCGACGTGCGCCGACTGCCACAGTCCGCACGAGGCGCCGTCCGCGCGCGACCCGCGCTCGGAGACGCACCCGAGGAACCAGGCGCATCTCTGCGGCGCGTGCCACGGCGACGTCAAGCTCATGACCGAGCACGGCAAGGACCCCGGCGTCGTCGCGAAATGGCAGGCCTCCGCGCACGCCCGCAACCTCGATCTCGGCGCGCCCTCGTGCGCCGGCTGCCACGGCGCCCACTATTCCCACGTCCCCGAGCCCGCCGCCATCCGCGAGTCCTGCGGCCGCTGCCACGAAGGCCCCGCCCGCGAACTCGCCGCCGGCCCCCACGGCCCCGCCGTCCACACCGACCCCGCCACCCTCGCCTCCGCCCCCGTCCACTGCGCCCACTGCCACGACGCCCACGGCGGCGCGAAACCCCTTCCCCCGTACGGCGCCACCGCCTGCGCCGCCTGCCACGCCGCGGACTCGCACGAGATCGCCGAAGGCAACGCGATGTCCGACCTCTCCGCCGCCCTCCACACCGACCTCGTCGCCCTCCATCAGAAGCTCGAAGAAGCCCGCCGCCGCGGCCACGACCTCCCCTCCTGCCGCGAAACCCTCTCCGCCCTCGACGCCCGCACCCACGACTTCGCCTCCCTCGTCCACGGCGTCTCCCCCGCAAAGTGCGCCGCCGAGCGGGAAGCGGTCGGGAAGGAATCGAAGGCGCTCATGGGGCGGCTGTCGGAGTTCACCCCGGGCGAGCGGCGGCTGTGGTGGGTGCCTGTGATGTGGGTGTTTGTATTTCTCGGGGTCGGGCTGCTGTTTCTGAAGGCGCGGAAGCTGAAGTCGCCTCAGGGCCGGTAGACATACTCCAGCTTCAGCCGATCCGGATCCTCGAAGAACACCGCGTAGTTCTCCTTCCCCTCCCCGCCCATCTCCATCGGCCCGCTGTAGAGCACGGGGATCGACTCCCACATGAGCCATTCGTGAAGCGCCTCCACCGCGTCGCGCGAGGGCGCGGCGAAGGCCAGGTGGTTCACGCCGATGCACTTGCGGTGGTAGCCGTCGGCGCGCCAGGGGTCCTGGGCCTGGACGAGGGTGATGTAGAAGTCGCCACTCTTCCAGGAGGCCCAGCCCTCCCCCGCCTCGCCCTTTTCGTAACCGAATCGCGGGAGCAGGCGGCCGTAGAAGAGCTTCGACTCGTCCAGGTTGCCGACGTTCAGGTCGAGGTGGTGGATGGCCCCGCGCTTTTTCGGCGCGGCGGGCGCCTTCTCCTCGACGGGGCCCGAGAGCACGAGCGTCGGCGGATCCGGGCTCTTCGCCGGCTCCGGCGGCGGCGCGACGACCGGCGCGGCGGACGCGACCCACGCGGCCTCGTCCGCGCCGCGCAACACCACCCAGCCCTCGCCGCGCCGCGCCTCCACGCCCTCGACCGCCCCCGCCGTCCCCGCGGCCTCGTCCTCCTTGATCCCGCCCATCCGCAGCCGCCCGCCCGAGACCAGCTTCTTGCGGTACTCCCTGAACCGCGCCAGGTGCAGGTCCGGCGTCAGGTTCGCCGCGATCTCCTCGTACCGCCCCGGACACTTGCCGATCGACCCTTCCACGAACTTGATCTTCCCCTCCAGCCCGTTCGCCCGCGCGTTGTCGCGCGCCACGTCGAGCGCGCGGCGGTCCACGTCGGCGGCGACGACTTCGCGCGCGCCGAGGAGCGCCGCGGCCATGGCGAGGATGCCGGTGCCGCAGCCGAGGTCGAGGAAGCGGCCGAGCGGGCGCGCGGCGGCCATCGCCTCGATTTCGAGGAGCATGAGGCGGGTGGTGGGGTGGTCGCCGGTGCCGAACGCGGTGCCGGGGTCGATGCGGAGGTTGAGCATGCCCCAGCGCGGAGGTTCGTGGGAGGGGTGGATGCAGAAGCGGCCGACGAGGACGGCCGGGGAGCGTTTCTTCCACGCCTCCATCCAGTCTTCCTCCTCGACCCACTCGGCGCTCTCGACTTTCCCGCCGAACGCCGCCGCGACGCCTCGCGCGCCTTCCGCGACGTCACCCTCGAAATGCGATTCGAGCACCGCGGGATCGCCGTCCTCGATCTTCACCCCCGACGCCCCGAGCGCCGCGAACTCGGCCGAGGCGTCTTCCGCGGTCGCGGCGGGCACGGTCAGGCGGATGCGGAACCACTTCATCGGCAGCTTCCCGAGGTAGGATGGCACGTCATGCGCTTCACTATGAATCAGAAACGCGCCCCCGTCGACGGGATTTCGGGGGCGTGAGCGCGGCGCCGCTGATCGATGTGCAGGACGGAAGGACTGCGGCCTTTCTCGTGGTCATGACGCTCCTCTTTCTGCCCAAGGCCGTCTTAGACACGATCCGCTCGATGCGACTTGGAGACCCGGGCCCCGTTTACGTGTACTGCGGGGCGTTCCTGGTCGTCGGCCCGGGTGTCTTGATGGCTGCAACCTCGCCGGCAACGGCGGGCAACCCCCTCCCGATTCGGCCTCGCCGTCGCGCTGATCACCGCGGGTCTCGTCGTCGCCGGATTCGGTTACTCCCGGCGCGGCATCGATCGCCTCATCGACCGGTGTCCCCACGGTCCGGGGGTCATGGCGATGTGGCGCCTGCTCAACGAGTCCTGCTACCACGAAGCGGCCGCTCTCGGCGACGCGCTTCTCGCCGTCGATCCCGAAAACAACCGCGTCAAGCTCCACCTGTCCACGGCGCTGGCGATGACGGGCAAGGGCATGGAGGCGCGCGCCCTGAGGAACTTCGTAATCCCGGAGGAATTGGATGCAGGAGAACGGGAGCTCTGGCGGAGGCAACGGGAACTCCTGGCCACGGGTCCGCTCGAAGTCCTCATGGCCATCTTCGTTCCGTTCTTCGTCTACGCGGCCATGCTGATCGTTCGCAGCACGCCGAGTCACGGGCATTTCGTCGACGGGCCCTGGTCCTGGACCTTGTGCGCGGTTTTCGGGTTCCTGCTCCGGCAGGCGATGGCCTTCTGGGCCAGGTTCGGCATCCACGAGGATCTGCGCGCGCGTCTGGCCGGCGAACCGCTGTCGCCCCCCTGATCGCGCTCAACGCCGAACTCCGAACGCCGAACTCCGAACCCGCCCTACGCCAGCTCCCTGACAAATATCTCCTGATACCGCGCTTCGAACGGCGGCAGCATCACCTCGAAATACCACTTCGTGTGCGGCCGGCACCCCGGAAGCCGGCCCGGCATCGCGCCGAGGAACTCGGTCCAGCCGTCCATCTCCTCCGTGACCTCAACGGCGCTTCCGTCGGTGCGCGCCAGAAGGACGCACATGAGGTCGTACGTGAAGAGGTTGCGCTTGTAGGCCGCGGCGCGCGAGATGTCCGACCAGCGGATGGTGGGGCCGGTGTCGCGGTGGCCGTCGCGGCGGACGCGGGCGATGCGGACTCCATCGGCATCGAACACGATGGCCGCGCGCGTCGCGGGGCGTTTCGCGGCGCCTTCGCGGATGCGGGACCAGAGTTCCCGGAGGTGATCGCGGGCGGACAAGGAGGGCCTCTTGTAAGAAAGGCGGAACTGGATCCGGACTTCAGGCTTCGACCTGCGGGAAACTTCAACTTCAATCAGCAACTTCAATTTTCAAGGACAGCGCGCGCTGCTCGCGGTTGAAGTTGTCCTTCTCCCTTTGAAGTTACTTGAAGTTGAAAGTTGAAGTTTGCCTTTGCCCTTTTACCCCAGAATCTTGTGATCCTCGCCGAGGTAAATCCCCTGCAGATTCATCTTCAACTGCTCCGGGTTCGGCGAGAACGCGAGCCCGACCTTCTTCGTGATCAGCCCCGCGTTGATCAGCGCCACGAGGCTCTGATTGAAGTCCTGCATGCCTTCTTCCGCGCCGCCGCGGATCACGTCCATGATCTTCTTGTCCTCGCGGCCCGTGATCAGCTTCTGGATCGTGGAGTTCGTGATCATCACCTCGACCGCCGGCACCATGCGCACGCCTTCCCTGCTGGACGGCAGCAGCTTCTGGCACACGATCGCCTTCAGGTTGAACACCAGCCCCTGCCGGATCAGGTCCTGCCTCTCCGTCGGGAACAGGTCGAGAATGCGGCCCACCGTCTGCGCCGACGACGAGGCGTGAATCGTGCCGAAGACGAGGTGGCCGGTTTCGGCCGCCTGAAGAGCCGCGTCGAAGGACGCGTGGTCGCGCATTTCGCCGACCAGGATCACGTCCGGGTTCTGCCGCACAACGTGCTTGAGCGCGCTCTGGAAACTCGTCACGTCGATGCCGACCTCGCGCTGGTTCACGAACGACTTCTTGTCCTCGAACAGGTACTCGATCGGGTCCTCCACCGTGATGATGTGGCAGCGCCGGTTCTCGTTGATGTAGTTCAGAATCGAGGCGAGCGTCGTCGACTTGCCCGAACCCGTCGCCCCCGCCACCACGATCAGCCCCTGGTTGATCGTCGGAATCTTCCGAACCCCCGGCGGCAGGTTCAACTGCTCGAAACTCGGAATCTCCGTGTTCACACGCCGCACCGCCATCGCCGGATTCCCGCGGTCGTGGAAACAATTGATGCGGTACCGCCCGTAGCCCTGAATGCTGTACGCGAAGTCGAGGTCCAGCTCGCGCTCGAATTGCTCGATCTGCTGCTCCGTCAGAATCTCGTAAATCATCCGCTTCACTTCGTCGAACTGCAGCGGCCGGTTGCCGACGTCGTGCAGCACCGTCGCGATGCGGAACGACGGCCGCATCCCGGGCTTGAGATGGAGATCGCTGGCCTTGTTCTTCGTCATCGCGATGAACAGCTTCTCGAGCGGCTTGTATTGCTGCTGCGGCTGGTCGTCCCCCTTCCCGAGGTTGGCCAGGTCCTTGAGGTCTTCCACGTTGCGGATCTCCTCTCTGGGCATCGATGAAGCGGCCTCCGCAGCGGCGGCGGCCTTCTGCTGAGAATACCACTCGTCGGACCGCGCCGGGGCGGATTCCTCGGGCTCCGGGGGCTTCGGCGCCGGCGGGAGAGCGGCCGGCGGCGGCCCGCCCGGCGCCGGCGCCACCGCGGGCTTCGGCACGCGCGACTGCTGGTACGCCTTCGTCTCCACCGCGCTGGAATGGAACCGCACCGCGCACGACGGCACCCCGCTGTCGAGGAACGCGTGCACCGTGAAGTCCCCGCAGCCCGGCACCGTGTACGCGAACTCGATCGCTTCCGCGCTCTCGAACTCCACGCGCTGCTCCGACGTCATCGCCTCGTGAAGCAGCCGGATGACCTCGTCGAGCTGGAAGGGCCGGTTCCCGGCGTCCTGGTGGACGCCGCCGATCCGGAATTCCGGCTTGTCCCCCGCGCGCAGGTAGAGCTCGCTCGCGCGCGTCTTCGACATCGCGGCGAGCAGCTTGTCGAAAACTTTCCCGCCGGCGGGCGCGGGACCCGGAGCCGGCGGGCGCGAGTCTGGCTTTCCGAGCCGGGCAAGGTCTTTCAGGTCGTCCATCTCGGTGTCCTGGAAGGGTGGGCGCGCGGGGGTCAGGATACCATGGGAGGCGGCTTGTCGGGGAGCTGATGGCAAGGAC